>DATNFS010000141.1:0-36435 GCA_035606275.1 Rudaea sp.
GAAACGCGCCCGCGCCGATGGTAGTGTGGCTTAAGCCATGCGAGAGTAGGTCACTGCCAGGGGCTTCATCCCAAACGCCCCGGTTCCTCGCGAATCGGGGCGTTTGTCTGTGTCCAGACGCAACATCCGCCCGTCCCCGCAAACGGAAAAAGGCCAGCCCCGACGGGGTGGCCTTTTACTTTGCGGGGTCTGCAGCGATCGGCCCGAGAATGATTTACACGCGCGCCGCGGTGCTCGCGATCTGCCTTGAACAGCAGATCGTACCGTCGCGAGCGCCTGCGCACTGATGGACAGGCCAGGTCGACGATCCGGGGACGGCTGATGCCGATCGCCTGCTCTCCATTCCCACCGCCTCGGTCGAGAGCGAATCGCGGCGCTTGTTTTGGCCCGTATCCAACGCGACACCCTGACAGCGACCATCCGAACTGGCTCGCCTACCCTGACGGACATCGGCCATTTCCGAAGTGTCCGCTGGCGCGGAGCGCAGAACCCATCGGCGTGGCAACGATCGCCCGTGATCGACGAAGGTCCAAAGGCCTGCACCTGTTCATTTGCCACCCGCTCCGCTCGACACGCTCTTTACGATCCGCGGGCACATTGCCAATATACTTCCGCTGCCGCCGCTCCGTCGAAATTGCCAATCGATGTCGATGACTTTTTTCGACCGCCTCAAAGCCTGGATCACCGACTTGCGCCTGTTTGTCCCCGCTGTTGCCGTGCTCGTTGCGGCAGCACTGCTGAGGCATCCGGCGGCCGTGCTGCTGCTGCTGGTTTTCGATGCACTGATGATGGTCGGCGTCTGCCGCGCTCTTGGACTGCGGCATGAGGCGACCTTCATCCGAACGGCGTTGCGACGCGGGCTGCCTTTCCTGCTCCTGCTTGCCGCATACGCCCTGCTGGTTGCCCTGCTGATCGCCTATCCGCTGCAATGGCTGCAGCGCGACCGCTCGCTTGGCGCCACGATCGCGGTATCGACCGAAGCGGTCGTTGCAGTCCTCGGCTTGTGGCGCTTCTGGCCCGTGTTCGGCTTGCTGTTCGTCTGGCGCAAAGCCTGCCCGAGTCAATCGACGAATATCGACGTCGGCGCGGCAATCGCGCGTTGCAGTCGTCTTGCCCATCAGCTCACCGGACGCAACGAGGTCTTCTTCAGCCACGGACTGATCGTTGCGCTCGGAGTGCTGGCCCTCGCAGCGGGCGCGATGGCGATCGGCGCTGTCGGCGCAGCATCCGCGCCGGAAATGCAGCTGGCTGCCGTCGCGATCTACGGTCTCGTCATTGCACCGCTGGTGTGTGTGGTCATTGCAAACCGCTGCGCCACGGCTCTGCTGCACGAACTCCGGCGCCAGCGCCGCGACCGCACAGTGCCGCTTGCGGCGCCGCCAGCACCAATCGAAGCGCAAACGCAGGAAACGTCTGCGCCGGGCAAGCTGCCCACACCAGCAGACTTCAACGCGAAGCTGCTGCGCTGCGCACGCGCCGGACAGACCGACCTTGCGCTTGCCGCATTGGCACACGGCGCCGACCCGAACACGCTGCCGCCGCCGGATGACCGCGACCAGCGTTCGGTCGTCGTGCTGGCCACGCTGGGTACCGACATGCGACTGCTTCGCGGCCTGATCGCGAAGGGCGCCGACCTGAATCGCGCGCACGCCGGGCTCACTCCGTTGATCGCGGCCACGAGAGACAGCCACCAGGGACGGCCCGAAGCGGTCATGACCCTGTTGACCAACGGCGCCGATCCGCGTTGCGTCGACCCCGGCGGAAACAGCGCGCTGCACTATGCGGCGTTGTCGGCCACCCCCATCGTCTGCGCCTTGCTGTGTGACGCGGCGGCACCGCTCGACGCGGTCAACCGCGATGGCCTGAGTCCGCTTGCCATGGCCTGCTCTGCCGGCAACTGGGCGCTCGCGCGATTTCTTCTGGAGCGCGGCGCGAAGATGGAAAACGAACGTGCGCAACCGGCTTTGCTCA
Source organism: Rudaea sp. (assembly GCA_035606275.1). Classification (GTDB taxonomy): domain Bacteria; phylum Pseudomonadota; class Gammaproteobacteria; order Xanthomonadales; family Rhodanobacteraceae; genus Rudaea. The sequence goes on from DATNFS010000141.1 coordinate 1,972, forward strand.
GCGCGGCTGCATGCAACGACGATGACCCCACGGGCGCCGAGCTGCTGCTCAAGCGCAAGGCCCGCGTGGATGCCTGCGATGCACTCGGCCGAACCGCGCTGATGATCGCGGCCCTGCACGGCAACGCGGCCATCGCGGAAGTCCTGATCGATGCCGGAGCGCAGGTCGGCGCCACCGACACGCGCGGCACGACGGCGCTCATGGAAGCGGCGCGCTCGGGTGCCGACGTCGTTGTCGAACTGATCGCGCAACGCGATCCGGCCCCCGACGCTTCCGACGCGATGGGCCGCACCGCCCTGATCATCGCCAGCCAGTCGCGAAAGTCCGGGGAAACGACGATACGCCTGCTGCTGCAGGCCGGCGCCTCGTCCGACATCAGGACAAGCGACGGCAAGCGCGCCGTCGACTTCGCCGCCGCGGCCGGGCGCTGGAACATCGTTGCGCTGCTCGACCCGGACTATCCATTGCCGGCAAGCGTCGCCGATTCCCCGGCGGTCGCGCCGGCCGGCCGCGTGTCGCCGCCGCACCTGCTCGATGCGCTGCGTTTTGGACATTGGAACATTGTGGAAACATTCGAGGCGCCGGTTCGCGCATGGCCGCTGCTCGACCTCGAGCGCCTCTATCTCGAGCTGGCGGAGCACGAACCGCCGGCGTCGCGCATCTGGCTGGTCGACCACGGCCTGCGACCGCAGGCGACCGTCGACGGCGGCGCGAGCGTGCTCGATGCGCTTCTTGCACGCCTGCCTCGAGCAGCGGACGCCGCCTGCGAATGGCATCAGCACGGCGCCTCGCCTTCGGGTCTCCACGCCATCATCCGCGTTTGCGCGGCGCTGTCAGGCGCGGGGCAGCTGCGCCCGAAGCTGGAAAATCTCGCGCTCGAAATGATCGGCAACGGGGCTGACCCGTTCCTGCCGAATGGCGACGGCCGCACGCCGCTTGCGCACGCCGTCGCCGCGGGAAGCGTCTGCGTCGTTCAGGCACTGCTCGATCGCGGAGTCGACCCGAACGTACGTGATCGACAGGGGCGCACGCCGCTGTTCGATGCGTTGGCACTGCCGGTTGAGCAGGCCGACGCAATCATCCGCCAGCTGATTCGCGCCGGCGCAAGTCCCGAGATCGCGGCTGCCAACGGCGAAACGCCGCTCGGGCTCGCCCTGGCGCGGCCCGAACTGCGGCGCTGGTTCAACTGGCAGCGCTGGAAACTGCCGGCACGGCCGCCGCGGGGCGAGGACCTGCCGGCCGCGGCAGCACTCGGCGACCTCGATGCGGTAACCAAACTGCTCGACCTGGATCTGCCCATACACAGTGTCGATGCGCAGGGCGCCGACGCGCTGCTGCGGGCCGCCGGCAGTGGCCATGCGGCGCTGATCGGTCTGTTGCTCGATCGCGGTGCCGACCCGGCACGCGCCGCGCCGAGCGGTGCAACGCCGCTGAGTGCCGCGGTGACCGCGCGGCGCGAAGATGCGGTCGCCACGCTCCTCGAGCGGGGAGTCGCAGTCGATTCACGCCTGCCGACCGGCGGTACGCCGCTGATGATTGCCGCCGCGCTCGGATTTCCGGAAATCGTCACGCGCCTGCTGGCGCGCGGCGCGCAGGTCAACGCGCGCGATGAGCGCGGCACGAGTTCGCTGCATGCCGCTGCGCAGTTCGCCTTTCGCAGCAGCGAAACCGACGGCGCCAGGCGCGTGCTGCAGTTGCTGCTCGAACACGGCGCCGACGTCAATGCCGTCAACGTGAGCGGACAGACGCCGCTGCTGCTGCTGCTCGGCGGGCGCGCCGAACCGGGCAGTCCGGCGGACCAGAAACACCTGCTCGCGCTGCTGCCGCTGTTCCTGCTTGCGCATGCCGATATCAACCTGCAGGATCAGCGCGGCGTCGGACCACTGCACGCCTGCGCAATCCACGGGTTGCTGCTGCCGGCGCGCGCGCTGCTGGCGGCAAAGGCCGACCCCGGGCGCCGCGACGTGCTCGATCGCAGCCCGCGCCAGGTTGCGCAGCTGCTCGGCTACATCGATCTGGCGGCCGAACTGGGTCAGCGCGAACCGGCGGCACATGCCGTCGACAACAAAGCCATCGACACCCGCGGCTGAATGTCAGCCGGGCTGCTGCTCGGCTTCGGAACTGGTATCGGCCTCGAACAGGCGCTGCAGGTCGTCGAACGCCTCCTTCGCGCCCTGCATCAGCGCCGCGTCGTCGTCGTAGACCAGATACTGCGCCTTGAGCAACTCGTCGTCGTGGCGCCGGAATTTCTCGACGCGTTCGGCCGCGACCGCCGGCTCGATGCCGAGTTCTTCGAGCACGAGGCGCGACATCACCAGGCTCGAGTGCAACGTCTCGCGTACCACGCCGTCGACATTCAGGTCCATCAGCCGGAACGCATGCTGGCGATTGCGTGCGCGCGCCACGATCTTCAGGTGCGGATAGAGCCGGCGCACGATGCGTGCGGTGCGCAGGTTCGCCTCCGGATCGTCGGTGGCGACGACGAACACCTCGGCCTGGTCCGCGCGTGCCGCGCGCAGCAGTTCCGGCCGGCTCGGGTCGCCGAAATAGATCATGCTGCCAAAACGGCGCGAGAAATCGACCTGTTCGACCGAGCTTTCCAGCGCCGTGAACGGCACGCGCTGCGCACGCAGGATGCGCGCGATGATCTGGCCGACGCGGCCGTAGCCGGCGATGATCACGCGCGGGTGTTCATCCACGATCTCGTCGAAGTCGCGCGCCGGCTCCTTGTCGCGCTGCTCGAGCCAGCGATTCGCAGCAAGCACCGCCAGCGACGTCAGCGCCATGGACACCGTAACGGCGACGATCAGCAGGTTCTTCTGCTCGGCATCGATCAGCGCATCGTGCTGCGCCAGGGCAAGCACGACGAAGGCGAATTCGCCGCCGCCGGCCAGGACCGCGGCCAGTCGCACCGTCTCGGCAAAGCCGAGCTTGCGTTTCATGTGGCCGATGCCGAGCAACACGATAGACTTCAGCGCGAGCATGACCGCGATGATGGCGAGGATCGGCGCGGGTCGTTCGCGCACCAGGTCCAGATCCAGGGACGCACCGACGCTGACGAAGAACAGGCCCAGCAGCAGCCCCTTGAACGGCTCGATCTGCGATTCGATTTCATGGCGGAATTCCGAGTCGGCGACCAGCACGCCGGCCAGGAACGCGCCCAGCGCCATCTGCATTCCGGCCAGTTCCATGACCCACGCCGTACCGAGCACGACCAGCAGCGCGGTCGCCGTGAACACCTCGGCGATGTGCGTGCGCGCGGCGATGCGGAACACGGGCCGCAGCAGATAGCGGCCGCCGACGACGACAGCCGCGATGACGCCGATGATGCGCAACACGGCCAATGCCTGATCCGTGGCGTCCTGTTCGACATGCCCGGCGCCGAGCAGCGGAATCAGCGCGAGAATCGGAATTGCCGCCAGATCCTGGAACAGCAGGATCGCGAACGCCAGGCGCCCGTGCGGACTGCCCAGCTGCTTGTGCTCGGCGAGAATCTGCAACCCGACGGCAGTGGAGGAAAGCGCGAGCGCGAGGCCGACGATCAGCGCGCTTTTCCAGGCCAGGCCGACGCCGAGCGCAACGCCGGCGAGCAGCAATGCCGATACGGCCACCTGCGCCAGGCCGGCGCCGAAAACCGCTTTGCGCATGAGCCACAGGCGCTGCGGCGAAAGCTCCAGGCCGATGACGAACAGCAGCAGGACGACGCCGAACTCGGACACCTTCGTGGTCGCGCCGATGTCGGGCGCCAGGTTGAGTACCTGCGGACCGATCACCGCGCCGGCGGCAAGATAGCCCAGCACCGCGCCCAGCCCCCAGCGCCGCGACAGCGCGACGGCCACGACCGCCGCCGCCAGCAGCATCACGGCATCCTGCAGAAAATGCGATGTCTCCATTCCCGACACTCCACCGCTTCGATACCGGGTCGATTATAGAGGACGCTCCGGCCACGACGCGTTTGCCGGCCGCGCAGGCCGCCATGCCGCGAAAGACCGGGGGAAACTCTTCCGCCATGGGCACGGCGAATCGTGCCGGTGCACTCCGTCCGGCACATGCCCGCATCCATCCCCGTAAACGGTCGGGCTGCCGTTGCGCCGGCACGCGCCATCTCAGTCGATGAGATCGCGCGTGGCTAGGCTGCGCGGCAATTCGAACGGAGAGCCGTCATGATCGCAACGCCATCGCAGGCAGCCTCGAACCGTGCGCCATCGCCACCATGGGAATGGATCGCGGCATTGCAAGTATGGCTGCTGCTCGGTCTGGCAGCGGTCACGTGCTTTCCGGTCCTGCGCAACGTCGACCCGATATTCGGCTGGCTGCCATTCTGGCTCGTGGTGGCGCCGGCCATCGATCTTGCATTCCTGCGCCGCAAGCGGATCGCCGCGTGGATGCGCAGCGGCATGGCCCGTTACCAGACGCGCCGCGTGCCGCGGCGTCAAGCCAGATCCTGGCGCCGGCGCGGCGAACGGCGCCTGCTGCAGCTCACGGCACGGCCGGCGGCCGCCGCGAATCAGTCGGTGATGCCGAGGCGCTTGCGTTCCATCCGGCGCAGGAACTCGCCCATGATGCGTTGATAGAGGTCTTCGCCGAGGTAGGCATCCTCGACGCCGGCGTCGATCGACGGATTGTCGTTCATCTCGATCACCACGACGCGCTCTCCGACCTGTTTCAGGTCGACGCCGTACAGGCCATCGCCGATCGGCGCGGTCGCCTTCAGCGCCAGCTTGACCACTTCGCTCGGCGCGTCGCGCACGCGCAAGGTCTTGAATCCGCCCGAGCGCTGCGGCGCGTTCGGCCCGTGGTTGTAGATCTGCCAATGGCCGCGCGACATGAAATACTGGCACGCATACAGCGCCTGGCCGTCGAGAATGCCGACGCGCCAGTCGAATTCGGTGAACATGAATTCCTGCGCCAGTACCAGCGCCGTGTGCTGGAACAGTTCCTCGGCCGCGGCCTTGAGTTCCTCCACGCTTTCGACCTTGACGATGCCGCGCGAAAACGAGCCGTCCGGAATCTTCAGCACGATCGGGAAACCAAGCAGGTCGGGCAACTCGCCCAGGCGCCGGGCGTCGTCGCGATAGATGATTTCGGTTTTCGGCGTCGGCAGCTTGCGCGACTTGAGCAGGTCGTGCAGGTAGATCTTGTTCGTGCACTTGAGTATCGAGCCCGGATCGTCGATGACGACCATACCTTCCTTTTCGGCCTTGTTGGCGAAGCGGTAGGTGTGGTTGTCGAGCGCGGTCGTTTCGCGGATGAACAGTCCGTCGTACTCGGCGATGCGCGAGTAGTCGTTCTTGGTGACCTGCTCGACTTCGATGCCCAGCTCCTTGCCGGCCTCGATGAATTGCTTGAGCGCACGCTTGTTCGAAGGCGGCATCGGATCGGCGGGATCGGCCAGCATGGCGATGTCGTAGCGGAACTTCTTGCGCGTGCGCGGCTTGCGCCACAGCTTCTTCGAGAATTTGTCCAGCGCCTGCGCGAACGAGTCTTCCTGCGGATCGGCCAGGGTGTGCAGGCTGGCCGGCTTGATCGCACTGATCTGCCACACCTTCTCGCGCTCGAACTCCAGGCGCAGGATCGGGCAGGGAAATGTTTCAAACACCTGGCGGGCGAGGTCGGACAGCGTCGAGTAGCTGGTTTCGCCGAAGTATAGAAGTACACCGAAGTCGGTCGTGTCGCGCCCTTCCTCGGGCAGGAACCTGATCAGTTTCTGGTTGAGGTCCTCGATGTCGAGGCCGTACAGCGCGCGCTTGCGCAGGTCGTTGATCGTGCGCACCGACGGAATCACCTTGTGGCCGCGCGCCTCGGCCAGCAGCGAGACGTAGTAGCCGATTCCGAGGTACTTGTAGCTGCGGCACAGGTTGATCACCTGCACGCGTTCGTCGTCGACGCTGATGGCTTCCTTCAGATAGTCCTGGGCCGCCACGACGTTGTCCGACGGATAGTACGAACCCCAGTCCGATGCCTTTTCGACAACGATGACGAGCCGGCTCATGCTGGTTCAGCCGGGGATGTAGTCGTGCGCGCAGACGGAGGTTCGGACATGGTCGTGACAATCGCTGTGGTCGGGCATCCTTCAGGTACCCGACGAAATCCCAGCGGAAGGCGCGCAAGGTCCTGGGCGCAGCAGATTTTCTCGGGCGCCTAGTGTGACATACAGAGCGGGCCTTTCAAGTGCGGTGCGAACGCGCCGGTTTGCTTTCGTTCGGGTCGGCATTGCGCGCCGCGCGGCGCTCCTCTAGGCTGACATTTTCCTGACCCTTGCCGATGCCTGCCGCGTTTCGCATCCGCCGCGCGTTGCCCGCCGACCTGGCTGCACTGGTCGTGCTCGAACGCGCTGCCTTCACCACCGATCACTTGTCGCAGCGCCAATACCTGCGCCATCTGCGCAGCGACAGCGCTGCCGTACTGGCGGCGGTCGACGGATCGGGCCTGCTCGGCAAGGCGGTGGTGTTCTTTCATCGCGGCAGCGACATCGCGCGCCTGTACTCCATCGCCGTTGCCGACGCCGGGCGCGGACGCGGACTGGGCGAGGCGCTGCTCGCGGCGGCCGAGCGAACGGCATTCCGTCACGGCGCGCGTCGCATGCGGCTCGAAGTACGCAAGGACAATGCCGCGGCGATCCGCCTCTACGAACGCACGGGTTATCGGCGCCTCGGGGCTTATGCGCAGTTCTATGAGGATGGCGCCGACGCATGGCGCTATGAGAAAGGGCTGAGGGACCGCGGCGGGTCCGGCGCGATGCGTTGACTGCGCGCGCCGGGAGCGGTGCGCGAACAGCGGAGCTGGCGCGGAGGGCGAGCGCCATGGATGGCGCGAGTTGGCGCATCGCGTCCGCCGCGCGAGGATGAGACGGGGACGTCGATGGGAGGGCGCGCCACGGGGGCAGCTTTCGAAGGACACTCTCCGCAAAACCTCCCGGCCTTCACGTCGTGCGCCGTCCTCGCCCCGCCGCCGGTCTGCTACCATCGCCGCCTTTCCCGCCGCAGAAGTTTCGTCATGACGTTGCGATTGCAGATGCGCGTTCTCGCGCTGGCCGCGCTCCTGGCCACGCTCGCTGGCTGTGCGGCGCCGAAGCCGCAGCCGGCACTTCCTGCCCAGCCGCAGCCGCCGGTGGCTGCCGTGCATCCTTTCGATGTGCAGTCGCCGAACGGCGTGCGTGTCGACAACTACTACTGGCTGCGCGACGACACCCGCAGCCGGCCCGAGGTCCTGGACTACGTGAAGGCCGAGAACGCCTATTACGCGGCGATGACCGCGCATACCAAGCCGCTCGAAGACACGTTGTACAACGAGATCGTCGGCCGCATCAAACAGGACGACTCGACCGTTCCGGCAAAGTACAAGCACTACTTCTACTACACGCGCTTCGAACAGGGCGCCGAATATCCGGTCTACGCGCGCCGCAAGGGCAGCGCCGACGGCCTCGAGCAGGTCATGCTCGACGGCAACGCAATGGCCACGGGTCACGACTTCTTCCAGATCGCGGGAACGCAAATCAGTCCGAACGAACAGTTGCTCGCCTACGGCGAGGACGATACCGGGCGGCGCCAGTACACGATCCACGTCAAGGACCTTGCCACCGGCAGGATCCTGCCGGACGAAATCAGGAACACCTCGGCGTCGATGGCGTGGGCCGATGACAACAAGTCGCTCTTCTATGTCGAAAACGATCCGGTCACGCTGCTGACCGTGCGCGTGAAGAAGCATCTGCTGGGGACCGATGCGGCGAGGGATGCGGTCGTGTACGAAGAGCGCGACCACAGCTTCTACATGGGCGTCGGCCGCAGCGGCGACGAAAAGTACATCGTCATCGACGAGCACAGCACGCTGTCGAGCGAGATCCGCTTCCTGCCCGCCGCGCAGCCGAAGGCAAAGTTCCGCGTGATCGCGCCGCGCGAACACGACTTCGAATACCACGCCGATCACATCGACCAGCGCTGGGTCATCCGCACCAACTGGGGCGGCGCCAGCGGTGCGGCGAAGAATTTTCGCGTGATGCAGGTCGACGACGCCCGTGTCGGCGACAAGAAGGGCTGGCGCGAACTGGTGCCGGTGCGCAACGACGTGCTGATCGAGCACATCGCGCCGTTCAGGAATTTCCTCGCGATCGAAGAGCGCAGCGACGGCTTGCAGCGCGTCCGGATCAAGCCCTGGCGCGACCGCGCCGATTGTTCCACGGAAGGCGCACGCACGGATCAGCGCGGTGTCCTCCCTCACCCGGCCCCTCGGGCCACCCTCTCCCGCGGCGCGGGAGAGGACAAGCCGGAGCGGCCGCCGGCCGCGAAAACCTGTTTGGCCGGGGCCGAGACCTACGTCAAGGGTGACGACGCCGACTACACGGCAAGCATCGGCGACAACCGCGAGCAGGACACCGACACGCTGCGCTACAACTACACGTCGCTGATCACGCCGAACACGGTCTATGACCTGAACATGAAGACCGGCCAGCGCGACCTGAAGAAGCGCGATCCGGTGCTGGGCGGCTACGACCCGGCCAACTACACGGCCGAGCGCCTCTGGGCGACGGCGCGCGACGGTACGAAGATTCCCGTATCGCTGGCCTATCGCAAGGACGTCAAGCGCGACGGCACCGCGCCGCTGTACCAGTACGGCTATGGCTCCTACGGTGCTTCGTCCGATGCGCGCTTTTCGTCGCCGCGTTTTTCGCTGATCGATCGCGGTTTCGTCTACGCGATCGCGCACGTGCGCGGCGGCCAGGAGATGGGCCGCTCATGGTACGAGGACGGCAAGCTGCTGAAGAAGAAGAACACGTTCACCGACTTCATCGACGTGACCGAATTCCTGGTCAAGTACGGCTACGCGGCGAAGGACAAATGCTTCGCCGAAGGCGGCAGCGCGGGCGGCCTGCTGATGGGCGCGGTCGCGACGATGGCGCCGCAGGATTACCGCGCAATCGCCGCACACGTGCCGTTCGTCGACGTCGTCACCACCATGCTCGACGAGAGCATTCCGCTGACGACGAACGAGTTCGACGAGTGGGGCAATCCGAAGGAGACGATCTACTACAACTACATGCTGTCGTATTCTCCGTACGACAACGTTTCGGCGCAGGCTTATCCGGCGCTGCTGGTCACCACCGGCCTGTGGGACTCGCAGGTGCAGTACTACGAGCCGACCAAGTGGGTGGCCAAATTGCGTGCGACCAAGACCGACAGGAACCCGCTGCTGCTCAAGGTGAACATGGAGGCCGGGCACGGCGGCAAGTCGGGCCGCTTCCAGCGTTACCGCGAGGTCGCGGAGGAATTTGCCTTCCTGATCGACCAGCTGCCGAAGACCGCGCCCGCGCCGCCCGCAGTGAAGTAGCTAATGGGAAGTAGCTAACGAAACGCGGGCTCTATCTGTCGTGACTCCGGCGCAAGGCGGAATCCATGCTGACCTTGCTTGCAAGACCGGGAAGCAGTCCGCGCCATCCTTCGGCGTCTGCGTCTGAAGGCGATGGCTCACCATCCCGCCGCCTTGATCTTGTCCGCGCTCGCCTGATCCGCGGGCCGCGCGATCAATCCGCCGACCGGGCTCAGGCTAACGCGATAGCTCGCGCCATCGACCAGCGGCAGATAGGCCGCACTGCCGTAATCGGCGTCGATCCACGGCAACCACTGCGGAAACTGCCTCTTGAGCTGCCATAGATCGAGCATCGACTCGCCGCCGAGGTCGACGATGCTCGGAGTGGTGCCGGCTGCCTGCGCGGCATTGCGAAAGCGTCCGGACAGGCGGTCGACGCGATACAGCGGCCGGGCGCCAAGCTCGATCGCGCGCGGCGTCCACTTGATCACGCGCGCATCCAGTTGCCATTCGTCGCCGTGCAGTGCGGCGCTTTGATGACTGCCATCCGGGAAATCCAGGCGCAGCGCGAACTGCTGCGGAGCGGTCTGCCGCGCGGACAGGTTGACGATCGGTTCCTCGGCCATCATCAGCCGATAGCCGCGCAACGCGAGCCCGAGACCCAGCGCGATCGTCGCGAGCGCGACAAACACGAGCATCCAGGCCGCGCGCAACGTGGCAGCGACGTGGCGGCGCGCGCGCCAGTGCCGGCGCGCAACGAACAGGTGGCGGAACGCCGTCAGCAGCAGGATGCCGCCGAGGACGAGGAAAGCGATTGCCACTGCGTAGAGACCGGCCATTTACAAACCTTTAATCGGCGCCAATCAAACCTTACACGAAAACCGCGGCGATCGCCTTGCGATCGACGCGCGCCGGGAGTATAAATTTTCACAATCGTTCGGCTGCAGAAGGATTTGCTGATGAAAATCGTCGTGATTCGTTACGCGCTGCAGGCGCAATTCCCGTTGCTGTCGACGTCGGGATTTGCGCAGACCTCGCGCGAACAGGCGCTGAATGACCCGCGCGTGCAGAAAGTGCTGCGCGCGATCGGACATGCAAGCATCGCGTAGCACCGGGCAGGGCCGGGCCGAGCCATCGCCGCGCGGAAACCCTGTCCGCCCCGGCAGCAACCTTGCTGCGGTCGCAAAGTCGCGGCTGTGCGGTTTGAGAAGTCGATCATGAGTTCGGGGTTGGGCAAGCTGGCGTGTGCCGTCTTGTTGCTCGTCGTCGCAGCGAGGGCGCATGCGCAGGACGATCCGCTGAGCGATCCGGCCGTGCAGAAAATGCTGCTCGACATGTCCCTCACGCCGACCGCGTTCCATCCGGATATCTACGGCGAATACACCGGCATGCGCTACTACGCCCATCGCCGGTTCCAGGGCGCGATGAAAGCATTCGAGATCGGCGCGTATTACGCCGACAAGGTGTCGCAGCTGAGCATTGGCCTGATGTACTTGAACGGCGAGGGCGTGGCGAAAGACCCGGTGGAGGCGTATGCGTGGTTGAGCATTGCCGCCGAGCGCGACTACCCCGATTTCATCGCCACGCGCGATCGCGTGAAGACGACCTTGTCCGACGCGCAGCTGCTGCAGGCCGAGACGATACGTGCCCGGCTCGCCGAACGTTATGGCGACGACGTCGCCAAGCCGCGCATGGCCGTGCAGTTGCGCCAGGGCACCCTGCAACCGCACAGGGACTACTCGTACGCGCCATGGGAGCCGCAGCGATACTTCGCCAGGCGCGACGCGGAATGGAAAGGCAAGGGCACGGTCAAGGTCGGCCCGATCGATTCGCCGCCATCCGGGGCAAAGACCCAAGCGCAGCAGCCGGAGAAGCACTGACGCGCGCACCGTGCCTCGCGGCCGTCGCCGCGACGAGAACCTGTTTTTTTGCGGGCAGGAACTATGTCTTCCTTCACTGGTCGCAGATTGCCGGCGTGGGTGAGAATTCGCCGGGTCTGGAGCCGTCCGACGAACGGGCGGCGACGCAAACACAAGGAGCAGGTCATGCGTATGGGGTTTGGCAGGTTGTGGGTGGCCGCGGTCGTGCTGGCGTGCGCCGGCATGGTTCATGCCGAGGACGATCCGTTGAACGATCCGTCGGTGCTGAAGTCGCTGCGCGCGATGGCTGACGCGTCGACGTGGTATCACCCGGACCAGTTCGGCGAGTTCGCCGGCATGCGCTACTACGCGCATCGCCAGTACCAGGATGCGATGAAGTACTTCGAGATCGGCGCCTACTACGCCGACAAGCTGTCGCAGCTGAGCATCGGGCTCATGTATCTCAACGGCGAAGGCGTCGCCAAGGATCCGGTGACGGCCTACGCCTGGTTCGGTGTCGCCGCCGAGCGCGATTATCCCGACTTCGTCGCGACGCGCGATCGCACCAAGGCGACGCTGACTCCCGCGCAGCTCGAGCAGGCAGCGACGATCCGCGCAAAACTCGATGAGCGCTACGCCGACGCGGTCGCCAAGCCGCGCATGGTCAAGCAGTTGCGCCAGGGCCAGATGCAGCTGACCGGTTCGCGCACCGGTTTTGATTCCGGCGCGACGCAATGGTCGAACAAGCCGACCTGCGGGCCCAGCGTGGTGGTCGGCGGGGACGAGACGCCGAACGCCGGTTGCGGCGGCGTGAACATCGCCGCCAAGTCGCGCTGGGAACCCAAGCAGTACTTCGCTGCGCGCGACGCGGAATGGAAGGCGACCGTCAGCGTCGGCGCGATCGAGCAGCCCCCGGTCGACAAGGCGCCGCCGGCAACGCCGCCGGCATCCGGCGAAGTCCAGAAGCACTGACCGTCCGGTCACGCACCGTGCCCTGCGCATGCGGGGCACGGCCCGGTATACTGGCGCCATCGACATCCGGTGGGTTCGTCATGGCGCGCGCAATCTCCTGCATTCTGGCCATCTGCTTCGCTGCCGCGCTGCTTGCCGGCTGCGGCAACAAGGGCCCGCTGGTGCTGCCCGATCAGCCGCAAGCGAAGAAGCACAAAAAGGCCGAGCCGCCACCGGCCCAGGGAACGCCGGCAGCCAAGCCGCCTGATGCCGACAAGGCGACACAGGGCTCCGGCGGCTCCGGCGACGGGCAGCACTGACGCGACTGACGGCACGTACGCGCCATGGGGTTGCGCTTCACCAAGATGCACGGCGCCGGCAACGACTTCGTGATTGTCGATTGCCGCGACCACCCGCTCGCGCTCGACACCGCTGCGATCGCCCGTTTCGGTGATCGCCATTTCGGCGTCGGCTTCGACCAGCTGCTCACGATCGAACGCTCCGGCGACGCTTCGTGCGCATTCGCCTACGGCATCTTCAATCAGGACGGTCATCGCGCGAAGCAATGCGGCAACGGCGTGCGTTGTGTCGCCGCGTGGCTGCATCGCGACGGCACGCTCGGCGCCGGCGCGACGCGGTTGTCGAGTCCGTCCGGAGCAATCGCCGTCGAAATGCTCGCTGGCGGCCGTGTGCGCGCCGGCATGGGCGTTCCGCGCTTCGCGCCGCAGGACGTTCCGCTCGACCTGTCGCCGGCCGAGCCGTACCGGGTTCGTCTCGGCGATGCCGAGATCGAATTCGGCGCCGTGTCGATGGGCAATCCGCATGCGGTCATCGAAGTCGCCGACGTCGCGGCGGCGCCGCTGTCCACACTCGGCGCCGCACTGTCGAGCGACCGGCATTTTCCGCAAGGCGCGAACGTCGGCTTCGTCCAGGTCATCGATCGCGGTCACGTGCGCCTGCGCGTCTGGGAACGTGGCGCCGGCGCGACGCTGGCCTGCGGCACCGGCGCATGCGCGGCGATTGCGGTGTTGCGTCGCCGCGGCAAGGTCGATGCCGATGTCGCGGTCGACCTGCCGGGCGGCACGCTGCAGATCGGCTGGCCTGGCGAAGGCCGCGAGCTGAGCATGACCGGCCCGGCCGAATTCGTCTTCGAAGGAGACTATTGCGCATGACCGAGATGAACCTCAAGGACGGACTGACCGCGATGGAAGTCGCCAGCTACCTGCGCCGCCACACCGAATTCCTCAAGGACTTCCCGGATCTCGCGCTGACCCTGCACGTGCCGCGCGAACAAGGCGCTACGACGTCGCTGGCAAGCTATCAGCTCGAAGTATTGCGCGACAAGAATCGCGACCTCGGCCGGCGCCTGCACGAACTGGTCGAGATCGCCGGCGAAAACGAGCAGTTGATGGTGCGCGTGCATTCGCTCACCGTCGGCCTGATGCGCGAGCGCAACCTGGCCGATACGCTGCGCCGCATCGCGGCCGGACTGACCGAGGATTTCCATACCGACCTGGTGCGCCTGGTCCTGTTCCGCGCCGATGCCGACCTGCCCGGCGCCGACTGGCTGATCGCGCAGCGCGACGGCGCACAGTCGATGCCGGCATTCGCCGAGTTCATGCAGCGCAACGAGCCGCTGTGCGGGCGCCTGCAGCCGGAAAAACTCGATGCGCTGTTCGGCGCGCGCTCGGCCGACGTGCGCTCGGCCGTGCTCGTGCCGATCGACGGTGTCGGCATGCTGGCGATCGGCAGCCACGACGCGAACCGCTTCCATCCCGGCATGGGCACGGTGTTTCTCAAGCTGATCGCCGAAGCGGCCGCCGCGGCGCTCGCGCGTTTCCCGGCGCCGGATTGACGTGACGCAATCCGGGCCGCTGGCTGGGCCGATCGAGCGCTATCTGGACCACCTGCGCGTCGAGCGACGCTATGCCGCCGGCACGATCGTCAACTACGCGCGTGCGCTGGCCGGGCTGCACGAGTACGCGCAGAAGCTGTCCCTGCGCCACTGGCGCGAGCTCAAGCCCGACCAGCTGCGCGGCTGGCTTGCGCAGCTGCATCGCGGCGGCCTGCAGCCCGGCACGTTGCACCACATGCTGTCGGCATGCCGCAGCTTCTTCAATTTCCTGGCGCGCGACGGCGCCGTCACGACGAACCCGGCCGCCGGCGTGCATTCGCCGAAACTGCGGCGCAAGCTGCCCGAGGTGCTCGACGTCGATGAAGTCTCGGCACTGCTGGAGTTTCCTCCGGACAATCCGGAAGCGGTGCGCGATCGCGCACTTTTTGAACTTCTATACTCGAGCGGGCTGCGCGTGTCGGAGTTGACCGGCGTGCGCTGGCGCGACCTCGACCTGCGCGAAGGCCTGGTCCGCGTCACCGGCAAGGGCAGCAAGACGCGCATCGTGCCGGTCGGTGGCAAGGCGCTGGCCGCACTGGTCGCGCTGCGCGCGCAGGATCATCCGCGCGAGAACGATGTGCTGGTGCATGGCCGGCTCGGCAAGCCGTTGACGCCGAACGGCGTGCGCCTGCGCCTCAAGCGCCGCGCGCGCGACCAGGGCGTGTGGAAGCGCGTCTATCCGCACCTGCTGCGCCACTCGTTCGCCAGCCACATGCTCGAATCGTCCGGCGACCTGCGCGCCGTGCAGGAAATGCTCGGCCACGCCGACATCGCCACGACGCAGATCTACACGCATCTGGACTTCCAGCACCTTGCGCGCGTGTACGACGCGGCGCACCCGCGCGCCCGGCGCCGCGAGAAATCGTGAGGTTCGTTGTTGCTGCGGACTGGCAGTGCGCGGAGCGGACTCCAGCGGGTGCTCGACGGCACTCGGCATCGCCACGCTCAGCCCTCCTGGGAATCGCGATCAGGGCTGGGTGCGGGCCGAATCGACCGGCACGACTTCGCGATGCTGCGCGTAGTCGACGATCTTGAACGACGGGTTGTACCAGTCGTCGCCCTGCAGGATGTAGGGGATCGAGATGTTCTTGCCGCAGCCGCCGGGGCAGCCGGTGGGTCCCAGATCGCCCTCGAACGTTGCCAGGCCGTCGCCCTGGATCGTGAACGTTTCGATGAGGAAGAACCCGGCCGGAAGGCCCTGATTGCCGGCGAGCCGGCTGGCCGGCACGACCGGGCGCAGTTGCCTGAGCGCCGCCAGCGCGCGGCGATCGAGGTCGGGCGGCACGACGAACTGGCTGACCGGACCGATGCGCTCGACCAGTTTTACGGCCGCACGGGCGATCAGGCCGTAGTCCGAATCACGCTCTTCGAACGGCTGGTACTCGCGCAGACCCACGTTCGCGCAACCCGCCATGCAACAAAAAAGGGCCATGCCCGCCAGGAATTTCATCCGCCGCCTCGATAGATGCTGGATGGGTCACCCACCGTCCGCCGGTCAAACGCCGCGAAGGGAGGATCGGGGTCACGCTGCGCTTGGATTTTGTCCACCCCGACCCCATGATGACATGCCCACGCTCACGCGATGCGCACCATGCAGGAAAGCTTCCACGCCACCACCATCGTATCCGTGCGCCGTGACGGCAAGGTCGTGATCGGCGGCGACGGCCAGGTCACGCTCGGCAACACGGTGGTCAAGGCCAACGCGCGCAAGCTGCGCCGGCTCGGCAAGAACGGCGAGGTGCTGGCCGGATTCGCCGGCGCAACGGCCGACGCGTTCACGCTGTTCGAGCTGTTCGAGGCCAAGCTCGACAAGCACGGCAACAATCTCACGCGCGCGGCGGTGGAACTTGCCAAGGAGTGGCGCACCGATCGCCGCCTCGGCCGGCTCGAAGCGATGCTCGCCGTCGCCGACAAGGACGCCTCGCTGCTGATCTCCGGCAACGGCGATGTGCTCGAGCCCGAAAACGGCCTGATCGCGATCGGCTCCGGCGGCCCGTTCGCGCTGGCCGCGGCCAAGGCGCTGCTGGAAAATTCGCTGCTGGCGGCGCGCGACATTGTGGAAAAAGCGCTGAAGATCGCCGGCGATATCTGCATTTACACCAATCACAACATCACGATCGAGGAGCTCGGAGAGACGAGAGACGAGAGACGAGAGGCGTAGGGGCAACCACGCTTCTGCTCTTGCGTCTCTCGTCTCCCGTCTCTGGTCTCCCGTCGCCATGTCCGAACTGACCCCCCGCGAAATCGTCAACGAACTGGACCGCTACATCATCGGCCAGAACGCGGCCAAGCGCGCGGTTGCGATCGCGCTGCGCAATCGCTGGCGGCGCATGCAGCTGGACGCTTCGCTGCGCAACGAGGTGACGCCGAAGAACATCCTGATGATCGGTCCGACCGGTGTCGGCAAGACCGAGATCGCGCGGCGTCTGGCGAATCTGGCCAACGCGCCGTTCATCAAGGTCGAGGCGACCAAGTTCACCGAGGTCGGCTATGTCGGCAAGGATGTCGAGCAGATCATCCGCGACCTCGCCGATGTCGCCGTGAAGATGGCGCGCGAGCAGGCCAAGGCGCAGGTGCGCTCGCAGGCCGAGGATCGCGCCGAGGACCGCATCCTCGATGCGCTGCTGCCCAAGCGCCAGCAGCCGACGCTGGGCTTCGTCGGCGAACCCCAGGCGCCGACAGCGGCCGACAACGACACGCGCCAGAAGCTGCGCAAGCAGCTGCGCGAAGGCGCGCTCGACGAGCGCGAGATCGAGATCGAAACCGCCGTCAATCTCGGCGTCGAAATCATGGCACCGCCCGGCATGGAGGAAATGACGCAGCAGCTGCGCGGCATGTTCTCGTCCATGGCCGGGCAGAAGACGCAGAAGCGCAAGCTGGCGATAAAGGTCGCGCGCCCGCTGCTTGTCGAAGAGGCCGCCGCGCAGATGGTCAACGACGACGAGCTCAAGGAACAGGCGCTCGCGTCGTGCGAGCAGAACGGCATCGTCTTCATCGACGAGATCGACAAGGTCGCGCAGCGGGGCGAGTGGAGCGGCGCCGGTGTCAGCCGCGAAGGCGTGCAGCGCGACCTGTTGCCGCTGGTTGAAGGCTCGACCGTGTCGACCAAGCACGGCATCGTGCGCACTGACCACATCCTTTTCATCGCGTCGGGCGCGTTCTCGCTGGCCAAGCCGTCGGACCTGATTCCGGAACTGCAGGGCCGCTTTCCGATCCGCGTCGAACTGGCGGCGCTGACCGCCAACGACTTCGAGCGAATCCTGACCGAGCCGAACCACGCGCTGACCAAGCAGTATTCGGCGCTGCTGGCGACCGAGGGCGTGACGCTGGAATTCAGCGCCGACGGCGTGCGCCGGCTGGCCGAAATCGCCTTCGCCGTCAATGAACGCACCGAGAATATCGGCGCGCGGCGGCTGCATACCGTGCTCGAGCGCCTGCTCGACACGATCTCGTACGAGGCCCCGGATCAGGCCGGCAAGCGCTATAATATCGACGCGTCCTACGTCGACGCGCATCTTGCGGCGCTGGTGCAGGACCAGGACCTCAGCCGCTACATTTTGTAGAGCAGGAAAACAAGAGCGTCCTCGACGCGGATTCCGCGGATTTTTCGCGGATCACGGTGAAGCCTCTGCGATGAATGGGCGAACCTGGCTTCCATCCGCGTCGATCCGCGTTCATCCGCGTTCATCCGCGTCAACTTGGCTCTTGCAAGAATCAATCATGGCAACGATCAAACATCATCGCGACAGCAACAATGTCGTCCAGTTCCGCGGCCGCGGCGTGCGCGCACAACTGCGCGAAGCGCTCGAGGCGAAGGCGCCGTTGCGCGTGCTGCGCGAGCGCATCTCGCCGAACTGGGTGCACGGCCATGTCATCGGCATGTCGGCTGAGTTCTGCCTCGTCGCCGAGGTCAGCGATTCGATGCGCTTCGACGGCTTCATCGCGCTGGCGATCGGCGACGTGACCGTGGTCGAGGAAGACCCGGGCCGCGAGTTCGTCGAGCGCGCGCTGGAGTTGAACGGCGAAAAGATTCCCGAGCTGCCGGATCTGCGCCTCGACGACTGGCAGACGATCGCCGAGTCGGCTGCCGTCGCGACGCCGTTGATCTCGCTGAACATGCTCGACGAGGAAGCCGGCGAAGTCAGTTACGTCGGCCGCCTGGTCGGTCACGAGCACGACGCGCTGGTGCTGCAGGAAGTCGATCCGAACGCCAAGTGGTATCCCGATACAGGCGCCTACGAATTCCAGGGCATTGCCTCGATCAGTTTCGGCACGGCCTACATGATGATGCTGGCACAGGTCGCCGGCGTGCCGCCGGTGCCGCAGTCGCCCGACATGCTGCCGCTGGCATGAATGCCGCGCCGCGGCCGACCGGCATCACGCTGCATCGCGCCTCGCACGTGCTCGAGGTCCAATTCGACAACGGCCAGACCTTCAGGTTGCCGTGCGAGTACCTGCGCGTGAATTCCCCGAGCGCCGAGGTGCAGGGCCATGGGCCGGGGCAGCGCGTTCTGCAGCATGGCAAGCGCAACGTCGGCATCGCGGAAATCGTGCCGGTCGGGCACTACGGCGTGCTGCTGAAGTTCGACGATGGCCACGACACCGGCATCTTCTCGTGGCATGTGCTGCACGATCTCGGCGTCAACCAGGAAGCCAACTGGGAAGCCTACCTGAAGGCGCTCGACACGGCCGGTCTGTCGCGCGGCTGATTGCCGCTTGCGCCGCCCGACGATCCCGCGGCGCGCCCCGGCAGCCGCGATTGCGCGATAATGCCCCAGGTCCCCTTGCAGGCGCGTGTCATGCCAGAAACCCCCGAAATCGACACCGACAAGCTGCGCGAAACGATCGACGAGGAAATCGACAAGGAAGGCGGCACGCTGCTGCGCACGATCGCACTGACGACCGCGATTCTCGCCGCACTGGCTGCCGTCGCCGCGCTGAAGGCCGGCGGCACGGCGAACGAGGCGCTGATCCTGAAGACCGAGACCACGCGTCTGCAGGCCGAAGCGTCGGACCAGTGGGCCTATTACCAGGCCAAGGGCCTCAAGGCGACCATCACCGAGGCGGAGAGGAACGCCTGGGCGGTGCTCGACAAGCCGGCGCCGGAAGAGCTGTCGAAGAACCAGGAGCGCTACCTCGAAGATCAGCGCAAGAGCAAGGAAAAAGCCGAGGAGTTCGAGAAGCAGCGCGACGAGAAGAGCGCCGAAGCCGATCACCTGATGCACCACCACCACTTCTTCGCGCAATCGGTGGCGCTGCTGCAGGTGTCGATCGCGCTCGGTGCCGTGGCCGCGTTGACGCGCCGGAAACCGGTCTGGATCGCCTCCATCCTGCTGGGGTTCGCCGGCGCGGCGATTCTCGGCTACGCATTCTTTTCCTGAAAGAATCCGGCAATGGCGACGACGAGCGGACCGCACGACGAGGACAGCACGACGCATTTCGGCTATCGCGACGTACCGGTTGCCGAAAAGGAAAAGCTCGTCGGCCGCGTATTCACCTCGGTTGCCGCGAAGTACGACCTGATGAACGACCTGATGTCGTTCGGCGTGCATCGGCTGTGGAAACGCTGGTTCGCCGCGACCAGCGGCGTGCGCAGCGGCGACAGCGTGCTGGACCTGGCCGGTGGCACCGGCGACATCGCGGCACTGCTGCTGCCGCAGGTCGGCGAAACGGGCAACGTGCTCATCGGCGACATCAATGCGGCCATGCTGCGCACCGGGCGCGATCGCCTGCTCGACCGCGGGCTCGTGCGCAACCTGGAGTACCTGCAGCTCAATGCCGAAGCGTTGCCTTTCGGCGACAACGGCTTCGACGCCGTGACGATCGCGTTCGGCCTGCGCAATGTCACCGACAAGCCGCGCGCACTGCGCGAGATGCTGCGCGTGCTCAAGCCGGGCGGCCGCGCGCTGATCCTCGAATTCTCGGCAGTCCGGTCGCAGTGGCTCAAGCCGCTGTACGAGTTCCACTCATTCCAGGTGCTGCCGCGCCTGGGGGCTTTCATCGCCGACGACGCCGAGAGCTACCAGTACCTCGCCGAGTCGATCCGCAGGCATCCGGACCAGGAAACGCTGAAGGCGATGATGCTCGAGGCCGGCTTCGCCCAGGTCGACGTGCGCAACCTGTCGGCCGGCATCGTCGCAATCCATCGCGGCTACAAGATCTGATCCGCGCATGCGCGTGCTGGTGACGGGCGCGAACGGGTTCCTCGGGGCGCAGATTGCCGCGGCCCTGCGCGATGCGGGGCACGAAGTCGTCGCGGGGCTGCGCCGGCCACGCGCGAGCGATCTGGAGCAAGGCAAGGCGATCCGCTGCGATTTTGCCCGCGATGTCCAGATGGAGTCGTGGCAGGCACGCCTCGTGGGCGTCGAAGCAGTCGTCAATTGCGTTGGAATCCTGCGCGAAACGCGTGATGACACGTTCCAGCGCGTGCAGGTCGATGCGCCGC
Source organism: Rudaea sp. (assembly GCA_035606275.1). Taxonomy (GTDB): domain Bacteria; phylum Pseudomonadota; class Gammaproteobacteria; order Xanthomonadales; family Rhodanobacteraceae; genus Rudaea. The sequence continues at coordinate 22,424 of DATNFS010000141.1, forward strand.
TCGCCCTGTTCAAGGCGTGCACGGTGGCGGCGGTCGGCCGTGTCATTCAGATTTCTTCGATAGGCGCCGCCGAAGACGGCGAATTCGTTGCATCAAAACATCGTTGCGACGCAGGGCTGGCGATGCTCGACCTGGACTGGCTCGTGCTGCGGCCAGGACTGGTCTACAGCGCGCATGGCACGTACGGCGGAACATCGTTGCTGCGTGCGCTGTCGGCATTGCCAGGCATGTTGCTGCTGCCCGGAGACGGTCGGCAGGCGCTCCGTCCCGTGGCCATGCGGGACTTGGCGCTCGCGGTAGTCTCGGGTATCGAGGCTCCGCGACGCTTCCGGCAAGTTGTCGAGATCGTCGGACCCGACATCATCACGCTGCGCGACTATCTGCTGGCCTGGCGGCGCTGGTTCGGTCTGCCAGGGCCGATCATTGTTTCCATGCCGTCTGCGCTGGTCGGTATTGCCGTGGCGATCGGTGAATTCTGGGGACGCGGCCCGCTCTGCCGCGTCATAGCCAATCTTCTGCAGCGCGGCCGAGTCGGCAGCGAGGGGGCATTGGAGGCGACACGGGCACTGATCGGGCGTGAGCCGCTGCGCCTGGTCGATGCCTTGCGTGAGCGTTCCAGTCAATTGCCGGACCTGATGTTCGCGCGCTGGTACGTGCTGGAGCATCTGCTGATTTTCACGCTGGCGGTAGTCTGGATTGCGTCGGGACTTGTCGGCTTGTCATTGCCCGAGTCGGTGGTCGTGGCGGCGTTGCCGGGCTGGAAACCGGAGACGACGCGACTGGTGACGCTATCGAGCAGTATTGCGGACCTGACACTGGGTGTTGCGCTGCTGACGGGAAGGGCGACCCGAACCGTCCTGTGCTGCATGCTTGCAATGGTGATCGCATACACCGCGGCCATAGGCATCACCGCGCCGTCGCAGTGGCTCGATCCATTCGGCGGCTTGCTCAAGAATCTGCCGATCGCCGCAACCCTGATGGCGTTGTTGTGGATGGCACCGCGACGCCGATGAACGCCTACACGGTGCTGAAGTTCATCCATATCGTTGGGTCGACGATTTTGTTCGGCACGGGGCTTGGTACGGCGTTCTTCATGTGGATGAGCCATCGCAGTGGCAATATCGCGGCGATTGCCGCCGCGGCTCGCATCACCGTGCGTGCGGACTGGTTCTTCACGACACCCGCGGTGATCGTGCAGCCGCTGAGCGGCGCGGGCCTGATGTGGCTTGCGGGCTACCCGTTCGCGACACCGTGGCTGTTTCTCGCGATCCTGCTTTATCTGCTCGCCGGAGCGTGCTGGCTGCCGGTAGTGGCGCTGCAACTGCGCATGCGCGACCTCAGCGCGGAAGCTGCCCGCAGCGGCAGCTCGCTGCCAGCGGCCTACTACCGCAGCGCGAGATGGTGGTTCGCGCTCGGCTGGCCCGCGTTCATCGCTGTTCTCGCCACTTTCTGGCTGATGATCGCCAAGCCGCAGCTGTGGTAGTGCCGCCGCCTACCTCGCGGCGGCTACCTGCGTTGGCGGCAGCCACAGTTCGAGCACGTGGCGCGTACTGTGGAACGAAGGCGGCAAGCTGCGCACGCGGATCTTCACGTCTTTGCCGTAAAGGGACTGCAGCGGAAGCTGCAGGTAGTCGGCAACGGCGTTGGCACAGTCGGTATCGGCCGGGCGGTGCACGAGCAGTGTCGGTTCGTGCCAGCGCGCCGGTTCCTTCGCACCGCGCGCAAGACTGGTGTTGGCCACGTTTTCGATGCCGGCAAAGCTGACCTCGCCGCTCTTGCCGTAGTTGCTGCGCATTTCCTCGACGCGCGCGCGCATCAGCTCGTCGTAGATCTGCAGGTAGATCGTGACCGCCCCGCCGGATTCGCACGTCGCAAGTCCCGGCGGTGCCGTGACCGGAGCCTGTTCCTGCCGTGGCGGCGTTGCCGGCGCGGGTGGCGCCGGCGGCGGCGATTCGTGTGGAGGCGATGGGGCCGATGCAGCGGCCGTTGCTGCGGGCTGCGCGGCAGCGCTGCTGGCTGGCGGCTCGGACGGGGCCGGCGCAGACAGCGGCGGCGATGCCTGCGGCGGCGATGCCGCGGACCCGGCCGGTGCGGTTGACGCGGTGGGATTGAGCGGTGGCAGCGCCCTGTTTCCTGACGCCAGCGACGGCATCCACGCGGCCAGCCGCTGCACCAGCGGATTTTCTTTCCATGCACGGTCCTCGGCCGGTGCGAAGTTCCAGTAGCGATCGGTCGGCTGTTCGACGATGTCGTTGCGACACACGGCGTTGCACAGGGTCGAGACGGGACTGTCCGGGCAGATTCCGGCGTCGACCATGCACGTGGCCTGCACCTCGCCGATCAGCGCGGCGGAAAACCGCAGTTGCGGATCCTGCGGAAAATCCATCGTCGTCTGGTAGATCTCGTTGAGCTTCTGCGCAATGGTGCTGCTGCCCTGCTTGCGGCAATCGTTCTGCTTCGCGGCTTCCTGCTTCCCCGCTTCGGCCCGTGACGCGGGCGCGATCGTGTCGCGAACGCACAATTCGATCTCGGCGAGCCGGCTGTTCGCCGCCTCCTTGCGCGCCGCGATCTGCGCCTGGTTGTCGCTGCGCTCCTTGTTGACGCCATCGACGAAATTCCAGGTCGGCACGAGCAGCGTGCCGATCGCGCCGATGCCGAGCGTGGTGCTCAGCGCGGCGCTGGCCGCTGTGCGCCGCCAGAACGGCTTGCTGTCGGCCGGCTTCTTGTCGGCCTCGCTGTCGCGGTTCGGGCGCAACGGCGTGACCAGGCCGGGGCATGCGGCGCTCTGCTCGAAACCGGGCAGTTGCCGCAGCCACGCCGGCGTCAGGCTGCGGCCGAAGTCCTCGCCCAGGCGATGGTAGCTTTCCCACTGTGCCTCGTCGAAGAACTGGTCGGCCGTCGACTGTTGCGGGAATGTCGGATTGCGGCGCGCGTAGGCAAGCAGGTCGTTGTCCAGCGCCTGATGCAGGTTCGGCTTGACGATCAGCAGGGTACCGAATTTGCGCCGCGCCGGGTCCGAACGGTGGTAGCAGATGCGTGCCATCAGCACGCCGCGCACCGACGCGTTGTCCGCCATGTCCTGTGGCGACAGGATGCTGACTTCGGCGTCGGTCGGACATACCAGGCCCGCGGCCTCGTCGCGCGTGTACATCTCGATCTCGGCGTCGAAGTCGATGCGCGCCTTGCGCACGAGGTTCTCCAGGTCGGCGAATTCGAAGTCCGGGTCCGCGCCGCAGTCGGCGAGGACGATGAATTCGAGTTCGCGGCGCAACAGCGCGTAGACGCCGGTGTTCTCGAAATGGCCGCCGTCGGACAGGTACCACCAGCGCCGCGTCGGACCGCCGAAAGAGGCCAGCGCCTCGCAGCTGAGCAGGCCCGGCTTGGTCTCGCGCAGCCAGTTGGTGAGGTTGGCAAGCCAGCGCGAGACCGCGCTGTCGTGGGTGACGGCCACGCCGTCGCGGCGCAAGCCGTCGGCGTCGAGCCAGTAGCCCAGTCGCGCGCCCGCAAGAAACAGCAGCATCGCCCAGCCGGGCGTCGTGAATGACCCGGCGCCGGGTGCCGCGGCGGCGCCGGACGTCGCGATCCAGCGGCCGAGCGTGCCGGGCTTGATCCGGGCATCGCCTGCGGACACGACCTGTTCGCCGATTTCGAACCCGCGTGCGCTGGCGACGAGCGCCGAGCCCTTGCGGTCGGCGTTGTACAGCTCGCCGTGGTCGTCGATGGTCTGGTTCAGGCACGTGCAGATCAGGTGCAGGGGTCCGCCGCGTTCTTCGGGACGATACTCGTCGAGCATCACGTCGTCGTTCGGCACGACGCTCGCCACGCTCGCGATCGCGTCGAGCGCGGCGGTGGAGCCGCTGCGCGCACAGATGTCGTGGAAACGCCCGGTGTTGCCGACCGACACGTAGGCGCGCGTCAGGCGCGCGCGGTAGAAGCTGTGCAGCGACGATGCATTGACGGTCTCGCGATGGCGCACGGTCGCGCCATACCAGACGGCGACTCCGGCGAGGATCACGCCGGCGCGCAGCCACGGCGGGAAAAACTCCAATGCCGTGAGCGGAGTCGGCGAGAACACCAGCCACTGCAGCAGGATGACCCAGGCGGCCAGCACGATCAGGCCGATCGCGATGCCGGCAATGTTGATCAATGTCGGCAGCCAGTTTCTCGACGTGCGATCGGCGGAAGCGTTGAGTTTCTGCAGCGGATCGGAAAGGCTGCGCAGCAGAACGGCGACCACGCCGCCCAGGCCGACGCCACCGACCAGCCACGACGAGTTGAGGTTCGTCAGCAGCTGGCTGCACTGCCACGTCACGACGTCGAGCAAGCCGAGCAGGAACAACGCCGCGGTTACCAGGTTCACGCGCCGCAGCGAGCGCGTCAAACGGTTTCTGTGTTCGGCAAAGGTGTTGTAGGAATCTGCGTCGGCCTGCAGCGACAGGCGCACGAACAGGCCTGCGAGGCGGCCGAGGATGCCGATGAAAACCAGCGCGCCGAAAGCATGTGCCGACGGCGCGCCGATCAGTGCCGTCGACGCGGGGTTATCCGGGCTGACCGGCGGCGACGACGCGAGCATCAGCATCAAGCCGGCGAGCGCGACCAGGCACAGGAGCACCAGCTCGGTGCGCGGCAGGCATTCGGACACTTTCTTGCCGAGCTCGCTGCCGGTTTCGCGCAACGGCCAGAACGCCACGAACGTGCCGGGCGCGAACAGCAGCCACGAACCCAGCGCGATCGGCCACCAGCAGGTCCACCAGTCCTGCCATGCTGCGGCATCGAACAGCGGCAGCGCGGTCTGGATCACATGCGGTGCGATGGCGATCAGGCCGCACAAGAGCGCAAGAACGCCGAGTTCGAAATGCATCGACGCGCCGTCGCGCAGCAGCGTAGCAGCCGCCATGCCGAGGTCGCGCGCACCCGATGGCGTCAGATAGCGGCCGTTGCGCCGCAGCCACGCGACCACCAGCGAATCGCTCGCCGCCAATTGCTGCTCGGCCTTGTCGATACCGATCGAGCCGACCAGGCGCCCGAGCGCAGCGCCGATGAAGCCGCCGCCCGACACCGTTGACACGTAGTCGAAGCGGCGCAGGATGCCGTTCTGCGCCAGCCCGCGGATCAGGCCGAGGCAGAAGGTCGCGCTGCGCACGCCGCCGCCGGAAAGCGCAAGCCCGGCCTGGGGTGCCGCCGCGGCTTCGGGCGTCTTTTCGAATGCGGCCTTTCGACGAGCCGCAATGGCGTCGCGTTCCGCCGTCAGGTGCACATCCCACGCCGCCTTCGTTCTTGCTGCCGCATCCGCGGCATCGGTGTTCCCTGCATCGTGCTGCGCCTGGCTCATGTCGCCTCCCCGCATCGATCGACAATCCGCAGTGAAAAGAGTCTGCAGCAGGCGGGCTGTCTCGCCGTGCGATGCTACGCCCATCGCGCGGAGCAGGCCCGAAAAACAGCCCGGAACGCCGCATCGGCCCTGTGGCGATGGGCCGATCGGCATGAAATCTGCTATACAGCCTATCGGGATCGATTACGCTCAAGCGGGGGGACCGTGGCGGCTGCCCATTCGGACGTCACTTCCGCAGACCTGGCTGATCGCATCCGTTCTGGAGACAAGGCGGCCGAGTCGGAGTTCGTGCGCCGATTCGAGCCCGGCGTGCGCGCCGTAGTGCGCCGCCACACGCGGCCGGGCGAAGCGATGGTCGACGACTTCGTGCAGGACGTGCTGTATCAGGTCCTCTTGAAATTGCGCGCGGGCGAGCTGCGCGACGCCGCCGCACTGCCCGCCTACCTGCGCGCAACCATCGTCTACGCGACGACGGCCGAATACCGCCGGCGCGCGAGCCATGGCGAATCGGCTTCCGTCGACGCACTCGATGCGATCGCCGGCGACTCCAATCCGGTCGAGCACCTGCGCGCGCGCCAGATCGCGACGCAGGTCAGAAGCCTGCTCGCAGAACTGCCGATCGCACGCGACCGCGCGCTGCTGCAGCGCTTCTACCTCGACGAGCGCAGCAAGGATGAAGTGTGCGCCGAACTCGGCATCGAGTCCGACCACTTCCACCGCGTTGTCTTCCGCGCACGCGAAAGGCTGCGCGAACTGGTCGAGCGCGCCGGCGCGCAGGATGCATGACATGAGACAACCGCAGCGCAGCCGACTCCTGATCCTGCGTGGGACGTGGAGAAAATCCGAAAGGCGCGGTCATGATGCTGCCTGATCCCGGCGCGCGGATGACTCCATGGCTCGAGGCGGCCTGGTTGCAGCGCTATCTGGAGCGCCAGCTCGATGCCGAAGAAGCGGCGTGGTTCGAGGCGTACCTGATGGACAAACCGGAATTGGTCGATCGATTGGAAGCGGACAGTGATTTGCGTGATGGCCTCGCCAAAGTTTCGCGCGGCGCGGCGGCCGGTAGTGGCCGGCGCGTCCCGGCGGCTCAAGCAGTCGCCGCGACCGGCGTCGCCGGCGCTGAAGCCGCGGTCGATACCAGGGCTGCTGCCGCGGGCGCTGTGGCGTCGAGCGACAAATCGACGGCGCGAGCGCAGCTTTCTCGGACCGCCCCACGGAATATTTCGCCAAGGCGCCGCTTTTCAAACACGCCGGCGTGGGCAGCAAGCCTCATCGTTGGCGTCGGCATCGGCTGGATTTCGCAACGATCGACATCGCAGCCCGACCTGCCGGCGCAGATGGCAAGCCCGACCCGCATCGTCTACGACGCCGTGCGCGACGAGCGCACGCCGCCGCGCATCGAGCACGCCGACAGCAAGTCGCCGTACGTGTTGATCGAGATTGCCGTGCCGCCTGGCGCCGAGCATGTCGTCATAAAAATGGAAAATGGTACCGAGCAAGAACTTGTGCCGTCGCCGGAGGGTTTTGTGAGTTTTTTGGCGGGACGTGTCGAACTAAAACGCGGACATACGGCAAGCTTAAAATATACGTTAGGTGCCAACATTGAAGCAAAGAAGATCCCATTGCCTGATTGATATGGAGAAAACCATGAACAGGATAATTTCGGCAGGTTTGATTACTTCATTGGCTGTGTTTGGATCACCTTCGTTTGCGCAGCCAGTCGTCGGATGCGGAGCCAATCAAAAATTTCAATGCATATCGTCTCCGGACCTCGGTGCGTCGCTCTGTTTGCGCGGACCAAAAAACGACCCGCAATTTGTTCGTGCCGTCCATAATCCGGACAGCTGGATCATTCCGACGTCGCCAGTCCCGCACACAGTCGATTTGCTGAGCCCGCCCTCTGCAGGGTCACCCCCTTGCACAACAGTCACGCCAAATTTGCAAAAAGTAGGATTGCAAGTGGGAGACGAAATTAAGATCTCCAAGGACGCCAAAGGAAAATTTTGGTTCGACATTCTGTCAATGACCAAACAATCCTATTTCCAAGCCGACGGAGGACCACAACCTCTTTCAACGCCACAGCCAGATTCGCCTTGGTTGCTTGCGAGCACGCCAAAGACCTGGCCTAACAGTGAGCACTGGGACTATTTTGTGATGCTTCTCGACGACGGAGAAGGAAAACCATCGAGCTCAGGTGTAGGGAAGATTGAAAAATTCTATCGGGTCGAGTTGTTTCCTAGTTGGGAAAATCCAGCTAACACGATGGCTTGCGCAGGCGAACGACCCGATCTCCTAGTCCCAGCAAACCCGCCATTGGGAATTCCTGCAATAACAAACTACCATCCATGGTCAGGGGGCCCGCAAGCAGGCTGCTCGGGAGACACCTCGAGGGTGCATACACTGGAAGTTATTAGCAGCGGGAGCGGGGAGCATCCGCCGGGGTGACGACAGCCGAGCCTGCTTGAAAAATACTACCGGGTGGAGTTGTTCCGCAGCTAACACAACTCTGGGAGTGCGCTCGTCTGTTCCGCAGAGCGTCCCGATTTTTTCGGTCGGCATACCTAGCATGCACATCCCGACACTGACGAACTACAACAGGTGGTCGGATGTGTCCGCAAAGGAGAAAAGTGTTGGCAAGGGCACCATTCACCCGGACACGGTGGTGCGTTGCGGTGGGGGGGACGTCCGCCAAGCTGGGGATCGACGGTCGTTGTATACCCGTTTTCGGGCCCGGCTGATAGGCTTAACGCTTCTGCTACTCGCGCTGTGCTTCTTCGGATGCGCTACTGCCTACGGCCAGGACCGGGTCGCCGCGTCATGTTCGGGCGCAGGGCAAACCGTCGTCCTTCCTGTCGAAGGGCCTCTGAGGATAATCGCTCCAGGCGCAACCGAGGCTTGGATCGAGATTCGCGAAAGCGGTCAGCAAATCAAGGTCTCCGGCGACCCCTCGTCGGAGATCTTGCGAATCGCTGTTCCCCTGCGCTTCGGTCAATACTGGGTCTTTGCTCGGCCAGGCCGGCAAATTGACATCGAGAGATTTCAGGCGAACAGTGCGGCTGGAGCCGTAGTTGTCAGCACCCACTGCGAACCTTCGTCGCCCGGCGCCCAACGACTGGCATGGATACGGACTGCCGCCGAGCTCGCTGATTCGCTCAGCGCTCCCCTCGCAAAGGGGAAGTTGGATTCATATCTTGAATCGTTGCGGGCGCTCGCACGGTCTGCTCCCGATGACAAGGACTCGGCCCTTGCACTCCATATGGTCGCACAGGCATATCTGGTCAACGACCGCAATGCCGATGCAGCACCTGCTTTTGAAACAGCAGAGAAAAGCTGGATGGCTGGAGGCGCTCCGGAGCATGCATTGGTCGCCCGCGTCGCGCGGGCAGAGGAGCTACGAAGGACGGGCCAGTACAGCGCCGCACTGGCGCTCACTTCCGGTTTTTCGGACCGCTGGGAGTCTTACTTTCGCGTCCGGTTGGAAAATACCCGCTGTCTCGCTCTGAACAATCTCGGCCAGTACCCCGCATCAGAGAGTTGTTACGAGGCAAATTTGCGTCGTTTGAAAAACCTCGGCGAGCGCGGCGAACTTGTGGATACGCTCTACGACTTCGCCCTGCTTCTGGAGAATCGCGGACAAGGCCAAAAAGCGCAAATGGTGGCAAACCAGGCGCTGGCAGAGGTGTCGACAGTCAACGTTCCTTATATTCAAGGTCACGTGCGCTACCTGTTGGGATGGCCGGCGTATCGACGCGGAGACCTTGCCAGAGCACTGCTCTTCGCAGACCAGGCACTTGCCTACTTCGAGGCGGCCCATATGCCTCGCTGGGAGGCGAACGCATTGTTCGACGTGGCGACCAGCTACCGTTCGGTCGATGCGCTGGACGAGGCCTACTCGGCCTTATCGGACGCCGTCAGTCGTCTTTCGATGAGGGACGCACCCGCTCGAATGGCCAGCGCGATGATCATGTTTGCCTCCCTGGAGCAACGCAGCGGGAATATCCAATCCGCCCAGTTATGGTCCGCTGCGGCGAGCGCGGTATACGCCAACCTGAAGATGCCGTTGGAGAGCGACGGTGCGCTGCGTCTGCAACTCGAGTTGCGATTGCAGTCAGGGCATCCAGATGGATTGCTCGAAGAAGTTTCCGCACACCTCCAGACAGAGTCGCTGAATGTCGCCGACTGGTTGATACTTGCAGTACGGGTTTCCTTGAATCTGGGAGAGTTGCGGCGCGCCGGGGAATACCTCGACCGAGTTTCCGCATATCCGCTGCAGCTGTCCCAGCAAGTTCACGTCGCACTTCTGAAGGCTCGGGTCTTTGAGGGCTACGGCGACTCACTCGCAGCCCAACAGGCTATTGCGACGGCAACCGATAGCCTTCGTCTAATCGCTGACCATGCAGGAAATCCGGTCCTTCGCTATGCGATCGAGAACCAGACGCTTGTTTTGCGGCGCGCGGGAATTGGCAGCCTGCTCTCCAGGTCGTCGAATCAGCCCCAGAAGATCGTGGAAATAACACGCTGGCTTGCCCGATCCGCAGAGGAGGAACAAGTCTGGAGGCCGGTGAACCAGGACGATGCGTTCAGCAGTGCTGTTGCCGCAGAGTTGTTGTCGACCACCCCGTCCGCACGTCGGGGCGCAGACTCCGCGGCGCAGCGACAGTTGTTGTCTATCCTTGCGCAGAGTGGACACGACCGCGAACGGCAGGAGTCGACAACGACACCAGCGTTGACTGTGGCAAGCATTCAGCAATCCCTCGACGCAGACTCGGTCTTTGCAGCCTACTTCGATGGCAACACGCGCGGCGCCTTGCTCTGGATCACGCACGACACGGCGACGGTGCTCGACGCCGCCGCGCCGGAAGACGTAAGAACGGCAAGCCTCGCCCTGCGCTTCAAACTGCGCTCGGCAGGCGCATCGATTGCAGAGATCGACTCGGCACAGCGGAGCTTGTCGGATGCATTGCTATCCAATCTGCGTGGTTCCCCGCCGAAACGGCTCTACGTGCTCTCTGACGAATCGACCGACGGCGTTGCCTGGTCGGTACTTCGTTGGCCTGGTCGAAGCGATTCGTTGATCGACACGACGGCGGTCAGCGTTGTGCAGCTGGAGGACGGGAAGAGCGCAACCTCGATGCAGCCCCCTGCATCAGTGCGGGTCATCGTCGCCGCGCAGAAAGCCGAGCGTGAGCCATCGCTGCCACGTCTGGCCGGAGCGGATTCCGAGGCGCGCCAGATAGAAGCAGCTCTTGCGCAAAACGGCATCGGCATCGATGGAAGCGCGGCAGCTACCCGCGCATCAGTGCTGAGCACGCTTGGGGAGGCCGGCGCATGGGTGCACATTGCCGCCCACGGCATGGCGCAGCCGCAGCGCATCGGCTACGCCGGCATCTGGCTCGAACCGACCGAGCAGGATACGACGCCGCCATTTTTAAGCTGGCTCGACGTGCTCGACTCGGGCGCGCGCGCGGACCTCGTCCTGCTCGACGCATGCCGGCTCGGTGACAGCGGCAATGTCATCGGTGCGAACCTGAGTTTTGCCGCGGCGGTTGTGCGCGCCGGTGCGCGTCATGTCGTGGCCGCCGCGTGGCCGGTCAGCGACTCGGCGTCGGCGATGTGGGTGCCGGCATTCTACGAGGCGTTGACCGGCGATCCGAGACACGACCCGGCCCAGGCGCTTCGCGCGGCACAGCTGCGCCTGCGTCAGAGCCGCGCATTCACGCATCCATTCTTCTGGGCGAGCCTGCAGACGCTCGAGCGCTTGCCGGTCGACGTCTCGCGCGAACCTGCGCCGAAGATCGCCCGCACGCACTGAGCTGCGCTTACAATATTTAACGCGCGCTGGTGCAATCCATTGCTTTCGACACGGTGCAGCATGTCTTCCATCGCGGCATACTCGCGCGTCGAGTTTTGGACGTCGATACGTCCGTCGTCTCCACTGATACTTCGGGGAAATCCCTTATGAGAAAGCCTGCCGCATTCGCAGCGTTGCTGCTGAGCCTGATGATTCCTGTCGCGACACTGTTTGCTGCCGAGCACGACGACGCCGACAAGCGCGACGAGAAATCCGAATCGACGAAAGCCGCTTCGCAGGAGCGCGCCAGGGCGGAGGCGGAGAAGTCGGTCGTGACGTCGCACAGCCTGCAGCTCGGCGGCCGAACGATCGCATACAAGGCGACGGCCGGCACGCTGCTGATCCGCGACGACAAGGGCAAACCCGACGCGAGCGTGTTCTATGTCGCGTACACCGCCGAGGGCGAGCGCGATGCGAGCCGGCGGCCGGTGACGTTCCTGTACAACGGCGGCCCAGGTTCGGCCAGCATCTGGCTGCACATGGGCTCGTACGGTCCGGTGCGCATCGTCACGTCGAGTCCCGATCCGACCGCGCCGGCGCCGTATCGCGTCGAGGCCAATCCGGACAGCCTGCTCGACAAGTCCGATCTCGTCTTCGTCGACGCGATGGGCACCGGCTATTCGAAGGGCCTGGTGAAGGAAGACAAGGACGGCAAGCCGGACAAGGAAACGATCGAGAATCCGAACAAGCGCTTCTGGGGCACCGACCAGGACATCGATGCGTTCGGCCGCTTCATCACGCGCTACATCACGGTCAACAAGCGCTGGAATTCGCCGAAATTCCTGTTCGGCGAATCGTACGGCACGCCGCGTTCGGCGGGCCTGTCGAAATATCTGGAGGAACACGGCATCGCGCTGAACGGCGTCGTGCTGCTGTCGTCGATCCTGAATTACGCATCGCGCATGCCGGGGCTCGACAACGATTACGTCAACCTGCTGCCGTCGTACGCCGCGATCGCCTGGTATCACAACAAGATCGCGAACCGGCCGGCCACGCTCGAACCGTACCTGACCGAGGTGCGGAATTTCGCGCGCGGCGACTATGCGGTTGCGTTGAACAAGGGCCAGGACCTGACCACCGCCGAGCGCGACGCAATCGCCGAGCGCATGTCGAAATACACCGGCCTGAGCGCGGCGTATCTGAAGGAAGCGAACCTGCGCGTCAGCCAGCCGCGCTTCCGCAAGGAACTGCTGCGCGACGAACGGCGCACGCTCGGCCGCTACGACGGCCGCTTCGAAGGCATCGACATGGATGCGGCCGGAGAAACGCCGGAAACCGACCCGGCCGACACGGCGATTCGCGGTGCGTTCACTGCCGCGTTCAACGACTACATCGTGCGCGAGCTGAACTACACCAGTGACGTCGCCTACGCGACGTCGGCCGGCTCGGCGATCCGCGAATGGGACTGGAAGCACGCGCTGCGCGGCCAGACGCGCCCGGTGCCGCTGCCGATCATGATCGCGGACCTGAGCGAAGCGATGCGCACGAATCCGCACCTGAAGGTCATGTCGGCCAACGGCTGGTTCGATCTGGCCACGCCGTTCTTCGCGACCGAATACGACCTCGCGCACATGGACATCGACCCGAAGCTGCGCAGCAACCTGACGTTCACGTACTACCCGTCGGGCCACATGGTGTACCTCAACCTCGAGGCGGCGAAGCAGTTCAAGGCCGATCTGGCGAAGTTCTACGACAGCGCGGCCACGCGCTGATTTCATGGTGGTTGCAGGGCGGGAGTAGCCGTATCGGCGCATCCCGCCGTTCGCGATCTCGGTCAAGAGGCGGGATCCGCCGCGCTGGTCGCGTCCGGCGCGGCCGTGATTTTCGATGTCTGTCTGTTTGCAGGGCGCGAGTAGCCGCATCAGCGGCGCATCCCGCCGCTTGCGACCTCGATCGGAAGGCAGGATCCGCTGTCCGGCTCCCGCCCAGCGCGATCGGGGGTCCGGGATGGGGAGAGGTCGCGCGGCGCGTCCGTCCCCGCCGCCAACGCCGCGACGTCGCTGCAACTCCGTACTGCGACAACCCGATCGCACATGTTGTGCCGCCAGCCGCGCAATTTGCTGCGGCGCGACAGCGCATTCTTCACATTCGTGACTTGCGTTTCGTTTTGACCGATACTCGCCAGCCGGCCGATGTCTCAAGACCGTCAGGCAGGGGGCTTTGAATGACGTGCGCAGGTCCGAACCCGGACGATAGCGCGACAAGCAGCAGAGGCGCGCGATGAACTCGCCCGCCGACGTCCAGCGTTATTTCGCCTTCATTAGCTACAGCCACCAGGACGAAATCTGGGCGCAGTGGCTGCACAAGACGCTGGAAACCTGGCGCGTGCCGAAGCGGCTGGTCGGCCAGACCACCGTCGCCGGCGTCATTCCGCCGCGCCTGCTGCCGATCTTCCGTGACCGCGATGAACTGGCCAGCGCTACCGATCTTGGTCGCACCGTCAACGCCGCACTTGCGCAATCGAAAAACCTGATCGTGATCTGTTCGCCGAATTCGGCGAAATCGCGCTGGGTCAACGAGGAAGTGCTCGCGTACAAGCGCCTTGGACACGCCGAACGCATCTTCTGCCTCGTCGTCAGCGGCGAGCCGAACGCGAGCGATCTCGCCGGAAGAGAAGCGGAAGAATGTTTCACGCCGGCGCTGCGTTTCCAGATCGGCGCCGATGGCCAGCCAACGGCTGAGCGCACCGAACCGATCGCCGCCGACGCGCGCGAAGGCAAGGACGGCAAGGCCAACGCGAAGCTGAAACTCATTGCCGGCATGCTCGATGTCGGCTTCGACACGCTGAAGCAGCGCGAACAGCAGCGCCGCAACCGGCGCGTGGCGATC
>DATNFS010000142.1:0-18170 GCA_035606275.1 Rudaea sp.
TCAGCAGGCTGGATATGGCAGACGGGATACGACGGGCGAGAGACGCACGAGCTTTCGCCGCGCCGCGTAGCTGGTCGCCGAACCCAAGGCGGAGGCGGGGAAAAACCGAATGCAGCACGATGCGCGATCGCGGATGGGCACACCGACGAGCGACGAGGCTGCGCATCAGCGGTGTCTTGCGCCTGTCGTCTGTCGTCTCTCGTCTCACGCGCTTGCTTCCAGCGTCTTCTTCGCCGCCGCCACGATCTTGTCCACGCTTGGCAGATACTTCATCTCGAGGCGGAAGAGTGGAATGTGCGTGTCGTAGCCGGTCACGCGTTCGACCGGCGCGACCAAATCGTACATCGCGTGCTCGGCCAGGCGTGCGGCGATCTCGGCGCCGAAACCGGCGGTGCGCGGCGCTTCGTGCACGATCACGCAGCGGCCGGTCTTGCGCACCGATTCGTGGATCGTGGCGAAGTCGAGCGGCTTGAGCGTGGCCACGTCGATGACTTCGGCGCCGATGCCGTCCTGCGCGAGCGCCTCGGCCGCTTCGAGCGTTTCCTTGACCTGCGCGCCCCAGGTGACCAGCGTCACGTCGCTGCCGTCGCGCAGCACGTAGCAGACGTCGAGCGGGAGCGCCTCGCCGTCGTCGGCGACCTCTTCCTTGTACTGGCGGTAGATGCGCTTGGGCTCGAAGAAAATCACCGGGTCCGGATCACGGATCGCCGCCAGCAGCAGCCCGTAGGCGCGGCCCGGTGACGACGGCAGCACCACGCGCAGGCCCGGTATGTTCGTGAACAGGTGCTCGTTTGCTTCGGAATGATGCTCGGGAGCGCGGATGCCGCCGCCCCAAGGCGCGCGGAACACGGCCGGGCATGACAGCCGGCCGCGCGTACGATTGCGCATGCGCGCGGCATGGCAGGCGATGTGCTCCATCATCGGATAGATGAAGCCTTCGAACTGCGCTTCGGCGACGGGCTTCATGCCCTGTGCGGCGAGACCGACGGTGAGTCCGGCGATCGAGGTTTCGTCCAGCGGCGTATCGATCACGCGCTCGGGCCCGAATTTCTGCTGCAGGCCCGCGGTCGCGCGAAACACGCCGCCATTGACGCCGACATCCTCGCCGAGAACGACGACGGATGGATCGCGGCGCATCTCGTAGGCGAGCGCCTGGGTGACACCTTCGATCAGCGTAATTTGCGGCATGTCCCTCGGCGAACCTTACTCTGTCGTCACGGCGAAAGCCGGGATCGAGTTTGACTTGAAACGGGAAAAATCAGGATGAGTCGTGCACGGTTCCCGTCGCGCAGCCTCGGGCCATGACGCGGCTCCACTGTTGCAGGCGGCTTGGCGAATGTTCGTTCCGGCACGTTGCCGCCGCAGCCGGGCCCGACCAGCGCCGCCGTCCAGAGCGGCTGCAATGTCGGGGCAGGCAGCTCGGAGTTCATCCACGAGCCTTCTCCAGCGCAAGCGCCTGCTCGCGCTGCCGCTCCAGGTCGAGCGGCAACTCGGCATAGGTGTAGTCGAACATTGCGCTGACCGGTTGCGAGCGGGTTTCCAGGTAGGCGTTCACTTCGGCGTCGACGCGCTCGGCGCACTCGGCCTTCCAGGTTTCCTCTTCCTTCTCGCTCCACAGCGTCTGCGCCAGCAGGTACGCCTTGAGGCGCCTGAGCGGCTCGCGCGTCCAGGCCTCCTTGACCTCGGCATCATCGCGGTAGCGCCGCGCGTCGTCGGCGGTGGTGTGATCGGACAGGCGATACGTCACGGCTTCGATCAAGCTGCCGCCATGGCCATGGCGCGCGCGCTTGATTGCATGATCGAGTGCGGCGCGCACGGCCAGCAGGTCGTTGCCGTCCACTTGTATACTCTCGATGCCGGCGGCGATGCCTTTCTGCGCCAGCGTCTTGGCGCCGGTCTGCGCCGAGCGCGGGATCGAAATCGCGTACTGGTTGTTGACGATGACCACGACCAGCGGCAGCGTCATGGCGCCGGCCACGTTGATCGCGCCATAGAAATCCGACTTCGACGTGCCGCCGTCGCCGACCACGCTGACGGCGACGCGCGGTTCCTTGCGGATCTTGAACGCCAGCGCCGCGCCGGCCGCATGCAGCGCCTGCGTCGCGATCGGCACGCTCCAGGCGAAATCGTGCGCCGGGCCGCAAAAATCGTTGCCGCGCTCGTCGCCGCCCCAGTACAGCAGAACCTCGCGCGGCTTCACGCCACGGTAGAACTGCGCGCCGTATTCGCGGTACATCGGCGCGAACACGTCGTCCTCGGCCATCGCCGAGCCGATCGCGACGTGGGTTGCCTCCATGCCGAGCGCCGAGGCGTAGGTGCCGAGCTTGCCGGTGCGCTGCAGCGCGATCGCCTTGCCGTCGAACACGCGCAGAAACACCATCTGCTTGTACAGCTCGACGAGTTCCTTCGTGTCGTTCACCCACTCGGGCAGGTCCTCGCGCACCGGCTTGCCATCGGCGTCGAGGTACTGCAGGTATTCGATTTCGAAGGTTGCGACGATGCTCACGGTGGCCGGATCGGACAAAGCGGGGTGTGCTTGATAGCAGTCCGTGCGCATTGTACGCAAGTCTTGCCGCAGCACGGCGACTCCTGAACGGCTGCGCCCGCCGCTCGCACGGCCACGGCCGATGCGCGCCGCCCGGGCGCGACCGGAACGGCACAGACGCCGTGGCGCGCTTTCGGATTGCGCGTCGCGGACGTTTCGATATGCCGGGTCGTTATCGGCCGAACGTCACCGTCAAGGTGCAGGCGCCGGTCACCGGAGCGGTCGTGATGGTGTTGTTGCTCTTCAGCGTCGCGCCGCACCCCGAGACGCCCATCGTCTTGTATTTCGGATCCGGGTTCGCCTTGAAGGTCACAACGGCGCCTTAGCCGACGAATTGCGGCGTGTTCGGCGCAATCGTGCCGTGCGCGCCGGCTGCCGGCGTTACCTTGTAGACCGCCTTGGCGAATGTCGCGTTGACGGCGCAGTCCGCGGTGATCCTGCCGGAGCCGGTCCGAGCGTGAAACGAAGAAACGCGCATCCCGCAAAACTGCGCAACCCCTGCGCGCCATGGCCCGCGATTCGACTCGCCGTCATCGATGCTCCCGACGAGAATATTTCCCGGTGCTGGGATTCTCGCCAAAAGATGTGACAATAACCAAACTTCATCGAAGAATTCCTCGGGCGGGACCACCTGAATGAGCGCAATTGAGAACCGCCGCGACCTCGAGTCCGGCATCGAGCTCGACCTGCGCAACCGGCTGACCTACGGCGGTTACCTGCAGCTGCCGCAGCTGTTGTCGGCGCAAAAGCCGTTGAGCGATCCGCCGCACCACGACGAGATGCTGTTCATCATTCAGCATCAGACGGCCGAGCTGTGGATGAAGCTCGTCGTGCACGAACTGCGTGCCGCGATCGCGCACCTGCAGCGCGACGAACTCGGGCCGTGTCTGAAGATCCTGGCGCGCGTCAAGCAGATCCAGCGCCAGCTGTTCGAACAGTGGGCCGTGCTCGAGACGCTGACGCCGAGCGAGTACATGGAATTCCGCCATGTGCTCGGGCCGGCGTCCGGTTTCCAGTCGCTGCAGTATCGACTGGTCGAATTCCTGCTCGGCAACAAGAACGCCGACATGCTCAAGGTGTTCGACTACGACGCCGAACAGCAGCGGATCCTGCGCGAAGCGCTCGAAGCGCCGAGCCTGTACGACGAATTCCTGCGCCATCTCGCCCGCGCCGGGCACGCGGTGCCGCGCGATTGCCTGGAACGAGACTGGTCGAAGCCGCATCAGCAGAACAATGCGCTGATACCGGCGTTGCGCAAAATCTACGAACAGCGCGAGCGGTACTGGGGCGACTACCACATGTGCGAGCAGCTGGTCGATGTCGAGGAGAGCTTCCAGCTCTGGCGCTTCCGCCACATGAAAACCGTCGAACGCATCATCGGCCACAAGCGCGGTACCGGCGGATCGTCCGGTGTTTCGTTCCTGCGCAAGGCGCTCGACCTGACGTTTTTTCCCGAACTGCTCGAAGTGCGCACCGTGATCGGCGCGCCGGCCACGCCGACGGGCGGCGCGAAAGACGCCTGACGGCGCGCGGCTTGCGCGCTGTTCTCAAGATCACGAGCGCCGGTCTGCAATTGCGCGGTGCAGCACCGGTATCGTTTGACGTCGCGGCGCATAGCGGTTACATGTGGCGCGCCCTGACGTTCAGGCGGCGCCGGTCCGACTGACGTGATTTCAGCCGTGCAGCAGGGGTGCGGCTTTCACCGGAGCTGAAGCAATATGGCAGCAGGCAGCGCGAACCTTGCGCAGACAACGACTCCCCCGAACTTTCCCGAATTGATGGGTCATCCGCGTCCGCTGTGGATGCTGTTCATGACCGAGTTCTGGGAGCGCTTCTCGTTCTACGGCATGCGCTGGGCGCTGACGCTGTACATCGTCGCGCAGTTCTACTCCGGTTCGGGCACCGGCGAAGCGCCGGCCAACCGCATCTACGGCGCCTATCTGGCGCTGGTCTACGCGTCCGGCCTGCTCGGCGGTTACGCTGCCGACCGGCTGATCGGCTATCAGCGTTCGATCCTGCTCGGTGCGGTGATCATGGGTTCGGGCCTGTTCGTGATGATGATCCCGAGCATGGATGTGTTCGAACTGGGACTGTCGCTCGTCATCGTCGGCAACGGCCTGTTCAAGCCGAACATCTCGACCATGGTCGGCCAGCTCTACGCGCAGAACGACATCCGCCGCGATGCCGGCTTCACGATCTTCTACATGGGCATCAACGCCGGCAGCTTCATCTCGCCGCTGCTGACAGGCTGGCTCGCCAGCGTGATCACCGACACGCCGCTGCAGCAGAACTACAAGGTTGTCTTCGCCTGCGCCGGCATCGGCATGGTGCTGAGCTTTCTGTGGTTCTGGTTCGGTCGCCGCCAGCTGCATGGAATCGGCCGGCCGCCGGCGGAAAGTCCGGGCAGCCGCAATCTCGGCATCGTCCTGCTCGGCGCCCTGATCCTGGTACCGATCGTCTACGTGCTGCTGGCCAAGCTCGGCGCCGATGTTCTGGCCTGGGTGCTCGGCCTGCTGTTCGTCGGCCTCGCCGTGATGCTGCTGATCGAAGGCATCCGCGAAGGCGCTGTGCCGCGCGACAAGGTCATCGCGATGCTGATCATCTTCGTGTTCAACATCATGTTCTGGATGTTCTACGAGCAGGCCGGCAGCTCGTTCAACTTTCTCGCCGAGAAAATCGTCAATCGCACGTTCGGCGACTGGGAATTCCCGGTAGCCTGGTTCCAGTCGGTCAACCCGATCGGCGTGATCGGCTTGGCCCCGCTCGTGGCGATGGCGTGGGTTGCGATGGGCCGGCGCAATCGCGAGCCGTCGATTCCGCGCAAGTTCGGCCTCGGCCTGATCGGCAACGGCCTGGCTTTCCTGCTGCTGATGTACGCGCTGACATACCTGATCGACGCACAGAGCAAGATTCCGTTCTGGACCTTGTTCATGGTCTACATCATCCAGGCGCTCGGCGAGCTGTGCCTGTCGCCGATCGGATTGTCGATGGTGACCAAGCTGGCGCCGCCGCGACTGGTCGGCTTCGCGATGGGCGGCTGGTTCCTGTCGATCGCGACCGGCAACAACCTGTCCGGCATCTTCGCCAGCGCAGTCAGCGGCGAATCGGGCATGACGACCGCGTCGGCATTGTCCGGCTACACGTTCGGCTTCTGGGCGCTGGTCGGTTCCGGCGTCGTGCTGTTCGTGCTCGCGCCGCTGATCAACAAGCTCATGCACGGCGTCAAGTGACTTCAGGATGAAGTCATCCCGTGCAGGGCGAGCCGGGACTTGACGCGAGATGCGTTGACTGCGCCGCGCCGGGAGCGGCGCGCGAACAGCGGAGCTGGCCCGAAGGGTGAGCGACAGGATGTCGCGAGTTATCGCATCTCGCGCCGGCGAGCGGCCGGACAGGGATGTCCGGACCGGCGATCGCACCATGGAAGGTTAGCGCGTTGACATCACATGACCGACGACACGTGATCCAGCTCTCCATCAAATTGTGGACATCGGATCCGAATCCTCACCCGGCCCTCCGGCCCACGATGAGCGGGGAGGGCATTCAGCGCGCGAGTTCCTCGAGCTCGGCCCGCCATAGCTTGTCGAGAATCCGGCTCAGCCACTCGCGCTCTTCGCCATCCAGGTGCGCCAGCAGACGGCGCTCATGCTCGAGCGCCAGCGGCGCGATCTGCTCATAGACCTTCCAGCCCTTCTCGCTGAGCCGCAACACCGACTGGCGCTTGTCATGCTCGGCAATCAGGCGCCCGACCCGCCCGGCCTCGATCAACCTTGCCAGCGCGCGACTCACGGCGACCTTGTCCATCGCCGTACGCGCGGCAACCTCACGTGCCGACAGCCCGTCATAGCGCCCGAGCACGGCCATCACGCGCCATTCGGTGATGCTCAGGGCGAAACGGCGCTGGTACATGTCGGCGATCGCGCGGCTGACCGTGTTCGACAGCACCGACAGCCGATACGGCAGGAAATGCTCCAGATCCAGCGGCCGATGTTCGCTCATTGCTGCGCTGTCGCTTGCAATTGGTTTCAAGTGAAACTATCTTAGTCGTTCCGCACTCGAATGCAACAGCGATCTCGCGGGCGGCCGTCGCTGGCGTATGCGCGGCGCGCAACATCGTAAGCAACTCAGTGGAATGCACGCCTTGACCGGCGTCGGAGCCAGCATGAACGCACAACCCCAGGTACATTCTCCCTCCGCTTCGGCGCCGCCAGGACAGTTTGAAAATCCGATGGGCATCGACGGTTTCGAGTTCGTCGAGTTTGCTTCGCCGGAACCGGAAAAATTGCACGAACTGTTCCGCAACCTCGGTTTCGTCCAGGTCGCGCGCCACAAGACGCGCCCGATCTACAACTACCGGCAGAACGACTGCACGTTCCTGATCAACGAAGATCCCGACTCGTTCGCCGCCGACTTCGCCCGCACGCACGGTCCGAGTGCGTGCGGCTTTGCCATTCGGGTCAACAAGCTGGCCGAATGGGTGCGCGTGCAGGCATTGCGCAACGGCGCGCAGTCGATCACGAACAAGGAGACAACCAAGGCCGTCGCAGCGCCCGTCATCGAAGGCATCGGCGGCTGCATGCTGTCCATCGTCGATCGTTACGACGACAAGGGCACGATTCACGATCCGGACTGGGAATGGCTGCCCGGCGCGGAAATGATGCCGAAGGGTTTCGGCCTGACCTTCATCGATCACCTGACGCATAACGTCTATTTCGGCAACATGTCGAAGTGGGCCGACTACTACGAGCGCCTGTTCCAGTTCCGCGAAATCCGCTATTTCGACATCAAGGGTGCCAAGACCGGCCTGCTGTCGAAGGCGATGACCGCGCCGGACGGGATGGTGCGCATTCCGCTGAACGAATCGGCCGATCCGCGCAGCCAGATCAACGAGTACCTGCTGCAGTATCGCGGCGAAGGCATCCAGCACATCGCCTGTTTCACCGACGACATCTACACCACGATCGAGGCAATGCGTGCGCGCGGCATCGATTTCCTCGACACGCCGAATGCCTACTACGACGTGATCGACCAGCGCATCCCGAAGCACGGCGAGGATGTTGCGCGCATGAAGGCCAACCGCATCCTGATCGACGCCGACCCCGAGACGAAGCAGAAACTGCTGCTGCAGATCTTCACCAAGAACTGCGTCGGCCCGATCTTCTTCGAGATCATCCAGCGCAAGGGCAACACCGGCTTTGGCGAAGGCAATTTCCAGGCGCTGTTCGAATCGATCGAGCGCGAGCAGATGGCGCGCGGGGTGTTGTGACGCTTTTTCATTGCGAGTGGTGTGCTTCGCCCACCGGACAGATGATCCCGAACCGTTCGCCCTGAGCGAAGCCGCGTAGCGGCGAAGTCGAAGGGCAAGACACCATGTCGTTCACGCTGTATATCTTGCAATGCGCTGATGGAACACTATACATCGGCCACACGGATGACATGATCACGAGAAATGCAGCAACACGATCTTGGTCAGGGATCCAGATACACGGCGACTCGGCGACCTTTGGGATTGCTCCACAGCGAGGAATTTGAATCACGCTTCGAGGCTCTCAGGATGGAGCGAAAGTTGAAGGGTTGGAGTCGCGCCAAGAAATTCGCTTACGTCCGTGGGGACTGGGCTGCGATTAAGGAACTGGCGAAGCGGGCGCAGAAGAAGCAGGGATCGTAGACGGACGCTTCGACTTCGCACTCGCGCCGTGCGCGAGCGCTACGTTCGGCGCGAACGGTTTATGTGAGAATTCGGGAAATCATTTCCATGTCGTCGAGCCAAACATCCACATACCAATCCGGCTTCGCCAACGAATTTGCGACCGAAGCGATCGCCGGCACCTTGCCGGTCGCGCAAAACTCGCCGCAGCGCGTCGCGCATGGTCTGTATGCCGAGCAGATTTCCGGCACGGCCTTCACCGCGCCGCGTCATCTCAACCGGCGCAGCTGGCTCTATCGGATCCGGCCGGCGGCGATGCACCAGCCGTTCACGCACCTGCAAAGTGGAACGTTCCACAATGATTTCGACCAGGTGCCGGTGACGCCGAACCAGTTGCGCTGGGACCCGCTGCCCTTTGCGAACGAAGCGACCGATTTTGTCGACGGCCTGGTCACGATGGCCGGCAACGGCGGTGCCGCGGCGCAAGCCGGCATCGGCATTCATCTGTATGCGGCGAACCGCTCGATGCAAGGCCGCTTCTTCTACGACGCCGACGGCGAACTGCTGATCGTGCCGCAGCAGGGCCGGCTCAGGATCGCGACCGAGCTGGGTGTGGTCGAGGTCGAGCCGCAGGAAATCGCCGTGATTCCGCGCGGCATCCGTTTCCGGGTCGACTTGCCGGACGGCCAGGCGCGCGGCTACGTCGCCGAGAATTTCGGCGCGCTGCTGCGCCTGCCGGAGCTCGGGCCGATCGGCTCGAACAGCCTGGCCAACGCGCGCGACTTCCTTGCGCCGGTCGCGGCGTTCGAGGATGTCGAAGGCGACTTCGAACTGGTCGCGAAGTTCCAGGGCCGGCTGTGGTCGGCGCGCATCGATCACTCGCCGCTCGACGTGGTCGGCTGGCACGGCAACTATGTGCCGTACAAATACGATCTGCGCCGGTTCAACACGATCGGCTCGATCAGCTACGACCACCCGGATCCGTCGATCTTCACCGTATTGACCTCGGCGAGCGACACGCCCGGTGTCGCGAACATGGACTTCGTGATCTTCCCGCCGCGCTGGCTGGTTGCCGAGCGGACATTCCGGCCGCCGTGGTTCCATCGCAATATCGCCAGCGAGTTCATGGGGCTCGTGCACGGCGCCTACGATGCGAAAGCCGGCGGCTTCGTGCCGGGCGGAGCGAGCCTGCACAACAGCATGAGCGGCCACGGGCCCGATGCGGCAAGCTTCGACAAGGCCAGCGCGTCGGACACGACCAGGCCCGATCACATCGTCGACACGATGGCTTTCATGTTCGAAACGCGCGCCGTCCTGCGGCCCACGCAGCAGGCGCTCGAGTCGCCGCAGCGGCAGCGCGACTACTTCAATTGCTGGCAGGGTCTGAAGAAGAACTTCCGCGCGGCGCCGCGCGATTGACCGAGAAACACACGGATGGACCACGAAGAACACGAAGTACACGAACAAGAGCGAAGTGGAAAAAAGGGCGAGTGAAGCGGCGCCGACGAATTGGAGCGGGCCGGCATTGCTCCGATACGGCGTCATATCGCCGTGAAAGCGGTGATCGACATCGATGTGAAGTGACGGCTTGAGCGCCGGAGATTTCCGCCCGCGCGGGAATGACGGCAGGGAAAAACGGACCGGCATGAGGTAGGGATGAAGCTTGGCAGTTTGAAAGAAGGCGGGCGCGACGGCACGCTGGTCGTGGTCAGCCGGGACTTGAGCCGCGCCGTGCGCGTCGGCGACATCGCACGCACGCTGCAGGCGGCAATCGAGGATTGGAGCAAAGCCGCACCGCGCCTGAATCGCGTGCACGAACTGCTGCATGCCGCGCCGCAGGCCCAGACGATCAACGGCGAGCTGGTATTCGCGCTCGATCCGGCGTCTCTGGCCGCACCATTGCCGCGCGCCTACGAATTCGTCGACGGCAGCGCCTATCTGCCGCACGTCGAACGCGTGCGCCGGGCGCGCGGCGCCGAGGTGCCGGCGAGCTTCTACACCGATCCGCTGATGTACCAGGCCGTCAGCGCCGGTTTCCTCGGGCCGTGCGATCCGGTGCTGGTGGTCAGCGAAGACTACGGCATCGACCTGGAGGCCGAAATCGTCGTCGTCACCGATGACGTGCCGATGGCCGTGACGCCAGCGCAGGCCGCGGGCCACATCCAGCTGATCGGTCTGGTCAACGATGTCTCGTTGCGCAACCTGATTCCGAACGAACTGGCCAAGGGCTTCGGTTTCCTGCAGTCCAAGCCGCGCTCGGCGCTGTCACCGGTCTTCGTCACGCCGGACGAGCTCGGCAATGCCTGGAAGGACTGCAAGGTGCAGCTGCCGCTCGTATCGCAGATCAACGGTTCATGGTTCGGCGCGCCGCAGGCCGGCGACGACATGCAATTCAGCTTTGCCGATCTCGTCGCCCATGCGGCGAAGACGCGACCGCTGTCGGCCGGGACGATTGTCGGCTCCGGCACGATCGCGAACCAGGATGAGAGCCGCGGGGCGTCGTGCCTGGCCGAACGGCGCACGCTCGAGACGATCGCGGGCGGCAAGCCGGCAACCCCGTTCCTGAAATTCGGCGACAGCGTGCGCATCGAAATGCTCGACCGCGACGGCCGCAGCATTTTCGGGGCGATCGACCAGCGGATCCAGGCGGCGCCATCCGGCTGAGGACCGCGCTCTTTGCTTTGGCCGGAGTTGGCGCTAGGCTTCACGCCATACAGGGGGTGTGCCATGGCAAGCGAAGGGCTGAAGCTTTACAGCTATTGGCGTTCGAGCGCGTCCTATCGCGTACGCATCGCGCTGAACCTGAAAGCACTCGCCTACGATCTGGTGCCGGTGAATCTGGTCAACGGCGAGGGCGAGCAGCATACGCCGGAATACGCGATGCTCAATCCGCAGGAACTCGTCCCGGTGCTGGTCGACGGCGAACGCGTCGTGCGCCAGTCGCAGGCGATCATCGAGTACCTCGAGGAGACCTACGACGGCGAGGCGAAGCTACTGCCTGCGATCGCGCGTGACCGCGCCCGCGTGCGCGCGATCGCGCAGGCGATTGCCTGCGACATCCATCCGCTCAACAACACGCGCGTGATGCGCTACCTCGAGCGTGAGTTCAAGGTGCCGCCGGCCGAGCGCGAGCGCTGGACCCGGCACTGGATCAGCGTGGGGTTTGGCGCCATCGAAGCGCTGCTGGCCGACAGTCCGTCGACCGGCATCTATTGCGAAGGCGACGAGCCGACGCTGGCAGATGTCTTCCTGGTTCCGCAGGTCTACAACGCCGCGCGCTGGTCGGTCGACATGTCGCCGTTCCCGATCATCCGCCGCATCAATGCCAGCTGCCTGCGGCTGGAAGAGTTCGAGCGCGCCAGCCCGGAAAACCAGCCGGATGCGCCCCGCCCCTGATGAATGACGCGGTCGCGCGCAGCGCGACACTCACGTTCCCCGCCGGCTCGCGGGGAGGTGATTTCCTAGTAAGTCGCCGCGTCGTACGGATCGTGCACGGGCGCCGTGTCGCCTTCGCTGAGGCGGATGCGCAGCGCCAGGCCGTCGCGCGAATCGGCCTTCGACAGCGCCTCTTCCAGGTCGACGATGCCGCGCTTGTACAGCGACATGAGCGCCTGGTCGAACGTCTGCATGCCTTCCTGCAGGCTGCGTTCCATGGCTTCCTTCATCTCGTGGATCTGGCCGCGGCGGATCATGTCGCGGATCAGCGGCGTGTTCAGCAACACCTCGACCGCTGGCAGGCGGCGGCCGTCCTTGCCGATGACCAGGCGCTGGCTGATCACCGCGCGCAGGTTCAGCGCGAGGTTCATCAGCACGTTGCGGTGGGCCGATTCCTGGAAGAAGTTCAGGATGCGCTCGAGCGTCTGGTCGGCGTTGTTCGAATGCAGCGTCGCCAGGCACAGATGGCCGGTTTCGGAGAACGAAATGGCCGCTTCCATGGTCTCAGAATCGCGGATTTCGCCGATCATGATCACGTCCGGCGCCTCGCGCATCGCGTTCTTCAGCGCGTCGTGATAGCTGTGCGTGTCGAGGCCGACTTCGCGCTGGTTGACGACGGACTTCTTGTGGCGATGCAGGTACTCGATCGGATCTTCGACGGTGAGGATATGGCCCGAAACGTTCTGGTTGCGATGATCGATCATCGACGCCAGGGTGGTCGACTTGCCCGAACCGGTCGCGCCGACGAGCAGGATCAGCCCGCGCGGCTCCATGATCAGTTCCTTGAACAGCACCGGCAGGCGCAGCTGCTCGATCGACGGGATCTCGCTCTTGATCGCGCGGATGACCATGCCGACCTCGCCGCGCTGCTTGAACACATTGATGCGGAAGCGGCCCGCGTCCTTGACCGCGATCGCGAGATTGAGCTCCAGGTCGCGCTCGAACTGCGGCACCTGGCCTTCGTCCATCAGCGAGTAGGCGATCTTCTTCGCCATGCCGCTTGGCAGGCCGGTATTGCCGAGGGGATAGAGTTTGCCCTCGACCTTGATGTTAACCGGTGCGCCGGTCGTCAGGAACATGTCCGACGCGCCCTTCTCGGTCATGAGCTTGAGGAAATAACCGATATCCATACGAACCTTCCGTTACTGGTGGAATGCGTGAATGTGCGCGGGACGCGTTGCCATGTGCGCCCGGCTTTCCCACAATACGGCTGTTGCTGACCCCATGCCGAGAATTCTTATGACATTATTGCGGTCAAAAATCCATCGACCGGTCGTGCTTTTGGGCCTGGTCCTGGCCGGCTGCGGGCCGACCAGGCCGCCCAACACCGGGCTGGAGGAGGCCGCTCGCCATCTGCAGGTTGCGCGCGAGGCCGGTGCCAGCACCTATGCCCCGCTGGAGCTGCGCGGCGCCGAGGAACGGCTGTCGGCGGGCCGTGCCGCCGCCGACAAGCGTGACTACGAAGATGCGATCGCCCTGGCTGCCGAATCGCAGGCCAACAGCGACCTGGCGCTGGCCAAGGCGCGACTGGGCAAGGCGCGCGAACGCGTCGAGACGCGCACGCGCGAGAACGCCCAGCTGCGTCAGGACCTCGGCGACCCGAATGCCGGAGCACAACCGTGAGGCTGTTCCTGCGCATGGCGTTGCTGCTGCCGCTGCTCGCCTGCAGCGCGCTCGCCGTCGCCAAGAGCGACCTGGATTACGAGCGCCTGCGCGGCGCGCTGAATGACCTTGCAGCCGACCCGGTGCTGGGTCCGCTGGCCCCGGCCGAACGCGCGCTTGCGGCCCAGGCGGTCCAGGCCATTGCCGAAGGCGGCCGCGGCAAGGAGCATGCGCACAAGGTATACATTGCCGAACGCCGCGTCGATATCGCCTATGCCACGGCGCAGGCGCTCGAGCAGGAACAACGCCTGGACAAGCTCGATCGCGAACACGACCGCATCCTGCTCGCCGCAAGCCGGCGCGATGCCGAGCAGGCACGGCTCGAAGCCGAGAAACAGCGCATCCAGAGTCTGGCGCAGGCCGAGGAATCCGATCGCTTGCGGGCCGAGGCGGAGGCGGCGCGCGCGCAGGGCGAACAGAGCGCCCAGGATGCCGAACTCGCCCGGCGCCAGGCCGAACAGACCCAACGCCTGGCCGATGCGCAGGCGCGCGAGGCCGAGCTGGCGCGCAAGGAGGCGCAACTGGCCGAGGCAGCCGCGTCGGACCTGCGCGGCCGCCTGCAGAACCTGCGGCCGACGCGTGGCGCGCACGGCATGCAGATGACGCTCGACGACATCGCGTTTGCGCCGGGCAAGGCAGCATTGCGGGCCGAGGCGCGCGCGAACCTGGACAAGGTCGTGGCATTTGTCAACAAGTCACCGCGCAAGAGCATTCGGGTGGAGGGCCACACCGACAGCCGCGGCAACGCCAACGCCAACCAGATGCTCTCGCAGCGTCGCGCCGAAGCGGTGCGCGACGCCCTGGTCGCGGCAGGCGTCGACGCTGCGCGCATCACGGCGATCGGCCTGGGCGAGGAGCAGCCGGTGGCGTCGAACGACAGCGACGAGGGGCGCGCGAAAAACCGCCGCGTCGATGTCATTCTGGAGAATCGCTGAGGTCGGCCCGCGCGCGTTCCGGCAGGCGCGTGGGCTCCAATAATTTTATTGAAAACAATCTGTTGGGGCGTACCGGAAAATGCAGTTGCGCCCGTCGATGCAAGAGAGTAGGGTCAAGTTGCCGCGGCGAGACGCAACGACTTTCCGGCGGCAATCATCAAGACAATGACCGCCGCCATAGCGAACGAAACAGCCTGCGCCTCACCGGACCCGGTGATGTCGGCGCAGCCGGAACAACCCGTTTCCGCGGCCGGATCACCGATGTATTTGCAAGCTCATGCCCGCGCTGCGGGCGTGTTCCATACTGTGCGTCAAAGAGGAGGTGGCTGATGTTCGAGAACCAGCAGAAAGAAGTCGAAGTGCTGATCAAGAGTGATTCGGAATTCCGCAGCTTGTATCAGCGACATCAGGAGCTCGACAGCAAGGTTCGCGACGCGGAATTGGGCGTACTGCCACTGGACGACACGACGCTGCACAACATGAAGAAGGAAAAGCTGCGCGCCAAGGATCGATTGACGCACATGTGGGAGCGTTACCGCTCCACGCATTGATTCCGGACCCGCCGGTGGAGCGCTGAGCGCGTCTGCTTCGCTAGACCCTCGCGTGCCTCCATACCCTGATCCGACCCTTGCGACGCGAGGGTTGGATCGTCCTTGATGGAGGGGGCCGACGGCATTTGAACTCCCGCCCCGATCAGTCGACGAGACAGGGTCCGATCCATCGTCGATCCGCCCGGCAGGCAACGGGAGCGAGGCCGAAGAGGTTCGCTCCGGCCCGGGTCGCATGAACGCTCGCGCGGACTCGGGTATCATTTCTGCCTGAACAATTTCCGCGGCGCCCGCGCGTCGGCCGCCCTCGATCCTCGTCCAGGTTTTGCCCGGGTTATCCAACGCGGGCTTGTGGAGTCGGCATGCCGGTGCAGCAAAGCGTTCTCGACCTGATCGGCAACACGCCGATCGTAAAGGCACGGCGCCTGGAAAGCGGACCCTGCGAGCTGTTCTTCAAGCTCGAAAGCGCCAATCCGGGTGGCTCGATCAAGGACCGCATCGGCCTGTCGATGATCGAAGGCGCTGAAAAAGCCGGGAAGATCAGGCCCGCCGATACGCTGGTCGAGGGTACTGCCGGCAATACCGGCATCGGCCTGGCGCTGGTGGCGCAGCAGAAGGGCTACCGGCTGATCCTGGTCGTGCCCGACAAGATGAGCCGCGAGAAGATCTTCAACCTCAAGGCGATGGGCGCCGAAGTCGTGCTGACGCGCTCGGACGTCGCCAAGGGCCACCCGCAGTACTACCAGGATCTGGCCGAGCGCATCGCGCGCGAAACGCCGGGCGCGTATTTCATCAACCAGTTCGGCAACCCGGACAATCCGCGCGCGCACGAGGAGGTCACCGGTCCGGAAATAATGCAGCAGATGGACGGCAGGCTCGACGCGTTCGTATTCGGCTGCGGCTCGTCCGGCACGATGACGGGACTTTCGCGCTATTTTGCCGCCGCCGCGCCGAACGTCGAAATGATCCTGGCCGATCCGGTCGGCAGCATCCTCGCGCAGTACATCAACGAAGGCACGTTGTCGACCAAGTCGGCCTCGTGGATGGTCGAAGGCATCGGCGAGGATTTCCTGCCGTCGATCTCGGATTTCTCGCGCGTGAAGAAGGCCTACGCGATCAGCGACAAGGAGAGTTTCCTGGCCGGACGCGAGTTGCTGGCGAAGGAAGGCATTCTCGGGGGCTCGTCGACCGGCACGTTGCTCGCCGCGGCGTTGAAGTACTGCCGCGAGCAGACGCAGCCCAGGCGCGTCCTGGTGCTGGTCTGCGATACCGGCAACAAGTACCTGTCGAAGATGTACAACGACTACTGGATGCTCGACAACGGATTTCTCGAGCGCCAGAGTACCGGCGATCTGCGCGACCTGATCCTGCGTCCGTATTCGCAGCGCGACACGGTCGTGGTCGGCCCGGCCGAGCCGCTGACGACCGCGTACCAGCGCATGAAGTTGTATGACGTCTCGCAGCTTCCGGTCATGGACGGCGACCGGATCGTCGGCATCGTCGACGAATCCGACGTGCTGCTGCATGTCTATGCCGACGAAGCGAAGTTCCGCGACCCGGTGTCGACCGCGATGACCAGCAAATTGCAAATGCTCGATGTCAAGTCGCCGATCGAGGCGCTGCTGCCGGTGTTCGAGGAGGGCCATGTCGCGATCGTGGTAGATGGCGACAAATTCCTCGGCCTGATCACGCGCATCGACCTGCTCAACTACCTGCGCCGGCGCGTACAGTAAATCGCAATGCAACAAGCAAAAGATTGAACCACGGAGAACACGGAGAAAAAGCGAATTGATTGTTTGGGAGCTTTTTCGTGTTGGCTTTCTCCGTGTTCTCTCTGCATTTCCTCCGTGTTCTCCGTGTCAAAGCTTTTTGATTCCAGACAAGCAGCCAATCCCATGACAAAAAACATCAAGCACGGCCTCGGCACGCGCGCGATCCATGCCGGACAGAGTCCCGATCCCTCGACCGGCGCGATCATGGTGCCGATCTACGCGACCTCGACCTACGTGCAATCCAGCCCCGGCGTGCACAAGGGCTATGAGTACAGCCGTACGCAGAATCCGACGCGCATGGCCTACGAGCGCTGCATCGCCGATCTCGAGGGCGGCACGCAGGGGTATGCGTTCGCTTCCGGCCTCGGTGGCGCGAGCACCGTGCTCGACCTGCTCGACTCGGGCAGCCATGTCATCGCGATGAACGACCTGTATGGCGGCAGCTATCGCTTGTTCGAACGGGTGCGCCGGCGCAGCGCCGGACTCGATTTCACGTTCCTGGACTTGAACGACACGGCGGCGCTGCGCGCGGCATTGAAGCCGAACACGCGCATGATCTGGGCCGAGACGCCGACCAACCCGATGCTGACCGTCGTCGATCTTGCAAAGGTCGGCAAGTTCGCGCGCAAGCACGGCCTGATCTTCGTGGTAGACAACACGTTCTGCTCGCCGATGTTGCAGCGTCCGCTCGAATACGGCGCCGACCTGGTGCTGCACTCGGCGACGAAGTATCTCAACGGCCATTCGGACATGGTCGGCGGCGTCGTCGTCTGCGGCGCCAACGAGGAACTGGCCGGGCAGATGGCGTTCCTGCACAACTCGGTCGGCGCGGTTGCCGGACCGTTCGATTCGTTCCTGGCGATGCGTGGTCTGAAGACGCTGCACCTGCGCATGCGCGCACACTGCGCCGGCGCGTCGGAACTCGCTGCCTGGCTCGAGCAGCATCCCGCCGTCGAGCGCGTGATCTACCCGGGCCTGAAATCCCATCCACAGTACGCCCTGGCCAAAAGGCAGATGGACGGGCCGGGCGGCATCATCTCGATCGTCGTCAAAGGCGGGCTGCGCAAGGCGCGGCGCATGCTCGAACGCTGCCATTTGTTCGCGCTGGCCGAATCGCTCGGCGGCGTCGAGAGCCTGATCGAGCATCCGGGAATCATGACGCACGCGTCGATCCCGGCGCCAAACCGCAAGCGCCTGGGCATCAGCGATGGCTTGATCCGCTTGTCCGTGGGCGTCGAAGATGTCGGCGACCTGCGCGCCGAACTTGAGAATGCGCTGGGGTAATGCAGGCCTGAAGAGAAAAATTTGAACCACGGAGAACTCGGAGAACACGGAGAGAAGCAAGGCCGTAGTCGCACCGCTTATCGACAATCAGCTTCTATTGCTCGTCCTCCGTGTTCTCCACGTTTTTCTCCGTGTTCTCCGTGAACAAGCTCTTCCACTCGTCGCCAGCAACTTCCATCAGGATTTCGGCGCGGAGCTCCACAACTCGCGCCAGGCGCGGCGCACGTAGTCGCGCTCGTAGAAGCGCGGCTCGACCCAGCGCCGGAACTCGCCCGCGGCGACGCGGCGCGTGGCGCGAATGATCCTGCGCTTGCGCAGCATGGCCGGCGTGCCCTTGAGCGCATC
>DATNFS010000143.1:0-6361 GCA_035606275.1 Rudaea sp.
GCACCATGTCGCGCAGCGCGCCGGCGTTGTCGTAGTAGCCGGCCCGCTGGCCGACGCCGATCGTCTCGGCCACCGTTATCTGCACATGGTCGACGTGCTCGGCTTTCCACAACGGCTCGAACAGCGCGTTGCCGAAACGCAACGCGAGCAGGTTCTGCACCGTTTCCTTGCCGAGGTAATGATCGATGCGGAATGTCTGGCGTTCGTCGAACGCATGGCCTACTGCATCGTTGATCGCTTTCGCGCTCTGCAGGTCGCGGCCGATCGGCTTTTCGATGACCACGCGTGCGTTGCCCGAACTCAGGCCGCTGTCGCGCAATCGCCCGCAGATTCCGGCGAAGAGCTCCGGGCTGGTTGCCATGTAGAAGACACGGACGCGCTCCGTCGGCCCGCCCAGCGTTGCGGCGAGTTCCGGCCATCCGGCATCGCGCGTCACGTCGAGCGCACGATAGTCGATCAGACCGAGGAATGCGTCGAGAGCCGCGCGCACCGTTGCGTCGTCTTCGACCGCGGGCAGCAGTTCGGCCCGCATGCGCTTGCGATAGTCGTCGGGCGAAAGCGTATCGCGCGCGGTCGCGATGATGCGGCTTTGCGCCACGATCTGCCCGTCGGCGAAGCGCTGCAACAGGGCTGGCAACAATTTGCGCCGGGCAAGGTCGCCGGTGCCGCCGAAAATGACCAGATCGAATGCATCAAGAGGCAGCGCTTGAGAAGTCACGGAAACGTCCTGTTCGGGCTGGGCCGGTACGATGAAGATACCACTAAAATACCAGTTATCGATCCGGGCGGCAAGCGGATGGCCGGGCTTGCACCAAGACATCAGGGGCATGCAGGCGCACTGACTTGCCACCGAGCAATATCGGCAGCCGATTCTAGCGCGCGGCGCATGAACGCCTGGCCAGGTCCTGGTCTCCTGAATTGGTATTTTTGTGGTATTGTATTGGTATGGCTGCCAGCATCGCCCAGGAATATCGCCAGCTCGATCGCAGTTCGCTCGCCAGCGAGCCGCATGCGTACGCGCGCCTGCGCCGCGCGATCCAGCAATCGATCAAGTCCGGGTCGCTCGCGCCCGGCAATGCGTTGCCGAGCGAACGCGAACTGTGCCGGCAACTCGCGCTGTCACGCGTCACCGTGCGCAAGGCGATCGGCGGACTGGTCGAAGACGGCGTGCTGGTGCAGCGCCACGGCGCCGGCACCTTCGTCGCCGAGCGCATCGTCAAGTCGTTCTCGCGGCTGACCGGATTCACCGATGACTTGCGCGCGCGCGGCCTGAAGCCGCGCGTCGAATTCCTCGAGCGCGGCGTCGGCGAAGTCACGCCGGAGGAAGCGATGGCGTTGAACCTGTCTCCCGGCGCGCGCGTGATCCGCCTGCGCCGGTTGCGCTTCGCCGGCGACAAGCCGCTGGCGCTGGAGCATACCGTGGTGCCGCAGTCCGTGCTGCCCGATGCGCGCGCGATCAAGCTGTCGCTCTATGACGCCCTCGACGCCATCGGCTGTCGCCCCACCCGCGCACTGCAGCGACTGCGCGCGGTCGGACTGGACAGCGATCAGGCCGGCCTGCTCGGCCTGCCGGTCGGCAGTCCGGCCCTGGCGATCGAACGCAGAGCATTTCTCGACGACGGCCGCGTGGTCGAATTCACCACGTCTCTATATCGTGGCGACGCCTACGATTTCGTCGCCGAACTGCAAAGCGAACGTTGACGGGCGCATCGATGACTGCGAACTCACTGCCGGCCGCCAACCAGACCGCAATGTACCGCGAAGCACGCGAGGCAGCCGATGCCGTCGCGCGGCAACTGGCGCGCAATGACGCCGTCGTCACGCGGCTCGCGGCGCGTCTTCGTGCATCGCCGCCGCGCTTCGTCGCGACCTCGGCACGTGGCAGTTCCGACCACGCGGCAACCTTTGCCAAATATGTGTTCGAGACCCAGCTCGGCTGCGCCACGATGTCGGCTTCGCCGTCGATCAGTTCCGTCTACGCCACTGCGCTGCACCTGGAAGGTGCGCTCTATCTGGCGATTTCGCAGTCCGGCAAAAGTCCGGACCTGGTGCGCCAGGCCGAACACGCGCGCCAGTCCGGTGCGCACGTCGTGGCAATGGTCAACGTCGAGGATTCGCCACTCGCCGCCGCCGCCGACGATGTCGTGCCGCTATGCGCCGGACCGGAGACCAGCGTGGCGGCAACGAAAAGCTATATCTGTGCACTCTCGGCGATCGTGCATGTCGCCAGCGCGTGGAAGCAGGACGGCGCGCTGCGCACGGCGCTCGCCGGCGTGCCGGCGGCGCTGCGCGAAACATGGAACCTCGACTGGTCGCCGCTGGTGGACGGCCTGGTCGACGCACGCAACCTGTTCGTCGTCGGCCGCGGCCTCGGGCTGGGTGCGGCGCAGGAAGCCGCGCTGAAACTCAAGGAGACCTGCGGCCTGCACGCCGAGGCGTTCAGCGCTGCGGAAGTGCGGCACGGTCCGATGGCAATCGTCGGGCCGGGCTTTCCGGTGCTGTTCTTCACGCAGGATGACGACACGACCTCGGGCACGCTGGAACTGGCGCGGGAGTTCCGCGAACGCGGCGCCCATGTCTGGATCGCCGGCGCCGATCCGACCGTCGACGGCTTGCCGGTCTGTCGGGTCGCACACCCGGCCTGTGCGCCGATCGTGACGATCGCCGGTTTTTACCGCGCCGCCAACGCGCTGGCACTCAGGCGCGGCCGCAATCCGGACATGCCGCCGCACCTGCGCAAGGTCACCGAGACCGTCTGAATGACGACGGCTCTGGTCAACGCACGAACGCTGACGCCGTCGGGCCTGCAAACCGGCTGCGCCGTGCTGATCGACGGCGATCGCATCATCGACGTGATGCCCGACGCCGATCCGCGCCTGGGCTCCGCGCACGTACACGATCTGGGCGGCGCGCTGCTCGCGCCGGGTTTCATCGACTGCCAGGTCAACGGCGGCGGCGGCGTGCTGTTCAACGATGCGACCGATGTCGACGCGATCCGCCGCATCGGCGCGGCCCATGCCCGCTTCGGCACGACCGGCTTCCTGCCGACGCTGATCAGCGATCGCCGCGACACCATGCGTGCCGCGATCGATGCGGTCGACCAGGCGATCGCAGCCGGCGTTCCCGGCGTACTGGGTATCCACCTCGAAGGTCCGTATCTCGCGCCGGAGCGCCGCGGCATCCACGACGCAACGATGTTCCTGCGGCCGCAGGCCGAGGACATCGACCTGGCCGCGTCGCTGCAAAACGGCAAGACCCTGGTCACACTCGCGCCCGAATGCACCGGCGATGCGGTCATCCGGCAGCTGGCCGAGCGCGGCGTGATCGTCGCCGCCGGTCACACGGCGGCCGACTACGCGACGATGCGCCGGGCACTGCGCGCCGGCGTCAGCGGCTTCACCCATCTGTTCAATGCCATGACGCCGTTGCAGAGCCGCGAACCCGGTGTCGTCGGCGCGGCGCTCGAAGACGGCGCAAGCTGGTGCGGGGTGATCGTCGACGGTTTTCACGTGCATCCGGCGGCGCTGCATATCGCGCTGACGGCCAAGCGCCGCGGCAAGGTCTTTCTGGTGACCGATGCGATGCCGCCGGTCGGGTCGGAGCAGGACACGTTTCTGCTCAATGGCGAAACGATCACCTGCCGCGACGGCCGTTGCGTCAATGCGCACGGCACGCTCGCCGGCTCGGCACTGGACATGGCCAGCGCCGTGCGCAACACGATCGAGCAGGCCGGCGTCGATGTGGCCGAAGCGCTGCGCATGGCCTCGACCTACCCGGCTGATTTCCTCGGCCTGTCGGCAACCCGCGGACGCATCGCGGCAGATTGCCACGCCGACTTCGTCGTCCTGGACGAAGGACTGCATGTTCGGCAGACCTGGATCGGCGGCGAGCAAGTCCATCGCGCCATGTAGCCCGGCTTGGCCCAGCAAAAACCGGCCCACGCGCAAGAATCGCCGGGCTTGCGCACCAGCACAGCCCTCCCCGCTGCCCTACGTTCGCCCCTCGAGCATCGCGCGCACCCGTTGCAGGTCTTCGACCGTGTCGACTCCGCCGGGGAACGGTTCCGGGGCCAGGCGCACCGCGATGCGGAAGCCGTGCTCGAGCGCGCGCAACTGTTCGAGGGACTCGGTGCGCTCGAGCGGCGTCGGTGACAGGCGGGCGAAACGGCGCAGGAATCCGGCGCGATAGGCATAGATGCCGATATGGCGCAGAAACGGCGGGCCGGGCGGAATCTCACGCCTCGAACCGGCAAACGCGTCGCGCGCCCACGGCAGTGGCGCCCGGCTGAAATACATTGCATTGCCGCCGGCGTCGCACACCACCTTGACGCAATTGGGGTCGAACAGCTCGTCGGGGTCGGCGATCGGCACCGCCAGCGTCGCCATCGGCACATCGCTGTCGCCGAGTGCCGCCGCAACGGCGCGGATACCGCTTGCCGGCGCCAGCGGTTCGTCGCCCTGCAGGTTGACCACGATCGTCTCGTCGTCCCAGCCCAGCTGTTCGGCGCATTCGGCCAGCCGATCGCTGCCGGAAGCGTGATCAGCGCGAGTCATGGCGACCAGGACCGGCTCGCCGTCGAGGGCCCGGGCGACACGCGTGTCATCGGTCGCAACCACGACCTGCCCCGCCCCGGCGCCGAGCGCCCGCTGCACGACGTGCAGGATCATCGGCTTGCCGGCGATCGGCTGCAGCGGTTTTCCCGGCAGCCGCGTCGAGGCGTAACGAGCCGGAATGGCGACGACGAAGCTTTGAACCTTGCCCATCGGAGCGGGTACTCATCAACGGATTTCCGGCAGCCTACTGCATCGCCCCGGCGCGCGAACAGTCTTCGCGCATCCGGACCGGGCCGCCGGACGGCTCGACATTTTTCGAAACGGGAGAATTGCTCATGCGCACGCTCGTCACAATGGCGGTCGCAACCCTGCTGGCCTGCGGCATGGCAGAGGCTTCGGCGAAGGACTGGACCGTCAGCGTCGGCGGTTACACGACCGGCGGCGGCGACTACTACGGTGGAGGCACGAACACGCCGACGCTGTTGTTCAATCCGTCGGACCTCACGATCAATGTCGGCGACACGGTCACCTTCAACAATCTCGGCGGCGTCTCCGTGGCGCACAATGTCACGGCCGATGACCTGTCTTTCCGCTGCGCCAACGGCTGCGACGGCGACGGCAAGGGCGGCAACGGCAATCCGGCCACCAACCAATGGACCGCAACGCTCACCTTCACCAAGGCCGGCGTCGTCCCCTACCACTGTGCCAATCACCAGAGCCTGGGCATGACCGGCAAGATCACGGTCAACGCCGTCGCCACGACCGGCCAGAACATCAAGGGCGGCATCAGCGGCAACTGGTTCAACCCGACCGCGAACCAGGGCGGCCACGGCTTCCAGATCGAAGTCCTGCCGAACAACGGCATCCTGGCGATCTGGTTCGTGTTCAACCCGGCCGGCACCGCGCAGAACTGGATCTACTCGCAGGGCAGTTACGATCCGACCAGCAACGACGTCGTTGTGCCGGCATTCCTGGAACAGGGCGGCGCGTTCCCGCCGAACTTCGATTCGAGCAAGCTGACCGCGCCGGCCTGGGGCATCCTCGAATTCAAGTTCACGGATTGCAATAACGGCACTGTGGAATACACGCCGAACGAAGCGGCAGTCGGCGCGGGCTACTCGCATGTCTCGTTTCCAATCCAGCGCCTGACCAGCCTGGCCGGAACGACCTGTCCCTAGCAGCTCGAAGGTACAAGCCTGGAGCGCCACATGGAGGTGGCGTTCAATTCATGCGGCGGAGGAGCTTCGTTGCGCGAAATGCCGGGCGACGTAGTCGTCGATGACGCCGACGAATTCATCGGCAATGTTTTCGCCGCGCAGCGTCATCGCTTTCGTGCCGTCGATGAAAACCGGCGCAGCCGGCGCCTCGCCGGTGCCTGGCAGCGAGATGCCGATGTTCGCGTGCTTGGATTCGCCGGGCCCGTTGACCACGCAGCCCATCACGGCGAGCGTCAGGTTCTCCACGCCGTCGTACTTGATGCGCCATTCCGGCATCCTGTCGCGCACATGCTCCTGCACCTTCTTCGCCAGGACCTGGAAGAAGCTCGAGGTCGTACGCCCGCAGCCGGGGCACGCAGTGACCAGCGGCGTGAACGCGCGCAGACCCATCGTCTGCAACAGCTCCTGCGCGACGATCACCTCGCGCGTGCGCGACTCGTTCGGCTCGGGGGTCAGCGAGATCCGGATCGTGTCGCCGATGCCCTCGGCGAGCAGCACCGCCAGCGCCGCCGACGAGGCGACGATGCCCTTGCTGCCCATGCCGGCCTCGGTCAATCCGAGGTGCAACGCGTGATCGGAGCGCGCGGCGAG
>DATNFS010000144.1:0-9920 GCA_035606275.1 Rudaea sp.
GAGGTGCTGCAGCGCGCCGAACGCAACGGCGATCTGCGTCACTGGCGCTTCGTTTTTCCGCACGCCGCCAATCCCTGAAGCGAACGGCGCGGATCACCTGGACGCCCGTGTGCGGCGCCTTTCCGCGTTATCATTCGGACAAGCGCCGGATGGCTGCCGGCACGCCGGTCTTCGATGCGAGCCGATGCCGGCGGAGTGATCCGATCAGGGGTGGAGCTTGTCCGCAATTGCTCGATGTTTCAGGCGCGGGTGCCTCGTGCTCGCGTTGCTGGCGCCGCAGCTGCATGCGCAGCCTGCTGCGGTCATCGCTGCCGTCGATGAAGCCGAACGCGCCAGCGGCAAGGGTGACTTCGAGATCGCGCTGCGCCTCAGCGCCGATCTGATCGCACACAGCGGCAACGACGAGTCCGCCCGCGTGCCGGTGCTGCAGGCACGCAGCGATGTCTTGGTCGATTCCGGCGAATGGTCGAAGCAGAGCGGCGCGTTGCACGAGGCCATTGCTGCGCTGGCCGACGCATCGGCGCGCGCAAGGCTCGAACTTTGCTTTGCGGCCGCCGACGCGGTCAATGCGAGTCGCAATCCGGCTCTCCTCGACATCGCGCGGAGCGGCCTTGAAAAAAAATCCGATGCGCCGCCGGAATTCACGGCGCAGATGCACGCCGCGGCGGCAAAGGCGCTGGTCGGGCAGGGCAAGTACGACGCGGCGCACGAAGACGCGCTGGCGTCGCTGGAAGCGTGGCAGCGCGAGCGCGGCGTCCGCGCCCGACGCTACGAAGTCGCCATGGACGTGCTGCTGGCGCAGATCGAATTGCAGCAGGGTCGCAGCGACTCGGCGCTGCAACGCGCGCAAGCAGCCAGCGCTATCGCCACCGGCGCATTCGGTGCAACGAGCCTGACGCGCACGCGCGCCGACGACCAGCGCGCGCTCGTGCTCGAAGCGCTTGACCGCTTCGCCGAGGCGCGCGAACTGCGCGAGACGACATTGAAGACCACGCGTGCGCACTACGGCGACAAGCACCTGCGCACGGCCCTGGCCGAAGGCGCGCTGGGCGCGCACCTGCAGCGCACCGGCAACTATGCGCCGGCGCGCGAACACTACGCCGTGGCCGAATCGATCATGCGTGAGGCGGTCGATGCCGCCCCGCGCGATCGCATCGTTCTTGCCAACAACTACGCGAACCTGCTGCAGGAGATGGGCGACGAGGATGCCGCGCTCGAACATTACCGCGTCGCGCTCGGCCTGATCGCCGAAAGCGACTATCGCACGCACGCGATGATCCTCACGAACATGGGCAATACCGAGTTCCGCCTGCATCGCTACGAGCAGGCCAACGCGGACTTCAATCAGGCGCTGCCGCTGCGCGAGAAGGCCGAGGGCAAGGACAGCCCGGGACTGAGTTTTGCGCTGGAGGGGCTGGGTTCGTCCGCCCTGGCGCTGAAACGGTTCGCCGAGGCCGAGCAGTATTTTGCCCGCGCGGTCGAATTGCGCGGCAAGAATTCCGCGCCGAACCACTCGCAGCTCAACGTGCTCAATTTCGGTCTTGCGCTGGCCCGCTGGGGACAGGGAAACGACGCCGACGCGTTTCGTCTCGCCGTGCAGACGGCCGAGCGCCAGCAGGGGCTGCTCGGTGCGCTGGCGACCGGATTCTCGGAGCAGCAAAGCGTCGCCTTCGACGAATTGCTGGTGCCGGCGACGGCACTGGCGGTCACGATCGCGGCGGCGCACGGCGATGCCGCACAGATAGACACGGCGTGGCGGCTCGTGATGATTGAGCGCGGCCTGATCGCTCGCACCGAAGCGCGCCGGCTGGCGATCGCGCGCGCCAGTGCCGATCCGCAACTGGCGCAACTGTATCGCGACTGGCGCGCCGCCAATTCGGCGCTGGGAGACGGCTGGGTCAGCAGCCGCACCACGGCGGCAAGGATGGAGGAGCTGCAGGCCGCCGCCGAGGATGCCGAGCGCGCGCTGTGGGCAAGGCTCGGCCGGCACCGGGATGATCTTGCCGTCGGCGCGCAACCGGTTGCGGCGTTGGCGGGCGCCTTGCCGCAAGACGGCGTGCTGGTGGCGTTCACCGAGGGCGTCAGCCGGGATCCCGCGCGCATCGTCAGCGCCGGCGCCGCGCAGGCGCCGGAGGACCTGTACGCGTTCGTGCTGCGGCCGCATGCGGCGCCGACCCTGCAACGCATCGGCCGTTCCGACGCGCTCGGCGCGCAGACGCGTGCCTGGTATGC
The DNA here is from genome assembly GCA_035606275.1 of Rudaea sp. Classification (GTDB taxonomy): domain Bacteria; phylum Pseudomonadota; class Gammaproteobacteria; order Xanthomonadales; family Rhodanobacteraceae; genus Rudaea. Next base: position 2,233 of record DATNFS010000144.1, read on the forward strand.
CGCTCTGCGCGACCCGCGCTCAGACATCGCGCAGCTGGAGCGCCGCGGCGAGGAGTTGCGACATGACCTGTTCGCGCCGCTTGGTGCATTGGCGAACCGGCAGACGCTGTTCGTCGTTCCGGTCGGCGAACTGTTTCGCGTCAATCTTGCCGCGCTGCCGGCGAGCGGCGATCGCTTCCTGATCGAAACCGGCCTGCGCGTGCATACGCTGTCGCACGAAAGCGACCTGCTGCTCGGCGCTACCGCCGCAGCGACGCACAAGGTGCTGCTGGCCGGCGCGCCGCAGTTCGGCGGGCGCGCACGCGACAATGTGGAAAATGCCGCAACTGCGTCGGCACGCCAGCTGTGCGCGCGTGTCGCCGCGCAGGGTTTCGCGCCGATCCCCGGCGCCGAGCGCGAGCTCGCGGGCCTGCGTGGCGTGCTGGGCGCGGCCCTGGGAACGGGCGCGCAGGTCGACCTGCTCGCCGGCGCGCAGGCGACCAAGGAACACGTACTGGCCGCGCTCGACGGCGCCGAGATCGTGCACCTGGCGACGCACGGCTTCAGCTTCGACGAGAGCTGCGGCGGCGCGGAGTCGGCGCGCGGCATCGTGCTCGATCGTGCGACATCGGCACCCACGCCGGCGGTGCAGCCGCTGTCGGGCCTGGCGTTCGCCGGCGCCGATGTCGGCAGCGGACACGCGCCGATCGGCGTGCTCAGCGCGGGGGAAATGAGCGCCTCGGACCTGTCGCACGCGGGCTGGGTCGTGCTGTCGGCGTGCGATTCCGGTCTCGGGCCGATCGGTCGCACCGAAGGCGTGTTCGGCATGCGGCGCGCCCTGCGCCTGGCCGGTGCGCGCACGGTCGTCATGAGCCTGTGGGAGGCCGACGATGCCGCGACCGCCGACCTGATGCAGGCACTGTACCGCGCGCGCTTCGTCGATCATCGCAACATTCCCGATGCGATGGCGCAGGCGATGCGCACGATTCTCGATGCGCGCCGAGCGGCGCAGCAGTCGACGCATCCATACTACTGGGCCGCTTTCGTCGGCGAAGGCGGCTGGCGTTGAACGGGCGTGAGAGCCGCTTTGGACCCGCGCGCGGCCGTCAATGTGCGGAATCGGCGCGGATTGCCGTTGTTGCAGACAGGCAAGACGGCCGATGCCCGCCGCGCGAGGGGTACGGTCGATGATGCCGACACAAGGGATGGGACGATGATCGCGAAGCAGACCGGCTGCGCACTACTGGTGATCGCCGCATCGTCGATCGTCCTGTCACATGCCGCGGCAAGCGGCAGCCAGGGGGTCCGCTTCGACAGTCCCGGCGTGCTGGATCTGGCCGACCGTGCGTTGAAGGTCGAGAACGGTGCGGATGTTCGGGTTGTCGAGCTTGCCGCCGGCGACGCGGAAGACATCTTCGCCGCCGCGGCAATCGACGAGGACAAGCCGGCACTGCGCTTCTCCGACGACGAATACGCCTGCACCAAGCCGTCGCGAGGTTGCTCGCGGGAACACGAACGGCGGCTGGTCGAGGCGGCCGGTGCGACCGTCGTGCGCGACGGCATGCGCCTGACCATCAAGCCGGCGTCGGGAGCGCCGGTGACGTTCATCGACTGGAAGCAGCCCGCCGGCAAAAGCGCGGACGGCGACGAGGAAGCGCACTGGTACCTGGGGCGCCTGGCGGACAGCTTCTACGAGCGCGTCGAGGTGCAGTTCGGGCACGATGCGCCGGGCACGTTCCTGGTCAGTTCGCAAAGTGGAAAAACGCTGTTTGTCCACAATGGATCGGATCTCGTCGTGCCGTCGCCGGATGCGAAGCTGCTGGTGACCTGGAACGCGCTGAACCCGCCACTGAGCATTCGGGTCGGCGCCCTCGACGCAGCCGGGCCGCGCCTTGACCTGCAATGCGAGGCGGCCGCTGGCGGCAAGCCGCTGACGGCCGTATTCAAGGGCTGGCATGACGCCACGGCGTTCGATGCCGTGCTCGAGTTCGGCATGCCGGGCAAGGCGATGCCGCGTACCGCCGTACGCCTTGGCCTCAAGGCCGGAACCTGGCAGATGCAGGCAAGCGATCCGGCGCGGGTTGCCGGATCCGGCTTCAGCTGCCACGCGTCGATGGCGTCGCCCTGAGCGGGCGTCGTACCCGTCACTTCCGACCGGCGACGATGGGGCGGCCCGCCTTTATCGGGCAGTGCAGGCGAATGTTCGGATTTTCGCCGCAGCGGCGTTTTGCTCCGTGTCGATCACTTCACACGGCGGAACTTCCATGCATCGCGCGACTCATCCTCTTGTCTGCCTGCTGCTGGCGGCGCTCGGCGCGGCGCAGTGGGGCACGGCATCGGCGAATCACTCGTTCTGCGTCACCAGCAGCAGCGGCGTCGGCAGCGCGGCGCAGCTCGTTGCCGCGCTGACCTATGCAACGACAGCCACGGACGAAACCGTCTACATCCATCTGGAGCAGGGAACGTTCACGTTGCAGGGCGCCAACGACTACAACCAGGACGGCAACGGCGGCAATGCCAACCTGCATGTCGTCGGCGGCTTCGTGCCCGGCACGTCCTGCAGCAGCCGTGTCGTGGATCCGGCATCGACCGTGATCAAGGGCAAGAACGGCCCGGCCGGCTCGTTTCCGATCTCGCGCCTGGCCATCGGCCAGGAGGAAGGGGAACTGCTGATCGACGGCATCCAGTTCGATTCCTTCGCCGACGGCATGGTGGTCTGGACTTCCGCCGACAGCACGGCGACCGTGCGCAACGTCATCGTCACGCACATGGGCAACTACGACGGCTTCACGCTCGGCGCGCTCGACGTGGAAACGCACAACGTCACGGGCGCAAGCTCGGTGCGCGTCGAGAATTGCCTGATCTACGGCAACAGCAGCCCGTCGGGACTGTCGATCATCGCCCAGCACGACGGCGACAGCACGCAGGTACTCAATTGCACGATCGCCGACAACAGCGGTTATGGCATGTATCTGGGCACCCAGTTCTCGTCGGTGAAGGGATCGTTCAAGGCCTACAACAACATCTTCCGCAACAACACGGCCGCCGACCTGCACGCTCTGTATGCCGACAACGTGCCGACGATCGATCGTTCGGACTTCAACAGCAAGGTCGGCACGATCAGCGGCTCGAACAATTTCAATGTCGACCCGCTGTTCGTCGACGAGGGCAATGCCGAGTACGAACTGCAAACCGACTCGCCGCTGATCAACAAGGGCGCTGCCGCGTCGGCCGTCTCCGGCGGATATGCCGGTACCGACATCCGCGGCCGCCAGCGCGTGATCGGCAGCCGTGTCGACCTGGGTCCGTACGAGACGCTGGTCGACGACACGGCGCCGCAGTCGGTCGAATCGTACAGCGATACGCCGACCGGAAAGACGCTGCGGGCAGCAATCACGACCGCCAACTCGAACCCGGGCGCCACGACGATAACCTTCAACATCACCGGCGACTGCCCGCAGTTCATCGCGCTTTCCGGCCTGCTGCCGAACATCACCAGCGACATCACGATCGACGGCTACTCGCAGCCCGGCTCGGCGCCGAACTCGATCGTGCCCGGCTACGACGGCAAGATCTGCGTGGTCCTGCGCGGCGGCGGGCTCGATCACGCGCTGCAGACGTCCGGCAGCGGGCGCCTGACGGTGCGCGGCATCGAATTCGAGGACTTCAGCACGGCGGCGATCCGCCTCGCCAGCGGCAGCGGCCACATCGTCACCGGCAACAGTTTCTCCGCCTTCCCCGGCGAGACGCTCGCGAACAAGGATGGCGTGCTGATCGAGGGCAGTGCGACCAACAGCCAGGTCGGCTCGTATGCATTCGGCGACCGCAACGTGTTCGCCCAATCGACCGAGGCGGCGATCAAGCTCGCGACCAACGGCGCCGGAAATCACCTCATTCAAGGCAACTACATCGGCTTCGATTTCAACGGAACCAAGTGGACCGGCGCGCCGAACAAGTACGGCATCTACGCGCAGGATTCCGGTTCGAACGAGATTTCGTTCAACTACATCGGCGGCAGCCAGCTGTATGCATTGTTTTTCACCGGAACGAATGCAAGCGCCAACCATGTGATCGAGAATTCGATCGGCACGGCGCCTGCCGACGGCGCGGCCGCCGGCAACGGCGCCGGCAGCGGCTGCCTGGTCTGCTTCGCCCTGCCTGCGGTCGAGATCGCCTCGGGCGCCCACGACAACTACATCGGCGCCATCGGCGGCAGCGGCGGCAACAACGTCATCGTCAACAACTACGGCGGCGGCGTCTACGTCGAACAAACCGCCGGCACCGGCAACCGCGTCTACGGCAGCAACGTCATCCACGACAACGGCGGTGAACTGGCGATCGACCTGGGTTCGCTCGGCCCGACGCTCAACGATGTCGGCGACGGCGACTTCGGCGGCAACAATCTGCAGAATTATCCGACACTGTCGCAAGCCACGCGCATCGAGGCGAATGTCGTACGCCTGAGTGGTTCGCTGGTGGCGCAGACCGGCGTGCCGGCGGGAGGCTACCGGCTCGACGTCTACTGGACCGACACCTGCCTGTTCGGTGGCGGCGGCAGCGACACGCCGCGCGGCGAGATGAAGCGCTACGCCGGCTTCCTGAACATCTACAGCGACGGGAGCACGTTCAACCAGCCGTTTTCGAACGAAGACATCATGGCATCGGGCAACCTGCCGCATCCGACGCCGGCGGCGCCCGGCTACCTGTTCGCCATTGCCACCGACGGCGCCGGCAACACATCCGAGCCGGGCCCATGCCGAACCTTCGTCGACGACTACATCTTCAGCAACGGATTCCAGTGACCTTCGGCGGCCAATGGAGCGATGCGGGGACCGGAGCATTGGCAGTTGCAATATCGCAAGCTGGGATGGTCCATCCGGGTGCTTGGGCACTCAACTACATAACGGGCGCTGCAGACGCATTACGGGAGTCTGGCACTTATTGCCCTGTGCCTGGCACTACGGGCCTCACCGAGATAGCGCAGGTACGAAAATACATGTCCGAGCACGTAGAGATTTGGAACAGAACTGCTGTAGAAGGCATTATTGAGGCGTTACATTCGATCGGCCCCTGCGCGCCAAAAAAAGCGCCCGTAAAGGCTCGACGCAGTCGCGCCTAACTATTCGTTCAAGCGGACCGCTGCGACGGTCTGCGGTACCATCATGCGGCGGTCAGCAGCGGCCGCTTAACTCAAGCGTTAGGGCCCAATGAAAACTCGATCCGTTTGTTTTATATGCGAGATTTTTCTCTCATTGGCACTCACCCTGTCCGTGCTGGCCGCCAAGCAAGCAGTCGCATCCGATCAGAGCGATGCTATGGCGCCCGTGCATCAGTTCGTCGACGGTTTCAACAAGGGTGACCTGACGGCAGCCATCGCAGCCTGCGCGAACGAGGCATTCGTCATCGACGACTTCCCTCCGCACGGGTGGCAAGGCTCGGGCTGTGAGAAGTGGGCCGATGGCTTTCGTGTCATCGCGAAGGAGGAAGGGATCACTGATGCGAGAATCCTCCTCGGCAAACCCCGGCATGTCGATGTCACTGGCGATCATGCTTATGTTGTTGTACCCGTCACCCTTGTTACCAAACACTTTGGCAAGTCGAAGAAACTCCCAAGCATATTCACCGCCTCCCTGCACAAGGAGCCGCAGGGGTGGCGCATCACGGGGTGGGCATGGGCGGATCTGTAAACGCAGCCCGCACACCAAAGCACCACCGGCAGTTGGGCCCTAACAATTCGTTCAAGCGGACCATTGCGATGGGTTGCGGTACTATCATGCGGCGGTCAGCAGCGGCCGCTTGACTCAAGCGATAGGCAACCCAAAACCGGGCCGCCCTCATGAAACGCATGCTTGTCAGTTCAGGCTCGACCTTCGAGCGCGAAATCGGCTTCTCCCGCGCAGTAGTCCAGGGCGATTGGGTTTTCGTCTCGGGAACCACAGGATTTGACTACTCGACCATGACCATCGCAGAAGGAATTCAGGAGCAAACGGAGCAGTGTCTCAAAAACATTGAATCCGCACTCCTGAAGGCTGGCTCCAGTCTCGCAGATGTTGTGCGCGTAACCTACGTGCTTCCGGATGCACGGCAATTTCCACAGTGCTGGCCTGTTCTGCGCAAGTACCTTGGTGACATTCGTCCGGCCGCGATGATGTTTTCAGCGAACTTGCTGGACCCGCGCATGCGCATCGAAATCGAGGTAACTGCCTTAAAGCAGCCCAAGCAGTAGCGAGAATCGGACCCATGAACTGGGAAATGCTTTCCGCGATCGGGCAGTTGGTAGCAGCCATAGGCGTCATCCCTTCGATGATCTACCTGGCTATTCAAGTTCGCGAACAGAACAAGGAGCGCCGTCGCGCGGGAATCAACATTCTGACCACGCAGTGGGCCGAGTTGGTGAAGTCAGTGCAGCAAAGCGGAGAGTTTGCTGCGTTACTTCTGCGCGGCATACAGGCCTTCGATAGTCTGGATGCACCCGGCAAACTCAGGTTCAGTGCGTTCTTCACCGGGTTCACTCGAAACTGCGAAGGTATGTACATCTACTATCGTCAGGGTGCTCTGGAAGAGGCCGTATGGAACGAAGTTGAGCGGACCCTAACCGATTACTTCGCTTATGACGGAGTAAGGCAATGGTGGGCCACACGAAAGCACTGGCTGACGGAAGACTTCCAGGCTGCGGTCGAAGCAATCATCGCAAAGGGTCATGCACCGACTTTGTATTCTCGTTACAGCCTGGAAACATTGCGCGAGAGTTGACGGACAAGTGCCTGACTATTCGCCCGAACGAACGACGGCAAGGACATTTCCGCGACGGGAACGTATGCATATACCTGGACGAAGCGCGGTAACCGCTGGCTCGTGGTGCATAGCGTATTTCCTTGAACACCGAGCGGGGTCGCCTAACTGTTCGTTCAAGCGGACCGCTGCGACGGTCTGCGCTACCATCATGTGGTACGCGGCCGGCGGCCGCTTGGCTCAAGCGTTCGGCTGGCAGACATGAAGCTGACGCAATCGTCCGCGAGACCAGGATGTACCGCTGAATGAAAGGCAATCGCGTCCCCAACTACGGTATCGACGCGCCGCTGGCGGTGCGCAATCTGCTCATCGTGGGGGCGCTGGGAGTGATCGCGTTGATCACGCGACTGCTCGGCTTGTGGTCAAGGCAAGACGGCATCGCGATAATCGCGCGGCCGTTGATGACGGCAGGTCTGGGCTGCGGCGCGGTGGCCTTGTGGATGATTTACGACAGCAAGATCGGCAAGGCGCGCGAGCGCGAGAAATATCTCGACAAGATTGTGTGGCGCGGTGATGAGCGCGTGCTGGATGTCGGGTGCGGTCTCGGGTTGTTCCTGATCGGCGCCGCCAAGCGGCTCTCGACCGGCCGTGCGGTCGGGATCGACAAATGGCAGCAAGAAGATCTCAGCGGCAACAACGCTGCGGGGACACTCAACAACGCGCTGATCGAAGGCGTGGCCGATAAGGTCGAGGTGCACACCGGTGACGCACGCAAGCTGCCTTTCGACGACGCGAGCTTCGATGTCGTCCTCTCGAGCATGGCGTTGCACAACATCTACAACGCGGGCGAGCGGCAAACCGCCGTGCGCGAGATCGCGCGGGTGCTCAAGTCCGGCGGACGCTTGCTGATCGTGGACGTGCGCCACACCAGGCAATACGCCGCCACCCTGCGCGACTCCGGCCTCGATGCGCGGTGC
>DATNFS010000145.1:0-9828 GCA_035606275.1 Rudaea sp.
TGTCGTACGCCTCCTGCGAATCGATCGCGTAGTCGGCCACGTAGTTGGCGATGTCGACCATCGGCTGGTCTGGATCGGGCCGGACGGCCGAACGGATGTCGTGATGGCTCATGGAATTCCCCAGCGGAATTTGAATTGGTCAGCCGCTTATTTTGCCAGAGTCGGCTGCTGTCGGGTGCGCAAAGCAAGAGATTGAACCACGGAGAACACCGAGAACACGGAGACAGCGAAGGCGGGCGCGCGACAGCGGGCACATGAACTTGTACGAGTCTGCTTGCCCATTAGCCATCGGTGCACGCTGCCGCAGAAAAAACCCGTTTGCTCGCGTGTCTGCGGCGCTCCTTTGTCTTTTCTCCGTGTTCTCCGTGTTCTCCGTGGTTCAGTCTTTTAATGTCTGCGATACTTTGCCGACCAGCTTGGGGAGAGTCCTGTGACAGACACAACAAAGCCCGTTGCCGAACTGCGCACGGAAATGACCCTGCGAGGACTGATCCTCGGCGTCGTCATCACCGTGGTCTTCACCGCGGCGAACGTGTTCTTCGGCCTCAAGGCGGGCCTCACGTTTGCAACGTCGATTCCGGCGGCGGTCATCTCGATGGCGCTGCTGCGCGGATTCAAGGACTCGACCATCCAGGAAAACAATATCGTGCAGACGGTCGCGTCGGCGGCCGGCACGCTGTCGTCGATCATCTTCGTGCTGCCGGGGCTGATCATGATCGGCTGGTGGACGGGATTCCCGTACTGGTCTTCGTTCGCGATCTGCGCGCTCGGCGGCGTCCTCGGCGTGATGTACTCGATTCCGCTGCGCCGCGCGCTGGTGACCAATTCCGACCTGCCGTATCCGGAAGGCGTGGCCTGCGCCGAAGTACTGAAGGTCGGCGGCGGCGGCAACCGGACCCAGGCGGCCGACGACGAAAATCGCGCCGGATTGCTGGCCGTGGTGTGGGGATCGATCAGCGCGGCGGCATTTGCGCTGATCGTCGCGACGCGCGTATTTGCCAGCGACGTCGTGCAGTATTTCCGCTTCGGCAACGACGACAAGGGTCCGGTGACCGGCTACGACTTCAACCTGTCGATGGCGCTGTTCGCGGTCGGGCATCTCGTCGGCCTCTGGGTCGGCGTGGCGATGGGCGTGGGTGCGCTGATCGGCTGGGCCTGGGGCGTGCCACACTACTCCGGCATTGCGGCGGCCGCCGGTGCGGCGGCAGATGTCGCGCAGTCGACCTGGAGCCACAAGGTACGCTTCGTCGGTGCCGGCACGATCGGCGTCGCGGCGATCTGGACGCTGGCCAAGCTGGTCAAGCCGGTCGTCAGCGGGCTGGCGTCGGCGATCGCCGCTTCACGCGTGCGCAAGGCCGGCCAGGCCGCCCTGCTGCCGCGTACCGAACAGGACATTCCGATCGGCACGGTCGGCCTGATCATGCTGGTCTGCTTCGTGCCGATCGCCTTCCTGCTCGGCCACTTCGCTGTCGAAAGCGGCCTCGGCGACCACTGGATCGCGCTGGTTGCCGGCGGCCTGATCTACGTCATCGTCATGAGCTTCGTCGTGTCCGCGGTTTGCGGCTACATGGCCGGCCTGATCGGCTCGTCGAACAGTCCGTTGTCCGGCATCGGCATCCTGGTCGTGATCGGCGCTTCGCTGCTGCTGATCGTCGGTATCAAGCCGCTACTCGGCGCCGGCAACGAGCAGGGTCTCGTCGCGTTCGCGCTGTTCGTCACCGCGATCGTGTTTGCGGTGGCGACGATCGCGAACAACAACCTGCAGGATCTGAAGACCGGCCAGCTCGTCGACGCAACGCCGTCGAAGCAGCAGTGGGCGCTGGTCATCGGCGTGATCGCCGGCGCCGCGATCATTCCGCCGATCCTCGACCTGCTGAACCAGGCCTACGGCTTTGCCGGCACGCCCGGAACCACGCACGAGCACCCGTTGCCGGCGCCGCAGGCGGGGCTGATTTCCGCGCTTGCGCAGGGCGTCATCCAGAACAACATCGACTGGGGCCTGATCGAGGTCGGCGGACTGATCGGCGTGCTCCTGATCGGCGTCGACGAAATCCTGCGCCGCGTGACGAAATCCGCGCATCTGTCGCCGCTCGCGGTGGGCCTGGGCATCTACCTGCCGACGTCGAGCACGCTGATGGTCGTGGTCGGCGCGATTGCCGGCTCGTTCTACGACAAGCGCGCCGAACGGACTGCAAGGCCCGAGGCAACCAAGCAACTCGGCGTGCTGCTTGCGTCGGGCATGATCGTCGGCGAAGGCCTGATCGGGGTGGCGATCGCCGCGGTCGTGGCGTTTTCCGGCAAGGATTTTCCGCTCGCACTGGTCGGCGACGAGTTTGCCGGCGGCGCGGCGCTCTGGATCGGCGGCATCGCGTTCGTGATCGTGATGCTCGCGCTGTATCGCTGGATCGAGGGCCTGGCACGCAAGACGGTGTGACCTTCGGGCAACCGCGCGCGACGGGGCGGGAGATATTTTCACGCCGATTCACGCGGATCGACGCGGATAAGAGCGTTCCGGATGCGCGCAAGTCCGGCGCTCCATGTTGCTCGCTGCGTTTTGCATGACGGCGATCTTGCGTCGTCGCCGCATCGTCCCCAATTCGACCTCAGCCGCTGCCGGAGTGTCGAATGAACGCCGTTGCCCTGATCCGCTACCTGCCGATCGACGATCCTGAATCGCTGGTCGATGTCCAGCTGCCCGCGCCGACGCCGGACGACCATGATCTGCTGGTGCGGGTCGAAGCCGTGTCGGTCAACCCGGTCGACACCAAGGTACGCTCGCCCAAGCCGCAGATCGAAGCGCAGCCGAAGGTGCTCGGCTATGACGCGGCCGGCATCGTCGAGGCGATCGGCCCGGCAGTGACGTTGTTCAGGCCCGGCGACCGCGTCTATTACGCCGGCGACATCACGCGCCCCGGCACCAATGCGCAACTGCACGTGGTCGACGAACGCATTGCCGGGCACATGCCGGAATCACTCGACTTCGCGCAGGCGGCAGCGCTGCCGCTGACCAGCCTGACTGCGTGGGAGCTCTTGTTCCAGCGCATGCGCCTGGATCCCGACGGCGGCGAGCGCGGACGCAGCCTGCTGGTCATCGCCGGTGCCGGCGGCGTCGGCTCGATGGCGATCCAGTTCGCGAAACTCGCCGGCCTGACCGTCATCGCAACCGCGTCCCGCGCGCCGACGCAGGACTGGTGCCGCAAGCTCGGCGCCGACCACGTGATCGATCATCGGCAGCCGCTCGCCGCCGGCCTCGAACGCCTCGGCCTGAGCGAGGTGGACTACATCGTCAACTTCGTCGATACCGACGGCTACTGGCAGCAGATGGCCGAGCTGATCGCGCCGCAGGGCCGCATCGGCCTGATAGTCGAACCCAGGCGCGACGTCTACGTCGGCAATCCGCTCAAGGACAAGAGCGTGAGCCTGCACTGGGAAAGCATGTTCACGCGCTCGCGCAACCACAGCGCCGACATGGTCGAACAACACCGTATCCTGGATCGCGTCGCCGGACTGGTCGACGCGGGCAGGCTGCGCAGCACGCTGAACGAGCTGCTGGGCCCGATCAACGCTGCGAACCTGCGTGAGGCGCACCGGCGCAGCGAGTCGGGCACGACGGTCGGCAAGCTGGTGCTGGCCGGCTGGCAATGATGGAGTGCAACTTGATCGGAGCAAGATCATGTCATCGACATTGAGAGGCCAGACCGCACTCGTCACCGGCTCGACTGCCGGCATCGGCTACGCGATTGCCGAACAGCTCGCGCACGCCGGCGCCGAGGTCATCATCAACGGCCGCACGCAGGCGCGCGTGGACGATGCGCTGCAATCGCTGCGCGCCAGGATAGACCCGGACGCGAAGCTGCACGGCGTGGCCGCCGATGTCGGCTCCGCGGCAGGAACGCAGGCGTTGATCGCGCGCTTCCCGGACGTCGACATCCTGGTCAACAACGCCGGCATCTTCGCGGTGCAGCCGTTCCTTCAATCCCGCGACGAGGACTGGCAGAAGTTCTACGACGTCAACGTGCTGTCCGGCGTGCGCCTGTCGCGCCACTATCTGGCCGGCATGCTCGAGCGCAACCGCGGCCGCATCATCTTCATCTCGAGCGAATCGGGCATTCAGATTCCGGTCGAAATGATCCACTACGGCATGACCAAGGCCGCGCAGATCGCGATCGGGCGCGGCCTTGCGCAGATGACGGCGGGCACGGCGGTCACGGTCAACTCGGTACTGCCCGGGCCGACGCGCTCCGAAGGCGTCGGCACCTTCGTCGCCGATTTCGCGCAGAAGCAGAATGTCAGCGTCGAGCAGTTCGAACGCGACTTCTTCGCAACCGCGCGGCCGACTTCGTTGCTCAAGCGCTTCATCGAGCCGGAGGAAGTTGCCCGGGTCGTGGCGTTCGTCGCCAGTCCCGACGCATCCGCCATCAACGGCGCGGCGGTGCGGGCGGAGGGCGGCGTCGTTTTGTCTGCATTCTAATGCCCCCTGCTCCGGGCCGAGCCTGACTGAACACTGCTGACACCACGCTGTCTCTTGTCCTGAGATAGAAGGTACGCACAGTGGACGTCGCGTTCGCTGCCGCGCAGGAGCACAATTCAAGCCATGGCTCTCGACAATTTCCACCCCGCCGTCGCGGCCTGGTTCCGCCGCGCGTTCGATGGCCCGACGCCGGCGCAGTTGCGCGCATGGCCGGCGATCCAGTCCGGCCGCCACGCGCTGATCGCGGCGCCGACCGGATCGGGCAAGACACTTGCCGCGTTCCTGGCGGCGATCGATGACCTCGTGCGCCGTGGCATCGAGGCGCCGCTGCCGGACGAAACCTTCGTCGTCTACGTCTCGCCGCTCAAGGCGCTGTCGAACGACATCCGCATCAATCTCGAGGCGCCGCTGAACGGCATTCGCGACGAGCTGATGATTCTCGGCTTGCCCGACGTCGAGATCCGCACCTGCGTGCGCACCGGCGACACGCCGCAAGCCGAGCGCGATCGCATGCGGCGCCAGCCGCCGCACATCGTCGTGACGACGCCCGAGTCGTTGTACATCCTGCTCGGCTCCGAATCCGGACGCGCGATGCTGGCCAGCACGCGCACGGTGATCGTCGACGAAATCCACGCGCTCGCGCCGAACAAGCGCGGTGCACATCTCGCCCTGTCGCTGGAACGCCTCGAAGCGTTGTGCGGCCGGCGCCTGACGCGCATCGGCCTGTCGGCGACGCAGAAGCCGATCGGGGAAGTCGCGAAATTTCTGGTTGGCGCCGCATCAGCTTGCCCCCTTCCGCCCGTCGGGCACCTTCCCCCGCAGGCGGGGGCAGGAAAAGACGGTTTGCGGCCATGTGATAGCGATTCAAGCGATGGAATCGATGCAGCAGGCAACAAGCAAGCGGCGACACCGCCTGCCGGCGAATCGTTCCCCTGCGCAGCGGGGGAAGGTGGCGGCAGCCGGAGGACCGGTTCGCGCGACAACGGGCCGATCGATTGCGAGATCGTCGACGTCGGCTATTCGCGCAAGCGCGATCTTGCGATCGAACTGCCGCAGACACCGCTGAGCGCGGTGATGTCCGGCGACGTCTGGGGCGAGCTCTACACGCGCCTGGCCGAGTTGATCGAGCAGCACCGCACCACATTGGTGTTCGTCAACACGCGGCGCATGGCCGAACGTCTGGCGCGACATCTCAGCGAGAAGCTCGGCAAGGACGCGGTCACGTCGCATCACGGCAGCCTCGCGCGCGAACAGCGCCTTGCCGCCGAGCAGCGCCTCAAGCGCGGCGAACTGCGCGCGCTGGTGGCCACGGCATCGCTCGAACTCGGCATCGACATCGGCGATGTCGACCTGGTCTGCCAGATCGCCTCGCCGCGCTCGATCTCGGCGTTCCTGCAGCGCGTCGGCCGTTCGGGCCATTCCGTCGGCGGCGTGCCGAAGGGCCGTCTGTTCCCGTTGTCGCGCGACGACCTGATCGAGTGCACCGCGCTGCTCGACGCGGTGCGCCGCGCCGAACTCGACACGCTGCACGTCGAGCGCGCCGCGCTCGACGTGCTCGCGCAGCAGATCGTGGCCGAGGTCGCCTGCCGCGAATGGAACGAAGACGAACTGTTCGCCAGCGTGACACGCGCATATCCGTTTTCGGATCTGCCGCGCGAGAAGTTCACCGAGATCGTGCGCATGCTCGCCGAAGGCTACGCGACGCGGCGCGGTCCGCGCGCGGCCTACCTGCATCGCGACGCGGTCAACGGCGTGCTGCGCGCGCGACGTGGCGCACGGCTGACGGCGCTGACATCCGGCGGCGCGATTCCCGACACCGCCGACTATGACGTCGTGCTCGAACCGCAGGCGCAGAAGATCGGCACGGTGCACGAAGACTTCGCCGTCGAAAGCATGGCCGGCGACATCTTCCAGCTCGGCAACACCTCGTACCGCGTGCTGCGCGTCGAGCGCGGCACGGTGCGCGTCGAGGACGCACAGGGATTGCCGCCGACGTTGCCGTTCTGGCTCGGCGAGGCGCCGGGACGCAGCGACGAACTGTCGCTCGCCGTGTCCCGCCTGCGCGAAGAAATCTCGTCGCGCCTGCGCGCCGGCACGGCCGCGCCTTTGCAAGGCCTCTGGCCTGACCGCATCCGGAAAGAGGGTTGCGAGAGCGCGCAGCGCGATGGTGATTCAAATGCGCCTGGTGATGCGATGTGTCTCCCCCTCGCCCCGGCCCTTTCGCCCGTCGCAAGCGAAGGGCGAGAGGAGCCAGATGCGACATCGAGCTTGTCTTCGGAACCGGACCACTTGGACCCGGGCGCGCCCGCTGTTCAGCGCCCGGCCAACAGCGCCCAACCCTCGCTCTCCCTGTCCGCCTTCGAGTGGCTGACCGGTGAAGTCGGCGTCAACGAATCCGCCGCACGCCAGATCGTCGAATATCTCGGCGGCGCCAAGGCCGCGTTCGGCATGTTGCCGACGCAGCAGGTGCTGGCAATGGAACGCTTCTTCGACGAATCCGGCGGCATGCAGCTCATCATCCACTCGCCGTTCGGCAGCCGGCTCAACCGCGCCTGGGGTCTGGCGCTGCGCAAGCGTTTCTGCCGCTCGTTCAATTTCGAGCTGCAGGCGGCGGCGACCGAAGATGCGATCATCCTGTCGCTCTCGACCAGCCACAGCTTCCCGCTCGACGAGGTCACGCGCTACCTGCACTCGAACACGGTGCGCGACGTGCTGATCCAGGCGCTGCTCGACGCGCCGATGTTCGGCCTGCGCTGGCGCTGGAACGCGACGACCGCGCTGGCGTTGCCGCGCTTCGTCGGCGGCAACAAGGTGCCGCCGCAGCTGCAGCGCATGAAGTCGGAGGACCTGCTGGCCACGGTATTTCCCGACCAGGTAGCCTGCCTCGAGAACATCGTCGGCGAACGCCAGATTCCCGATCATCCGCTGGTCGCGCAGACGCTGTACGACTGCCTGCACCAGGCCATGGACATCGAAGGCCTCGAAGCATTGCTGCGCCGGCTGGAAAGTGGACAAATCCACTTTGTCTGCCGCGACCTGACCGCGCCGTCGCCGCTGGCAGCCGAGATCCTCACCTCGCGTCCGTACACCTTCCTCGACGATGCCCCGCTCGAGGAGCGCCGCACCCAGGCCGTGATGAACCGGCGCTGGGGCGACATCGACAATACCGACGATTTCGGCAGGCTCGACGCCGACGCGATCGCCGCCGTGCGCGAGGAGGCATGGCCGGAGGCGCGCAACGCCGACGAATTGCACGAGGCGTTGATGGGGCTCGGCTTCATCACGAGGCAGGAGCTTGTTGCGAATATCGGCTGGCCCGCCCTGTTCGAGCAACTGGTTGCGCAGCAGCGCGCGACGCGCCTGCAACCATTCCCCCTTGCAGCGTCGGCGCAGGGGGAGCAGATCTGCGTTGCGGCCGAGCGGTTGCCGGAATTCTCCGCTGTCTTTGACGAAGCAGTGCTGGAGCCGGTGATCACGGCCCCGGCTGAATTCGCCGCCGTTGCCTGGACCAAGGAAGAATCGCTGGTGGAACTGGTTCGAGGTCGGCTCACCGGCCTTGGACCGGTGCGCGCGGCGGACATCGCCGCGACGCTGCATCTTCCACACGTGGACATCGATACCGCGCTCATCGCGCTCGAGACCGAAGGCTACGCGATGCGCGGCCGCTTCACGCCGAACGGTGTGCCCGGCGCTTCGGTGCAGGGACGCGCCGACGCAGCGGCGCCTGTTGCCGATGCGGAAAACGTGGCGCGGCTCAACCGCGACCGTTCTGCGGCGGATCGCTCCGGGATGCCCGATTCCGCCGCATCAGGCGTGGAATGGTGCGAGCGGCACTTGCTCGCCCGCATCCATCGCTACACGGTCAAGCGCCTGCGCCGCGAAATCGAGCCGGTGTCGCCACGCGACTTCATGCGCTTCCTGTTCGAGTGGCAGCACGTCGCGCCCGGGTCGCAGGTCAGCGGGCCCGACGCACTGGCCGCAGTACTGGCGCAGCTGGAAGGTTGCGAGGTTGCGGCGGCCGCCTGGGAGTCGGACATCCTGCCGGCGCGTGTCGCCGGCTACGAGATTTCGTGGCTCGACGACCTGTGCCTTGCCGGCCGTATCGCGTGGTCGCGGCTGCGCCCGCCCGCCATGCGCGATGCCGATGAAAATGCCGGCACACGCGCCAGCGGCCCGGTTCGGGCGACGCCGATCGTGCTGCTGCAGCGGCGCAACATGCCGTCGTGGACCACGCTGTCGTCGTCGCCGCAGGCGACGCCAAGCCTGTCGTCGCGCGCACAGGCCGTTGCCGACGAGCTGAAGAATCACGGCGCATCGTTTTTTGACGAGCTGGCCGGTGCGACGCACCTGCTGCAGACGGAGCTGGAGGATGCGTTGTCGGAACTGGTCGCAGCCGGCATGGTGACCTCCGACAGTTTCGCCGGTCTGCGCGCACTTCTGCTGCCGACATCGCGGCGGCCATCGGCGACGCGACGGCGTGGACGACGCGCCGCGTTGTTCGGCATCGCCGACGCCGGCCGCTGGTCGCTGTTGCGGCGCCACGCGCCGCTAGCAACCGCTGCGGCTGCGGCGCCCGGCTTGCGCAATGCGCGCACGGAAAAGCGCAGCAGCGATCCGGAACTGATCGAATTCGTCATGCACGCACTGCTCAAGCGTTACGGCGTGATCTGCTGGCGGCTGCTCGCGCGCGAGCCGCAGTGGCTGCCGCCGTGGCGCGAACTGCTGCGCCTCTGTCACCGGCTCGAAGCGCGTGGCGAAATCCGCGGTGGCCGCTTCATCGCCGGACTTACCGGCGAACAGTTCGCGCTGCCCGAGGCGATCGGACTGATGCGCGGCGTGCGGCAGAAGGCGCGCGATGGCGCGCTGGTCAGCATTTCGGGCGCCGATCCGCTCAATCTGGTCGGCTACGTGGTCGCCGGCAACAAGGTGCCGAACCTGGCCGGTGCGCGCGTGCTGTACCGCGACGGCGCGCCGATCGCGACGCTGGTCGGCGGCCAGTTCAGCGCGCTCGAGCCGATGGACGAGACGGCGGAATGGGCCGCGCGCAGCTAGCTGCTGCGGGCACAGTGCGACTACGCGCAAGCGGAAATCGAGGATTCGGCATCCTCACGGGCGCTTCGCCCTTCAGCGCAAGCGATGGAAACGCGTTGCCGATTCGGCCGGCCAGGACCCGGCACCCCACGGGCCCCGTCGAAGGGAAGGCTTTCGAGCGACGCCCGAAAGCATCCCGCCGTCGCAACAGCGAGGCCTTGTCTCAGGCCTCGATGAGGCCGTTGCGCACGGCGATCAGCGCGAGTTCCGCCTGGTTGTTCGCGCCGAGCTTCTGCTTGATGTTGTATAGATGTGTACCGATCGTG
>DATNFS010000146.1:0-20717 GCA_035606275.1 Rudaea sp.
CGCGCTCGCGATCGAGATGGGCTGCGAGGCGGCCGACATCGGCCTGACCGTGCATCCGCACCCGACCTTGTCCGAGTCGGTCGGCATGGCCGCGGAAGTATACGAAGGTACAATTACCGACCTGTACATTCCGAAGAAAAAGTAGCCGGCGATGCGCCCGCGCCCGCCATGGCTGGCGAAGGCCGCGATGGTTGCGGCACTCCTGGCCGCGGCGTTGTCGCGCAGCGGCCCGGCCTTTTCCGCCGATTGCATGAAGCCGGCGCAATGCAGCGCGGTCGCCGCAGCATGCGCGGCCTTGCAGGATTGTTCGCGGCGGGATCCGAAACCCGGGGTGCAATTGAGCGAGCGCGCAGCCTGCTACGTGCAGCGCATTCCGCAGCAATGCAATCGCGAGGACCACTGCATACTCGGTTGTGTGCTGGACGGCGGCGGAAAACGAGCGCTCGGCGGCTGCTGGCACCTTTGCCACCATCCGGCGGTAACCATCGATGGCGAGACATTCGCTTGTTCAGTCGGCATGCCGCCGTCGCCGGCCCGCCCGTGCGACTTGCCGGCGCTGCCTGCGCCGCAAGATGCCCGTTGATCGCGACCTGCTTGGCGACAGCGCAAGCGGGCTCTGCAACGAGCAATGCGTCGGCAGTTCCGGAACGTTCATGGAACACTGCATCCTGCCGCAGGGTACGATCCGAGCGTTGATTCACTTGAGGTTGCGTCCACGTATGCACAATGGGCCATCGAACCGATGGGCCATCCCATCCGCCGCCGCATCAAGGAGAATCGCATGAAACTTTACTTCTCGCCCGAAGCCTGCTCGCTGTCGCCGCACATCGTGCTGAACGAGCTCGGCCTGCCGTTCACGACCGTGAACGTCGACACGAAAACCAAAAAGACCGCCGACGGACGCGACTTCCTGCGAATCAATCCCAAGGGCTATGTGCCGGCGCTCGAACTCGACGATGGCGAGGTGCTGAGCGAGGGGCCGGCCATCGTCCAGTATCTGGCCGACCTGAAGCCTGAAAAGAAGCTCGCGCCGGCCAATGGCACGCTCGAGCGGGCGCGGCTGCAGGAATGGCTCAACTTCATCACCAGCGAACTGCACAAGAGCTACAGTCCGCTGTTCAGCCCGGCCATGCCGGCAGCGGCCAAGGCGATCTTCAAGGACAAGCTCGAGCAGCGCTATGCGTTCATCGCCAAGACGCTCGACCGGCAGGACTATCTGCTCGGCGCGCACTTCACCGTTGCCGATGCCTACCTGTTCGTGGTCACGCGCTGGGCGCGGCATTTCGACATCGACGTGAACCAGTGGCCGTCGCTGGCGAAGTTCATGGAACGGGTCGGCGCACGGGCCGCGGTGAAGCTCGCGCTCAACGCCGAATCGCAGGCGAAGAAGGCTGCCTGACGGGGTTGCCTCACGCGGGCGGCCGGGCTGATCGCACGCAAGCCCGGCGCCGGCGTCAGGATTTCTTCTTGCCGGATCTGGCCGCCGGCGCCGTTGCCTCGGCGCCGGCGGCGACCTGCTCGGCGACGTCGTAGTGCCGCACCAGCGGCTCCATCTGCAGCAGGAAATGTTCGTCCTCGGGATAGTAGACCGAGCGGTCGGGATTTTCGCCGGCGAACGCGCGCACGGCATCCATTGATTCCCACATCGAGATCAGCATGATCTCGCAATGTTCGCCCTGGTTGCGGCGCAGGATCGTCACGCCGCGGTTGCCGGCCGTCTTGGCGTAGTCGCGCAAGCCGGTTTCGTGCAGGTAGGCCAGGTAGTCCTCCGCCTTTTCCCTGAGCGTGATTCCGCGCCAGATGCGAGCGATCATTGCCGACCTCCGCCGATGCGATCTTTGCGGATCAGGATAA
Organism: Rudaea sp.; assembly: GCA_035606275.1. Classification (GTDB taxonomy): domain Bacteria; phylum Pseudomonadota; class Gammaproteobacteria; order Xanthomonadales; family Rhodanobacteraceae; genus Rudaea. Next base: position 1,855 of record DATNFS010000146.1, read on the forward strand.
CCCAGAAACAGCCGCCCGGCCGCCGCTGCAAGGCGTTTTTGCCCGGCAGTCGGTGGCCCGTCGACACAGCCGGCAGCGGATGGGTTATCTTTGCGCCGCGCGCCCGGGGGAGACGTGCTGACGATCCGCAGATTGCCTGGCGACGTTCCACGAGGATTTGCCGATGGACTGGATCACCGTAGTCATGCTCCTCATAGCGCTGGCGGCCGTGGTGCAGTTGTGGATGGAGCTGGCGCGGCAGAAGAAGCAGACGCTGTCGGCGAATTTCGCGGTCGAGGAGGCGCAGCGCGAGCTCGATCGCCTGCAGGCGGCGCAGGCGCAGACCATTCACGTCACCCGCCTTGCCGCGCTCGGCCAGATGGTGGTCGGCATCGCCCGCGATACCACCGTGCCGCTCGGCCTGGCGCAGAACAACCTGTCGATGATCGTCGAACTGCTGGATGAATACCGCACTCTGGTGCAGCGCTACGACATGGCCGTGCAGCATTGCCTGCAGCCGGTCGACCTGCTGTTCAGCGCGGACAAATCGAGCCTGGACAAACTCGTCAAGTACGTCGAGGAGGCGCGGCGCAAGTTGTTCGAGGCGCGCGCCAACGTCGAGTCGAGCGCGCTGCCGCGCAACGCAAAGCAGTTGCTGCTCGATTCGGGCGACAGTCTCGCGGAGCTGTCGGCCAGCGTGCAGAGCCTGAAGGAATTCGCCCGCTCCGACGGCGACGCGCAGGCGCTGGTCGACGTCGGCGATCGCGTCGCGCGGGCGCTGGCGCTGGCCCAGCCGCGCCTGAACGACCGCATCGAAATCGTCCGGCAGCTCGGCGCGCTGCCGCGCGTGCGCTGCGCGCCGGGCGACCTGGACCAGGTGTTTCTCAATCTGATCACCAACGCGGCTCTGGCGATCGAGGGCAAGGGCAGGATCACGATCGCCGGCAAGGTGGTCGGCGACCAGATCGAACTGACGTTCGAGGATACCGGTGTCGGCATGGCCGACAACATCCTGCCGAAGATCTTCGACCCGTTCTTCAGCACGCGGCCGCCCGGGGAAGGCACGGGCCTGGGTCTGACCATCGCGCACAAGATCATCACCGGCATGGGCGGTTCGATCCGCGTGCATACGACGCCGCGCCAGGGCTCGGTATTCACGGTGCTGCTGCCGGTCGGCAGCGCGCCGGCGGAAGGCGCCGATGTTCGCTGACGAAATTCATCATGTGCCGCTGGTGCCGGTCGATTCGCGGCCGTTGCGCGTGCTCACCGTGACCGCCGATGCGCGCATCCAGCGCGCGCTGGACGTGCTGTGGCGCGAGCACGACGTGATCGCCTGCGCCGACGGCGGCGTGGCCGCGCCGCTGGCGCTCGAACGCGACGTCGACGCCGTGCTGTGCGACCAGCACGTGGCGCCCGCGCAGGGCGTGGAGCTGCTCACGCAGATCCGCGAGGTGCATCCGCGCGCGTTGCGCATGCTGCTGTGCGACCGACCCGATGCACGCCTGCTGCTCGACGCGGTCAACGAGTCCGAGGTGTTCCGCATCGTCGACCAGCCGTGGGACAACGCCGCGCTGCGCGACGCCGCGCTGGCGGCGATGCGCGCGGCGCGGCTGGCGCCGCCGATCAGTTCCAGCCCGCTTTCCGCCGACGAGGGCGAGCGCGTGCGGCGCCTGAATGCGGTGGTCGTGATCGAGAGCGATGCGGCGACGCAGCAGCGCTTGCGCGACCTGCTGCAGGCGCACTACAAGATGCACTTCGCCAACACGCTCGACCGCGCGCTGCAATTCATGGAGCAGCACGAGACCGGTGCGCTGGTCTGCTCGGTCGGCCCGGGGCGGGCCGAGCTGGTCGCCGCGCTCAAGGCGCTCAAGCAGGCGCACCCGCACATGGCGACCATCGTCATCGACCCGTTCAACGACCTCGACCGCGTGATCGAACTGGTCAACGAGGCGCAGATCTTCCGGCTGCTGCGGCGGCCGTTCAATCCGTCGCTGTGCCGGCCCTTCGTCGACGCGGCGCTCGCACGCTACTGGCACATCAAGCAGCAGCCGCAGGGCGCATGGCGCGTGGCGCCGGCCGAGCCGTCGCCGGCGCACGCGGCGGAGCAGCTGCCGCCGCAGCTGCTCAACCGCATTCGCGGACTGCCCGGGCGGCTGCACGAGTCCGAGGCCAGCGCCTGAGGCTTCCGGTCGAAGGCGCGGCACGAATCGACATTGTCCACTTTTCTCATTTTTGGCGCGACCGGTGCGGTCGGCAGGTTGCTGCTGCCGCGGCTGCTGGCGCGTGACGCGCATGTGCGTGCCGTCAGCCGCGCGCCGCCGCGCTCGGACGCGCCACCGCAGCTTACCTGGTACGAAGGCGACCTGCACGATCCGGCGCTGACCGTGCCGTCCGGCGCCGAGGTCATCGTCAGCCTCGGTCCGCTCGATGCGTTCTCGATGTGGTTCGAGCGCGAGCCGGCAGCCGGCGCGCGGCGCGTGATCGGCTTGAGCTCGATGAGCGCGCAGAGCAAGCGCGCGTCGTCCGATGCGGCCGAACGCGAAATCGCCGAACGCCTGGTCGCAGCCGAGCAACGCGTGGCCCGCGTCGCGCAGGCGCGCGGCATCGCCTGGACCGTGCTGCGGCCGACGCTGGTTTATGGCGACGGCCGTGATCGCAGCCTCGCGCCGATCGCGCGTTTCGCGCGCCGCTGGCACATCCTGCCGATACCTGCGGGTGCATCGGGGCTGCGTCAGCCGGTGCACGCCGGCGACCTGGCCGCCGCGGTCGAGGCAGTGGTCGATTGCGCTGCGACTGCGGGAAAGGTCTATCCGCTCGGCGGCGGCGAACGGTTGCGTTTCGACGACCTGCTGCGGCGCCTGCGTGCCGCGTTGCCGGGCGTTGTCCTGCCGCTGCCGGTTCCGCACCTGGCACTGCGCATCGCGCAACGATTGCGCGCCGGCAACGCGCCGGTCAGCAGCGCCGCATTGCAGCGCTTGGGCGAACCGCTGATCGCCGACAACGGCGCGGCGCAGCGCGACTTCGGCTATGCGCCGCGCGCGTTCATCGCCGGCGATGTGTTGCCTTGAATGCGGCAGCGGCGGACGGCCAGCGGCCGGGGCGGACTCGCGAATTCCTGCTGCGACGCAGCAGCAAAATAAGGCAGATTTTCCCTGCAGATTTTCGTTGCAAACAACCGTTTGAACTCCCTATGATGGCGCCCGCACCCAAGCATTCCGATTCCCCGGGGGAACACATCATGCAAACCCGTTTCATACGCAATCTGGCGTTGTGCGCGCTGCTGTCGACGGCGGCCGGCGAGGCGCTCGCACTCAATCCCGGGCCGATCTACAACAGCAACGGCAGCTATGTGACGGCGGTCATCACCGCGCGTTTCGATCCGAGCAATGCCGTGGTGCCGTTTCCGACCAACCTGCTGCTTCAGGGCACGACCGACCTGACCCTGAACATCCCGGTCGCCAACCCGGCCAACACCGGCGATCCGGCGGTCGCGATGAACGCGCTCGACGGCTTCAGCACCGTCGCACCGTGGAGCACCACGTTTTCGTCCCCGGTCAAGCCCAGCACGCTGATCGGCGGCCAGACCGTGCGCGTATTCGAGGTGCAGCTGACCGGCCCGGGCGGCGGCGTGACCAAGGTCGTGCGCGAACTGGCGTCGCCGCAGGAATTCGTCGTCGCCGTCGCATCGACCGACTCGAGCGGCCAGACGATCGCGATCGTGCCGACCGCGCCGCTGCGCCAGCTGACCTCGTACATGGCGGTGCTGCTCGGCGACGGCGGTACCGGCACGCCTCCGGCACAGCGCGTGCCGAGCATCACCGACAACGCCGGCAATGACGTCACGGCGGACCAGACCTATTTCCTCGCCAAGCGCACCGCACCGGTTTGCGTCAACGGCAAGTCGACGATCTCGCTGCTGCCGGCATCGGTCACCTGCGCGCTCGAACCGCTGCGCCAGCTGATCAATTCGCAGGAAGCCGCGGCGCATTCGGTCGGCATCGATCCGGGCCGCATCGTGCTGTCGTGGGTCGCGACGACGCAGTCGACGACGGTCGAGCTGCAGGCGATCAACAGCCTGATCGATGCTGCACCGAATTCGGCCGCGGCATTCGCGCCGACCGGACTGAACCTGTCGCAGATCAATCCGGCGTTGCCGCCGGTGGCCAACGTCTATGTCGGTGCGCTGCACTTGCCCTATTACCTGTCGGTGCCGTCGGCGCAGAATCCGACCGCGGCGCTGACCGGTTTCTGGCATGCCGCGCCGGGTGGCTACGTACCGCCGTTCAACGCGGTCGGACTCGACCCGACCTCGACCAACGTGACGTTTGCCAATCCGTTTCCGGTCGCCACGACCGCCATCAGCGTGCCGGTGCTGCTCACGGTGCCGAACGCCAATTCCGGCCACACCAAGCCGGCCGCCGGCTGGCCGGTCGTGATCTTCCAGCACGGCATCACCGGCAACCGTACCAACATGTTCGGTATCGCCGGCGCGCTTGCCGCTGCCGGCTTCGCCGTGGTCGCGATGGACCTGCCGCTGCACGGCCTGACCGATCCGACCAGCCCGCTGTATCGCAACCAGCTGCTGGCCGGATCGCCGGCTGCCGGCCTGATCGCCGGCGAGCGCACGTTTGACATGGATCTGGAAAACAACGCGACCGGCGCCCCGGGCCCGGACGGCAAGATCGATCCATCGGGCACCTACATCATCAACCTGAACAGCCTGTTGACTTCGCGCGACAACCTGCGCGAGGCGGTGGCCGACCTTCTCGAACTGCGCAGCGCCCTGCCCAGCGTGAGCCTCGATGGCGCGACGCTCGCCTTCGACGGTGCACGTATCGCGTACGTCGGCCAGTCGCTCGGCAGCATGGTCGGCACGATGTTCATGGGAGTCGCGCAGACGCCGAACACTTATGTGCAGAACGCGGTGTTGAACGTGCCGGGTGGCGGAACCGTCGGTCTGCTGATCGGATCGCCCACGTTCAGCCCGGTCATCCTGGGCGGTCTCGCGCAGGCCGGTGTGTTGCCGGGAACACCGGCATTCGGCCAGTTCGTAACGGCGGCGCAAACAGTCACCGATTCGGCCGATCCGATCAACTACGTCGGCGCAACCGCGAACAAGAACCTCCTCGCCCAGGAAGTCGTCGGCGGCAACGCACCGGTGCCCGGCGACATCAGCATCGCCGCCTGCGGCGCGAAGTGCTATGACGCGAACGGCAAGTGGCTGTCGGATCAGGTGATCCCGAACGCGGTGTCCGGCTTCCCGCTGTCCGGCGGCAACCCGCTGATCGCCGCGCTCGGTCTGTCCACGATCACGAGCACGACGCAATCGGCGACCGGCATCCGCGGTGTCGTGCGCTTCACCAACGGCGTGCACAGCTCGCTGCTGGATCCGACGACCTCGCCGCAGACGACCGTGGAGATGCAGACCGAGGCGGTCAGCTTCCTGGCAACCGGCGGCAACGCGGTGCAGGTGGTGAACACCAGCGTGATTCGCACGCAGTAACGGACCTGGGGAGAACGACTCATGCAGACCAAGAAGAAGACCAACGCACGCATCGTCGTCCGTCCGCTCGCGCTGGCGCTGGCTGCGGCCATCGCCGCCGGCGCGGCGAACCAGGCCTCGGCTTTCGATTTCGGCGACAACGACGGCTGGCACGGCTCGCTCAACACGACCCTGTCGTACGGCGTGGATTTCCGCGTCGCCGACCAGGATCCCGACCTGATCGCCAAGGCGCACTACAATCCGCTGGTCGGATTGCTGCCCAATGCGCAGCAGCGCGCCGCCAAGGGCGCGTTTTCGGCCAACCACGACGATGGCGACCTGAACTACAGCAACGGCAGCGCGTTTTCGAACGCCGTCAAGGCGACCAGCGAGCTGTCTTTCAGCAAGGACAATTTCGGCGGCTTCTTCCGCGCCAGCTACTTCTACGATTTCGCCAATGCCAACAACGACAAGCTGACCCGCCTGGCGCAGGACCAGGTCGGTGATCGCTTCCGCATGCTCGACGCGTTCCTGTGGGGCAAGTTCTCGATCAACGACCAGCAGGGTACCGTGCGCGTCGGCCGCCAGGTGCTCAGCTGGGGCGAGAGCACGTTCATCCAGGGCGGCATCAACAGCATCAACCCGGTCGACGTCTCGCAGCTGCACGTGGCCGGCGCGGAACTCAAGGAAGCGCTGCTGCCGGTCAACATGATCTGGGGCTCGTACAACTTCACGCAGAATTTCTCGGTCGAGGCGACCTACCTGCTCGAGTTCGCGCAGACCAATCCCGATCCGCTCGGCACGTATTTCTCGAGCAACGACATCGCCACGATCGGCGCAACCTACGCGTCGCTGCCGTTCGGCCTGATTCCGCAGCCGGTCAACAATCCGGAGAAGTACTACAGCGTCTGCTTCGGCGGCGCACCGAGCGACAACCCGGCCTACGGCGGCGCCAGCATCCTGGCTGCGCACACCAACCCGCTGGCGGAACTGCTGTCCGAATCGTGCAACCAGACAGTGCAGCGCGCGCCGGATCGCTATCCGAGCGAATACGGCCAGTGGGGCATCGCGGCGCACTACCTGGCGGAAGGATTCAACAATACCGAGTTCGGCTTCTTCTTCCTGAACTATTCAAGCCGCCTGCCGCTGATCAGCGCCGGCACCACGGTGACGAACACGAGCCCGACCAGCGCCAATTATTTCGTCGAGTACCCGAGCAACATCCATCTGTTCGGCGTCAGTTTCAATACGACGTTCGAGGCCACCGGCATCGCGTTGCAGGGCGAGTTGAGCTATCGGCCGAACCAGCCGCTGCAGATCGACGACGTCGAGTTGCTGTATGCCGGCCTGTCGCCGCTCAACGAACTGATTCCGGCGCCGGCCAATCGTTTCTACAGCCAGCTGGGCGACTTCCCGGCCGGCGTGCCGATCCAGGGCTATACGCGCAACCATGTCACGCAGCTGCAATTTACCGCGACCAAGGTGTTCGGACCGGGCAACTGGTTCAACGCCGACCAGATCGCGCTGGTCGGTGAAGTCGGCGCGACCGACGCCGACATTCCATCGCAGGACAAGCTGCGTTACAACGGCGATGGCACCGACACCGGTGGCGGAGCCGACGCGTTGCAGGGCATCCTGACCAATCCGCAGACGCAGGTGAAGGGCTTCCCGACGCCGTTCTCGTGGGGCTACCGCATCGCGGCCCGCGCCGACTACAACAGCGTCTGGGGCACCGCCTTCACGCTGTCGCCGCGCATCGCGTTCTACCACGACGTCAACGGCATCTCGCCGGGTCCCGGTGGTGCGTTCATCGAGGGCCGCAAGCAGATCACGGTCGGTGCCGAGGCCAATTACCTCAACAAGTGGACGCTCGACCTGAGCTATACGAACTACTTCGGCGCCGGCGACCTCAACCTGATCAACGATCGCGACTTCGTCGCGTTCGTGGTGAAGTATTCGTTCTGAAGATTGACGCCGAAATTTTGAGCAAGAGTCGCAGCAGCGGCATCGCGCGACGGCATATCGTCCAACGGGAGGGTGTAATGGCTCGTCATAATCGAACCGTGCTTGCACTGCTGATCGCAGGCGCCGTGTTTTGTGGAGGTGCGCAAGCCAAGGGCAGCGCAGCCGATGTGGCCAAGCTCGGCATGACCGGCACGGCGCTGACACCGGTAGGCGCCGAACGCGCCGGCAACAAGGACGGCACGATTCCCGAGTGGAAGGGCGGCATCACGACGCCGCCTTCCGGCTACAAGGTCGGCATGCATCACCCCGATCCGTTTGCCGGCGACAAGCCGTTGTTCGAGATCACGGCGAAGAACTACAAGGAGCAGGGCGACAAGCTGTCGGCCGGGCAGGTCGCGATGTTCGAGAAGTATCCGGCCTGGAAGATGGTCGTCTACCCGACCCGGCGCAGTGCCTCGTTTCCGCAGCGCACCTACGACATGACGATCAAGAACGCGGCGACCGGCGAGCTGGTCGACGACGGCGAGGGCGTGGACAACGTTGCCGAAGGTTTTCCGTTCCCGATCCTCGATGCCGATGCGTCGAAGGCCGGCATGGAGGCGATCTGGAATCACAAGCTCAAGTACAAGGGCGTGTCGTTTGCGCGCTGGAACAACCAGGTGACGCCGACCGCCGGCGGCCAGTACGTGCTCGAGCGCTTCCGCGAGGAGGGCCTGGGCCTGTACTACAAGCCCGGCAACACGCTCAAGGACATCAATAATATACTTTTGTACTTTTTCGAGGATGTCGTGTCGCCGCCGCGCCTGGCCGGACAGGTGCTGTTGGTGCACGAAACGCTCGATTCGAAGAAGGAACCGCGCCAGGCATGGGTGTACAACCCGGGCCAGCGCCGCGTACGGCGCGCGCCGAACGTGGCCTACGACAATCCCGGTACCGCCTCGGACGGCCTGCGCACGAACGACATGACCGACATGTTCAACGGCGCGCTCGACCGCTTCAACTGGAAGCTGGTCGGCAAGCGCGAAATGTATGTGCCGTACAATTCCTACACGGCGCACAGCGACAAGACCAAGGTCGACGACCTGATCAAGCCGAGCTTCGTCAATCCCGACCTGCTGCGCTACGAACTGCATCGCATCTGGGTCGTCGAAGCGACGCTCAAGCCCGGTGCACGCCACATCAATCCGCGCCGTACGTTCTACCTGGACGAGGACAGCTGGCAGATCCTCGAGATCGACCACTACGACGAGCAGAACAAGCTGTGGCGCTACTCCGAGGCCCCGTCGGTCAACTACTACGAAGTGCCGGTGTTCTGGTCGACGCTGGAAATCCACTACGACCTGAAGTCGGGCCGCTATCTGGCGCAGGGCCTGGACAACCAGGACGAGATGTACGATTTCTCGTTCCAGACCACGCCGGACATGTTCTCGCCGCAGTCGCTGCGCCAGCGCGGCATCCAGTAGTCGCCATCACGCGTGAGCTGCCCGCACCATCCGCTTCGCGGCGGATGGTGCGAAATCGGGTCGGCGCCGCTATGCTGTGCGTATTGTGGCGGTAGGAGAGGGACTGCCGGCGATGGGACCTCGGGTCTTGCGCAAATGCGGGTTTTTCGTCGCGCTGCTGCCGGCGTTGGCGCTGCCGGCCGACATGCCCGGCGCGCAGGCGTCGGTGTGGGTCGATCCGGCGACCGCGCCGGCGGAAATCCGTCCGCTCGCGGCAAACTCCCTGCTGCTCGACCTCACCCGCAGCGGCGGCCACTACGTCGCCGTCGGCGCACGCGGTGACGTGCTGCTGTCCGACGACGGCCAGGCCTGGCGCCAGGTCGGGATGCCGACCCGCGCAACCTTCACGGCAGTCACCGCGATCGAGGCGCAGGTCTGGGCGGTCGGCCACGACGGCATGATCCTGCACAGCGCCGACGCCGGTGAACACTGGCAGGTGCAGCGCAAGGATCCGTGGCAACCGGCCGACGCCGGCGGCGATCCGGCCGTGGGCGCGCCGCTGCTCGATGTGCTGTTCCTCGACGCGCGGCGCGGCTTCGCGATCGGCGCCTACAGCCTCGCGCTGCAGACTGCCAACGGCGGCGAAACCTGGAAACCGATGACCGTCGCGGCAAAATCGGCCGACGCGGGCGGCGGCGACGATGATGCTGCCGACACCGGCGCCAAGCGCGCCGACGACAGCAAGCAGACCTTCAGCGCCGCGGAACTGAAGGTCGGTCAGGAAGCCACGCCGCACCTCAACGCCATCGCGCGCACCGGCAGCGGCGCCCTGTTCATCGTCGGCGAACGCGGCAGCGCATTCCGTTCGCGCGACAACGGCGCGACCTGGTCGCGCCTGCAGCTGCCGTACGACGGATCGATGTTCGGCGTGCTCGGCTACGACGGCGACCACGTACTGGCCTTCGGCCTGCGCGGCCACGCGTTCGAATCGAACGATCTGGGCGACCACTGGACACTCGTGACGACCGGCACCGAGCTCAGCCTCATGGGCGGGGCGGTCATCGGCAACGGCGGCGCCGTGATCGTCGGCGCCAACGGCGTCGTGCTAGTGCGCAACAAGGCGACAGAGCCGCTGCGCAGTTTCGTCGATGCATCGGCCGGCATCATTGCCAGCGTGCTGCCGCTTGAAAAAGGTCCTGCCGTGTTGCTGGTGGGCGAAAACGGGATCAGCCGCTTCGAGGCGAAGTAGATCATGGCCGGTTCCGCCCAGTTCGGTGCCCCCAACGCGTTCGAACGCTTTGCCGAGCGCCTGATCTTCGGCAACCGCGTCGTCGTGCTGATCATCTTCGCCCTGATCACGGCGATCATGGCGTACGGCGCCGTGCAGCTGCGCGTCGACGCCGGCTTCAAGAAGATGATCCCGCTGCAGCATGAATACATGCGCACGTTTCTCGACTACGAAAAGGACTTCGGCGGCGCCAACCGCATCCTGATCGCGGTGATGGACAAGAGCGGCGACATGTTCAACCAGCCGTTCTTCCAGACGATGGAGAACATCACGCGCGACGCAAAAACGATCGACAGCGTCGACGCCGCGCGGGTCAGCTCGATCTTCACGCCGAACGTGCGCTTCGTCGAAGTCGTCGAGGACGGCTTCGCCGGCGGCAACGTCATCCCGCAGACCTTCACGCCGAACGTCGACGGATTCCACGCGACGCCCGACCAGTTCGCCACGATCAAGGCAAACATCGAGAAGGCGAGCATCGTCGGCCGCCTCGTGGCGAAAGACTTTTCCGGCGCGATGGTCTGGGTCGACCTGGTGCCGGAGGATCCCGCGCGCGGCGTCAAGGTCGACTACAACAAGATCGCCGGCGAACTCGAGGACATCCGCCACAAGTACGAAAACGAGCACACGACGGTTGCGATCATCGGTTTCGCCAAGATGGTCGGCGACATCAGCGACGGCGCCAGGTCGGTCATCGTGTTCTTCTTCGTCACGATCCTGTTCACCTGGTTGCTGCTGTTCGCCTACTCGTTGTCGTGGAAGCTGGCGTCGCTCACGGTGGCCTGCGCGCTGGTTGCCGTGGTCTGGATGCTCGGCGCGCTGCACCTGCTCGGCTTCGGCATCGACCCGATGAACATGCTGACGCCGTTCCTGATCTTCGCGATCGCGGTCAGCCACGGCGAGCAGATGATCAACCGCTTCCGCGGCGAGATCTTCTTCGGCGGACTCGAGCAGGGCACGGTCGAGCAGTTGCGTGCACGCGAGCGTTTCGCCGTGCCTCCGCTCGTCGCCGCCAGGCGCAGCTTCGCCGCATTGCTGGTGCCGGGATCGGTCGCGCTGATCGCCGGCTGCCTGGGCTTCGCGACGATCCTGATCATCCCGGTGCGCATCATTTTCGAACTGGCCGTCACCGCCACGGTCGGCGTGGCGCTGACGATACTCACCGATCTGATCCTGCTGCCGGTGCTGCTGTCGTACTGCCAGCTGCGCAACCTCGACGGCAAGCGCGAGTACCGGCTGCGCCAGCTCACGCAGTTCGACAAGCTCTGGGCAATACTCACGCACCTGAGCCGGCCCGTGCCGGCGGCGATCGTGATCATCCTCGGCCTGGCGGCCTGGGCAGCGGCGGCGAACTACGGCAGCCGCGTGCTGGTCGGCGATGCGCAGAAGGGCGTTGCCGAGCTGCGGCCCGAGGCGCGCTACAACCGCGATGCCGAGCTGATCAGCGACAAGTTCGCGCTCGGCGTCGACATCCTCAACGTCATCGCCGAGGGCGCGCCGAATGCCTGCACCACCAGCTACCCGGTGATGGAGACGCTCGACCGCTTTGCCTGGGACATGCGCAATGTCGACGGCGTCGCGCAGGTGATCACGCTGCCGATGGCCGCCAAGATCGTCAACGGCGGCTGGAACGAAGGCAACATCCGCTGGCGCGTCTTGCCGCGCGACAACGACACGCTGCGCCAGGACACGCAGGGCTTCGAAACCGATTCCGGCCTGCTCAACGCCGACTGCAGCGCGATGCCGGTCATGATGTTCCTGACCGATCACCGCGCCACGACGATCGATCGCGTGATCGACGCCGTGAAGAAATTCCGCGACGACAACCACGTATTCGCGGGGCCCGACGTCAACCTGCGCGAGAAGCTGGCCAAGCAGGGCGGCGATGCCGGCAAGGACCAGCTCAATCTGCGCCTGGCGACCGGCAACGTCGGCGTCATGGCCGCGACCAACGATGAAGTACGCGCCGTCGACCGCAAGATGCTGTACCTGCTTTACGCGGCGGTGTTCGGCATGTGCCTGCTGAGCTTCCGCAGCCCGCGCGCGGCGCTGTGCATCGTGCTGCCGCTGGTGCTGGTGACCGAACTGGGCCACTCGCTGATGGTCTGGCTCGACATCGGCAAGAAGGTCAACACGCTGACCGTGCTCGCGCTCGGCGTCGGCATCGGTGTCGACTACGCGATCTATATTTTCGCGCGCATGCGCGAGGCCATGACCTACAGCGTCGAGTTTGCTGCCGCCGACGTCAACCGGGACTTCACCCTCACCGCCGAGGAACTCAAGGATTTCGAGCGGGACATGGGGCTGGACGCGGCTGCCGCCAGCGGCCTTGCAGTCGGTGATCGCACCGCGGCCGGCGCTTCGGCGCTGCAGCCCGGCTTCACTGACCTCGACCAGAACAAGGACGGCGTCGTGAGCCGGCAGGAATATGTCACCGGGCGTGGCGGCGGCCGCACGCTGTCGGAGAGCTATTTCATCGCGCTGAAGACCACCGGCATCGCGATCTTCTACACCGCGCTGACGCTCGCCGTCGGCGTCGGCACCTGGGTGTTCTCCGAACTGAAATTCCAGGCCGACATGGGCGTGATGCTGACCTTCATGTTCGTCGTCAACATGCTCGCGGCGATCGTGTTCCTGCCGGCGTTGTGCCGCTGGCTGTTGCGGCCCACCGAGAAGAACTGACCGGACGACGTGGGGCGCGTTCGGTGCGCGCGTGGAAGCGCGTTGAATGTTCAAACAGGCCAGGACGGCGGGGAGCAAAAAACAAATTCGGGTGCCGGGCGCGCCCGATGGCGGCAGGGATGCCGGACGTTGCATTGCGCCCAATCTCTCTCACTTCTCGGGGAACAACCATCATGCTTACCGGACTGCTTGGGATTCTGGTCTTTCTCGTTGTCTGCGTACTCGTCGGTGCTCTGATCGTGCAGTTGGCCACGAAGATGGCCGCGGGCTTCAAGCCGAGCCTCGGCAATGCCGTGGCCACGGTTCTCGTCGGCATCATCCTGGGTGGCATCATCAACTATGTGCTGCAGATGATGCTCGGTTCGACCGGATCGCTGGTGGGTCTGGTCGTGGCGTTCCTCGTCAACGCGTTCATCATCAACATGATGATCAAGGCGCCGGGTGGTGGCCAGATGGGCTACGGCAAGGCCTGCCTGGTCAGTCTCGTGCAGTACATCATCTATATCGTGCTGGCGGTCGTGCTGTTCTTCGTGTTCGGCGCAGCGCTGGTCGGCATGATGGGCACCGTGCACTAGACGACCTCCGACGTCTGAAGAGAAAAGGCGCCGCGAGGCGCCTTTTCCTTGTGGACAGCGTTGAGAGGAGACGGGAGACGAGAGACGAGAGACGAGAGACGAGAATCGGGAGCGGGAGATGGGAGAGGCCAATGAAGGAATCGGGGGCGTCATCCTGGCGTAAGCCGGATTGAGGAGTCGGGATGCGCAGCGAATCGCCCGTAGGGTCGCGGCGGCACGACCGGACAATCCATCTTGATCTTGCGCTTTCGGTCTATCTCGAGGATGGACCCCGGCTTGCGCTGCGATGACGATTGCGGGCAACGTGCGCCGCGAACCGCGGACAAGCGCGCTGTGCGCGCATCAGCCAGCCTGCGCGGCTTTCTACACCCGGACGCCGACGCGGCGCAGGATCTTCGCCACGATCCATGCCGGCCCGATCAGCAGGTAGGCAAGGTCGGTGAAGAATGCCGGGCGCCGCCCCTCGATGTGGTGACCGACGAACTGCGCGACCCAGGCCAGCACGAAGACGGCGATCGCGAGCCACATCAGCGTGCCTGCTCCGAGCGTGCGGTACAGGGCCTCGGTGATCAGGCCGAGCACGACGAACAAGCCGAACATGCCGAGGCACAACGGACGCGACAGGCGCAAATAGAACACGAGCGCGGCGAACATCGCCATGCCGGCCCAGAAGCCGGGCCGGCCGAGAATCGCCGGCACCGGCACGACCCAGAGCAGCGCGATCCCGGTCCACACGATCAGCGGCACGCAGATCCAGTGGATCAGCACGTTGGCCGGGTTGCGGTGGTCTTCGCTGTAGTTGCCGAGCCAGCGATCGACCTCGCGGCGCGTATCGGCGGAATCGGCATTTTCAGGCGTCGCATTCATGGCGTAATTCTAGCGCTGATCTCGGCGTCTGTGCCGGGCCGCTTTTCCCCGACATCCGGACAATGATCGTTCGTCACACCCATGGGTGCACGTCACCCGCTTCAACCGATCGTGATTCCCGCCAGCCGCTTCAACGCCTCGGCGTATTTTTCCGCCGTGCCCTCGATCACCGCGGCCGGCAGCTTGGGCCCCGGCGCCTGCTTGTTCCAGTCGAGCGTCTCCAGGTAGTCGCGCACATACTGCTTGTCGTAGCTCGGCGGGCTGATGCCGACGCGATACTGGTCGGCCGGCCAGAAGCGCGACGAGTCCGGCGTCAGCATCTCGTCCATGACGTAGAGCTTGCCGTCTTCGTCGGTGCCGAATTCGAACTTGGTGTCGGCGATGAGGATGCCGCGCCCGGCCGCATGGGCCGCAGCGAACGCATAGATTTCCAGCGTCGCCGCTCGCACGCGTTCGGCCAGATCGCCGCCGACCAGCGCGACGACGCGGTCGAAGCCGATGTTTTCGTCGTGCGCGCCCGCGGCGGCCTTGGTCGACGGGGTGAAAATCGCCTGCGGCAGCTTCTCGGCCTGGCGCAGCCCCGGCGGCAGCCGGATGCCGCACAACGAGCCGCTCGCCTGGTAATCCTTCCAGCCCGACCCGATCAGGTAGCCGCGCGCGATCGCCTCGACCGGCACGGCCTTGAGGCGGCGCGCAACGACGCTGCGCTTTTCGTAGAGCGCAACATCGGTGCCGGGCGGCAGCACGGCGGCGACGGACTTGCCGGTCAGATGATTCGGCATCAGTTGCGCCGTGCGGCCGAACCAGAAATTCGAGATCTGGCACAGCATCTCGCCCTTGCCGGGAATCGGATCGGGCAGCACGACGTCGAAGGCGCTGAGCCGGTCGGTCGCGACGATCAGCAATTCGCGCGCGGACAGGGCGTAGACGTCGCGCACCTTGCCGCGATGGATCAGATTCAGGCCGGGCAGATTGGACTGATGCAGGACGGTGGACACGGGCATGGATTCCGATTGCGGCAGGGCCCAATTGTAGCGGTTCCCGGCGCGCGTTCCGGCGCCGTTTTCGGACGCGCTGCTAGAATTCGCGGCATGAACCCTGCCCATTCGAGCTCTCGCTTCATCCATCCTCCGGACCGGCGCAATCCGGCGATCGCCGCCGGCCGCGCGCGATGAACATCGCCGGCAAGCTGATCGGCGCACTGATCGGCCTGTTGTTGTTCCGGCATCCGTTCGGCCTCGTGCTGGGCGGATTCTTCGGCCATCTGTGGGACATCGGTGCGTTGCGGCCGCAGCCGGCGCGCGGTGCCTCGAACTCGTTCATCCTGCCGTTGTTCGCCCTGGCCGGGGCGATCGCCAAGTCCGACGGCCGCGTGTCCGAACAGGAAATCGCCGCGACCGAAAACCTGATGGCGCGCATGCAGCTGACTGCCGAGCAGCGCGCCAGCGCGATCGAGCGCTTCGCGGCCGGTAAGCAGCCCGGCTTCGCCGTGCATCTGACGATCGCCGACCTGAAGGCCTGGGCCGGCGGGCGGCGCGATCTGGCATTCCTGCTGCTCGACATGCTGCTCGACATCGTCTACGCCGAAGGTCCGCTGGCGCCGAACAAGTTCGTGCTGGTGCGCAAGCTGTGCTGGTCGCTCGGCGTGCACGAGCGCGAACTGGCCGCGCTCGCCGCCATGCGCGGCTACGCCTATGCCGCGCACGGCAGCGGCGCCGGCGCCGGCAGCTATGGCGGGCAGCGTTACGGCAGCGGCCGGTCGGGTGACTACCACGAGCAGTCGCGCGAAGCGCCGCGTCGCACCGGCGACAAGGACCCCTACGCCGTGCTGGGTCTGGCATCCGATGCGAATGAGCGCGAAATCAAGCGCGCCTATCGCAAGCTGATGAGCCAGCACCATCCGGACAAACTCGGCGACGTGCCCGAAGAATTGAAGCGTCGTGCCGAGGAGCGCGCCCGTGAAATCAACGCCGCCTACGAAAGGCTACGCGAACAGCGGGGAATCAAATAAGATGGGGTGAGACGGGAGACGAGAGACGAGAGACGGGAGACGGGAGACGCGAGACGCGAGACGCGAGACGCGAGACGCGAGACGAGAGACGAGAGACGCGAGACGCGAGACGCGAGACGCGAGACCGAAGCCTGCGTCGTCAAATTGCGAGTCGAGACAGGAAGGTGCGGTTCCTGTTTTTTCCCTTCCCCCGCGTGCGGGGGAAGGTGCCGAAGGCGGAAGGGGGTTTGCTTTTCGTTTGGTCGATCAGTACCGGTAGCGCCCATGAAACAGTCCAGCGTCATCGCTCCATCGATACTTTCGGCAAACTTCGCCAAGCTGGGTGAAGAAGTCGACGGCGTGCTCGCCGCCGGTGCCGACTGGGTCCACTTCGACGTGATGGACAACCATTACGTGCCGAACCTGACGATTGGTCCGCTGGTCTGCGAGGCGCTGCGCAAGCATGGCGTCACGGCGCCGATCGACGTGCATCTGATGGTAAAGCCGGTCGACCGCATCGTGCCGGATTTCGCCAAGGCCGGCGCCAGCCTCATCAGCTTTCATCCCGAGGCCAGCGAGCACGTCGACCGCACGCTCGGCCTGATCCGCGACAGCGGCTGCAAGGCCGGCCTGGTGTTCAATCCGGCTACATCGCTGAGCTGGCTCGACTACGTGCTCGACAAGCTCGACCTGGTCCTGATCATGTCGGTCAATCCCGGCTTCGGCGGCCAGAGCTTCATCCCGGCGGCGCTGGAGAAGCTGCGCCGCGCGCGCGAGATCATCGATCGCAGCGGCCGGCCGATCCGGCTCGAGGTCGATGGCGGTGTAAAAGTGGAGAATGCCGCAGAGGTTTCCGCTGCCGGCGCGGATACGTTCGTCTCCGGCTCGGCGATCTTCGGCCACCGGGACTATCGCGCCGTGATCGCGGCGATGCGCGCGGCGATCGGATAAAGACCGCGCCGGAGAACCATCTGGGGGAGGGGAGGGGCCGGTTCTCGCGGCGCGGGGAGGTAACGGGTCAGGCCGGCTAGAAGACGCGCCAGAACGGATCGGCGCAGCCGTTGTACGAATCGCTCGGCCGCTCGGCCAGATCGCGCGCCGCCTTGCGCTCACCGTCGATCAGCGCGGATGTCGGCAGATCGCGCCAGTCCTCGGCGGCGGCGTCATGCAGTTCGTGGAAGTCGGCAGGCAGATAGATGTCCATGATGGCGTGCTTGGCTGGTGATCAGAAGTGCATCGCGGTAATCAGGCCGAGCAGCAGCGCGAGCACGGCGAACGTCGTGCGCAGCGGTTCAAAGGATTCGTGCAGTTCGGCGTTGGCTTCGGGGCGATCGTTCTTCATGGGGCTCTCTCGATTGAACGTTGTTTTAACGCTTTCCTACTGAATGGGCGCTTGCTGGCTTGCAGGCGTGTCTGGCGGCGAGGCTAGGTTCGGACTCCAGTCGGTGCGGCCGCGGCCGCAAATGCGGCGCGCCGCCGATGGGTTGTGGCAAAGATGTGGCAATGGCTCCGGCGGCGTTGCCGCCTGGGCGTGCGAACCGTAAGCTGGACGCACACGCACTTTCCCGGGAACCGCTCATGGGCCGCAGCGTTGCCATCGTCGAAGACGAACCCGCGATCCGCGCCAACTATGTCGAGGCATTGAACCGCGTCGGCTATGCGACGCAAGGTTACGCGTCGCGCCCGGAAGCCAGCCGCGCGTTCGCGCAGCGCCTGCCGGAGCTGGTCATCATCGATGTCGGCCTCGGCGACGAACCCGAAGGCGGCTTCGAGCTGTGCCGCGAGCTGCGCGCGAGATCGGCGACGCTGCCGATCATTTTCCTGACGGCGCGCGACTCGGACTTCGACGTGATCTCCGGCCTGCGCCTGGGCGCGGACGACTACCTCACGAAGGACGTGAGCCTGCACCACCTGGCGGCGCGCATCAGCGCGTTGTTCCGCCGCCTCGATGCGCTGAGCCGGCCGGTCGCGAAGGAGACCGTGGTCGAACACGGTCCGCTCAAGCTCGAAGCCGAGCGCATGCGCGTGACCTGGAACGGCGCCGAAGTACCGCTGACCGTGACCGAGTTCTGGATGGTGCACGTGCTGGTGCGCTTCCCGGGCCACGTCAAGAACCGCGACCAGCTGATGCGCGAGGCGCAGGTTGTCGTCGACGACGCGACCATCACCTCGCACATCAAGCGCATCCGCAAGAAGTTCCTCGCGATCGACGAGAAGTTCGACGCGATCGAGACGGTGCATGGTGTCGGGTATCGGTGGAAGCCGTGAAGCGGGAGACGGGAGAGCAGAGGCGAGAGACGCAAAAGCAAAGTGCCGTCGCTCGCCGACGGAGAGGATGTTTCTTCGAATTCCCTGGCGTGGTGCCGCCCTCCGGCTGCAGCGCGCCGCTTCTGCGTCTCTCGTCTTCCGTCTCTCGTCTCTCGTAGATGTCGCTCCGCTTCAAACTCCTCCTGATCGCACTGTCCACGCTGGCGCTGCCGCTGGTCGGCTGGATGTTCGTGCGGCAGATGGAGGAATTGCTGCGTCATGGCCAGGAACAGACGCTGATCGCTTCGGCTCGGGCGATCGCGCGCAGCCTCAGCGCGATCGAGTCGGA
>DATNFS010000147.1:0-13545 GCA_035606275.1 Rudaea sp.
GCGGCACGCATTCCCAGACGGCGAGAAGCAGCATGTGTGCCAATGCGTGCAGGCGGCGCAAAGCCAGTATTTGTGCGGTGTCCAGCAGGGCGTGGCACTCGCCGCGCAGCAGGGTGTTCCTGATTCGCCACAGTCCGTGCCACGAAAGTGAAGCAGACGCGCCGCCGCCGAACATCCGCAAAAACACCTAGGCGCGCAAGGCTGCAGCGTGGTGGCGCAGGTGGTCTTCGACGAACGTGCTGATGAAGTAGTAGCTATGGTCATAACCTGGCTGCAGGCGCAGCCGCAGCGCCTGCCCGCCAGCCTTGCAGGCTTCGGCCAGGAGTTCCGGCCGCAGGTTTTCCTTCAGGAACTGATCGGCGTCGCCCTGGTCGACGAGGATCTCGCCGGCAAAACGCTTGCCGGCAGCGATCAGTTCGCACGTGTCGTATTGTTTCCACGCTTCGCGGTCGTCGCCGAGAAATCGCGGGAACGCCTTCGCGCTGCCCCACGGCACACGCGTCGGCGCGACGATCGGCGAAAACGCCGACAGCGAGCGGTAGCGTCCCGGGTTCTTCAGCGCGATCGTCAGCGCGCCGTGGCCGCCCATCGAGTGGCCGAAGATACCCTGGCGCGACATGTCGGCGCTGAAGTTCTCGGCGACGAAATCCGGCAGCTCCCTGACCACGTAACTGTACATGTTGAAGAACTTCGCATACGGCTCCTGCGTCGCGTCGAGGTAGAAGCCAGCCGCGTTGCCGAACTCGTAGTCGTCGGCGATGCCCGCGATCCCGGTATTGCGCGGACTGGTGTCCGGCATCACCAGCATCAGACCGAGTTCGGAGGCAACGCGCTGTGCGCCGGCCTTGAACGTGAAGTTTTCCGCCGTGCAAGTCAGGCCTGACAGGTACCACAGCACCGGAACCGGTCCTTTATCGGCTTGCGGCGGACGGTACACCGCGAACGTCATCGTGCCGTTGCAGACGTCCGAGATGTGCTTGTAGAACCCCTGCACACCGCCGAAGCAGCGATTCTCGGAAACTTTTTCGATGGCATGGGCCATGGCGGAAGTCCTCGTGCTGTGCCGACTCGCGCGGATCCGGTCGCCGGGACCGGCCTGCCGGATCAACCCGCCGGTGCCTGGGTCCAGCGCTTCAACCACGCATTTACCGTATCGTGCCACAACACGCTGTTCTGCGGTTTCAGCACCCAGTGGTTCTCGTCCGGAAAGGTCAGGAATTGGCTCGGAATGCCCCGTCTTTGCAACGCCGTGAACGCGGCGATGCCCTGCTCGACCGGAATGCGGTAGTCCTTCTGGCTGTGCACGACCAGCATCGGCACCTTCCACTCGGCCACGTGATTGATCGGATTGAAGCGCTCGTAGGCCGCCGGATTTTCCCACTGCGTGCCATGATGCTCCCATTCGTCGAACCACAGTTCCTCGGTCGAGTACGCCATCATGCGGCTGTCGAAAACGCCGTCATGGTCGACCAGGCATTTCCATGGCAGCGACCAGTTGCCGGCCATCCAGTAGACCATGTAGCCGCCGTAGCTGGCGCCGAGCGCACAGGCCCGGTCGCCGTCGAGAAAAGTATACTTGTCCAGCGCGGCAGCCCAGCCCTTCTGCAGATCCTCCAGCGGCTTGCCGCCCCAATCGCCGGAAATCGCATCGGTGAACGCCTGGCCGTAGCCGGTCGAGCCGTGGAAATTCACGGCGACCACGGCGAAGCCGGCACCGGCATAGGTCTGCGGGTTCCAGCGGTAATGGAATTCGTTCGTGAATGAACCTTGCGGTCCGCCGTGGATCAGGAACGCCACCGGGTAGCGCTTGCCCTTCTCGTAGCCGACCGGCTTGACGACATAACCCTGCACCGTTGCGTTGTCGGCACCCTTGAACGTGTAGAACTCGTAGTCGCCCATGGCGGCTTCCGCCAGGCGCGCCTTGTTCGCATGCGTGATCGGCGCTTCCCGCCCGCCGGACGTGCTCATGCGAAACAGGTCGGCCGGCGCCTTGAGCGTGCTGCGGGCGACGACGATCTCGCTGCCGCGCACGCTGAAACCCTCGACCTGGCCCGCTGCGCCGATCTTCGTCGCCTTGCCGCTGCCGATGTCGACGGCAAACAGCGCATGATCGCCATTGTCGTCGGTCGTCGTGTACAGGGTCTTGCCGTCCTTCGACAATTGCAGCGCACTGGCCGAGCGATCCCACTTCGGATCGATCTCGCGCGATTTGCCGGTGGCCAGGTCGAGCGCCATGATGCCGAAGCGGTCGGCCTCGAACGTCGGCCGTTTCATCGCGAGGTAGTACAGCGTCTTGCCGTCTGCCGACGGCAGTGGCGCGCTGTCCCAGGCCAGGTTCGCCGCGGTCAGGTTCTTCGGCGCGGCCGAGGCGTCGGCCGGCACCGAGTAGACGTCGAAGTTGGTCGACCATGGCTCGGTCTTGCCGGCAATGCGCGCATCGAAATAGACCGTCTTCCCGTCCGGCGAAAAGGCGTACTCGCTGTCGTCGCCGAACGGCTTGGACGGCACGTCGCCATCGATCCCGCGGGTCAACAGGCGCGGTTCGGCAATCGCGCCGAGACCTTCCGGCAAGTCGGCAATGAACAACTGCGAGCGCGTGCCGTCGGCCCAGGTGTCCCAGTGACGGATGAACAGCTTGTCATAGAGCCTGCCGCTGGCCTTGTTTGCGGCCGTCTCATCATTCCGCTTCTTCGTGCAGGCCAGATCGGCGCAGTCCGTGAAGACGTCCGCGGACAGCAGGATCTGCCGCCCGTCCGGCGAAATCCTGAAACTGCCGACGTCGAGCGGCAGGTTCGTGATGCGGAGGATGTCGTGCCGGTATCCGCTCTTCCCGGACTGCACCTTTTGCAGGAGCTGAGTCTTCGAATCGTCCGCCGCGCGGCCCTCGACAGTCGTGACATGGTCCGCGGTTCGCCTGTCGTCACCCTTCCCGCTCTGCTCCAGCGACAGCCGCCAGACTTGCGTCGTCGCATCGCCCTTGGCCTTGCCCAGGACGTAGATGTGCTTGCCGTCGGGCGACCAGCGCGGTGACGACGCGGCCGGCAAGGTCGCATCATTGAGCTTGAAGGGCCCCGATTTGCCGCCGATCTCGACGACCCAGATGCTGTTGACGCCCTTGTTCGCTTCGTAGTCGGTCTCGCGCAGCTGATACGCTACGCGTTTGCCGTCCGGCGATATCTGCGGATCGCTGATCCGGTCCATCATGACCAGGTCGTGCACGTTGAACGGATGCGGATCGGCAACGGCGGCAAGCGGCAGCACGGCAAGAACGGCGAACGCGAATCTCATCGGATCATCCCTCATTGGCAGTGTCATTGCGCGGGCGCGACGGGGCCGGGTCGCGCGCAAAGTATCGCAGAAAGGTCGCGCGCCTGTGGGTGCTGCGCAGCAATGCGGCGGCCGCTCGGTACGGCGCCGGTCTAGCCGGCCGGCGGCTCATCGATCGAAGCGCCGGCGCGGCCGTACTTGTCCTCGAGGCGCACGATGTCGTCCTCGCCGAAATAGTCGCCGCACTGCACTTCGATCAGGTGCGCGTCGGCATCGCCCGGATTCTCCAGCCGATGCAGCGTCTCTGCCGGGATATAAGTCGACTCGTTGCGACCGAGCAGGAACTCGCGGTCGCCGACGCGCACCTTGGCGGTGCCGGAGACCACGGTCCAGTGTTCGCTGCGCCGATGATGCAACTGCAGGCTCAGCACGCCGCCGGGTTTCACGGTCAGGCGCTTGACCTTGCAATCGGCTTCGTCCTCGAGCACGGTGAAGCTGCCCCACGGGCGATGCACGGTCTGGTGAAAGCGCGCGCTGTCGTGGCCGCTCTTGCGCAACTGGTCGACGACCAGCTTGACCTGCTGCGCGCGCTCGCGGTCGGCGACCAGAACGGCGTCGCCGGTGTCGACGATCAGCAGGTTCTTCACGCCGACTGCGGCGACCATGCGCTTGTCGCCCTGGATGTAGCAATTTTCGCTTTCGATCACGATCGCCGAGCCGCGCACGCGGTTGCCGGCGGCGTCGGTCTGGATGTCCGCTTCGAGCTCGCTCACCGCCTTCCACGAACCGATGTCGCTCCAGTCGAACGTGGCCGGAACGACCGCGCGATTGCCGGCGCGCTCCATGATCGCGTAGTCCAGGGAGATATCGGGCATTCTGGCGAAGCTGTCGCCCTCGAACTCGACCGGGCTGCCGCTGCCGCCGGCGCTCGCATGGCAGGCGCGTGCCGCGCCCAGCACGTCGGGACAGTGCTGTCGTGCGGCGTCGAACAGTGCGTCGGCGCGAAAGCAGAACATGCCCGAATTCCACAAATACTCGCCGGAGTCGAGGTAGCGCTGCGCCGTCTGGCGATCGGGTTTTTCCACGAATGCCACGATTTCGCGAGCGGTATCAGATGCGCCGCCCCGATCCAGCGGCGGCCCGGTGCGGATGTACCCAAAGCCGGTTTCCGGCGCAGTCGGCACGATGCCGAACGTGACCAGTCTTCCGTCCGCGGCGATTGCTGCGGCCCGCCGCGCATCGGCGACGAATGCGTCGACATCGCGAATCAGATGGTCGGCCGGGAGCACCAGCAGTGTCGCATCGGCGCCGAAATGTTCGGCCACATACATCGCCGCCAGCAACACCGCCGGTGCGGTATTGCGTCCAACCGGTTCGAGCAGGAACGGCAGGCGCTCGCGCTGCGCGTGCGGATGGCGCGCGTAGTCGTCGCGGCTCAGGAAGTAGTAGTCGCGCCCGGTCACGGTCAGCACGTGGCCGTCGCTGGCCATGCGCAACGCACGGTCCAGCGTCTTGTACAACAGCGATTCGCCGTCGGCCATGCGCATGAACGGCTTCGGATAGGCGCTGCGCGACACAGGCCACAGCCGCGTTCCGGCACCGCCGGACAAGATCACCGGAACAACTTTCGACATCGCCCTCTACCTGGTGTCGTCTTGCACGAGTACCTTCAAACAATTCCGGCATTTTCGCGACGATACCGCGTTGCTCGTCGTCTCCGTGGCCACTACGCCTCGTCCTCGCGCCTTGTCTCGCGGCGAATCCCTCCGGAATTCCTTCGCGTTACTTGCGCAACAGGACACTGGCCGCCGACAGTTCGCCGATCACGTCGTCGAGCCCGCTCTGCCATGACGGCAAGTTTAAACCGAACGCCGAACGGATTCGCGCCGTGTCGAGCACCGAATACGCCGGGCGGCGCGCGCGTGTCGGATAGTCGGATGTCGCGATCGGAACGACCTGCGGAACGCGCTCGATGATCCCGGCTGCGGCCGCGCGCTGCAACAGTGCGCTAGCGAAGTCGTACCAGCTGCACTCGCCGGCTGCCGTGAGGTGGTAGGTTCCGAGCAGTGCGTTGCCACTGTCCAGGTTGCGCGCCAGCGCGAGCGCCGTCGACGCGGCGATGAGGCGCGCGGCCGTCGGCGCGCCACGCTGGTCATTGACGACGCGCAACTCGTCGCGTTCACGTGCCAAGCGCAGCATCGTGCGCAGGAAATTCCGGCCGCGCGCGGCATAAACCCAGGCGGTGCGGAAAATCAGGTGATCGCAGCCCGAATCGCGCAGCGCCGCCTCGCCGGCCAGCTTGCTGCTGCCATAGATGCCGAGCGGCGCCGTCGGGTCGTCTTCCCGATACGGACGATTACCGGCGCCGTCGAACACGTAGTCGGTCGAGTAGTGCACGACGAGCGCACCCGTGCGCGCGGCCCACGCACCGAGCACGGTCAGCGCCCAGTGGTTGGCGCGTTCGGCGAGATTGGCCTCGTCTTCGGCGCGGTCGACGGCGGTGTAGGCGGCGGCGTTGACGACAACGTCGGGTGCCACGGAATGCAGGGCCGCGTCGAGCGTCTCCGGGTTGGCCAGGTCGACGCGCACGCCGTGCTCGCCGCCGCGCGTTGCCGCATGCACCTCGCCCAGCGGCGCCAGCGCCCGCGCCAGCTCGAAACCGACCTGGCCGTTGGCGCCGAGCAGCAGGATCTTCATCAGTGCGCCGTACCGGCGTGCTGCGTGCCGATCTGCCGGTCGAGAAACGCGAGCATCTTCTCGAACATGGCGGTCACGTGTTCTTCTGTATAGAACCCGTGGCCTTCGGTGCGCTCATAGATCCACTCGTGGTCGACCTTGCGCTGCGCGAGCGCATTGTGCAGGTTCTCGCCCTGCACCGCGGGAACGCGCGTGTCGGCACCGCCGGCAATCAGCATCACCGACGCCTTCAACCGATCCAGTTGCGTGATCGGCGAGCGCGCAGTGAGCTCAGCCTGGTCTTCCCCGAGAATCATCTTGAGGAAATTTTCGCCGAACAGGGTTTGCGTCGTGTCGCCGCGCGCATACATGAGGCGCAAATCGTACACCCCGGCGTCGGCGATTGCGCATTTGTACAAGTCCGGCTCCTTCACCACGCCCTCCATCGCGGCATAGCCGCCATAGCTGCTGCCGTAGATGCAGATGCGCTTGGCATCGGCGATGCCCTGGTCGATCGCCCAACGCGTTGCGTCGGTCACGTCGTCCTGCATCTTGCCGCCCCACTCGCGGTAGCCGGCACGCAGGAATGCGTCGCCATAGCCACCGGAGCCGCGGTAGTTGACTTGCAGCACGGCGTAGCCGCGGGAAGCGAGCAACTGCACTGCGGGATCGAAACTCCAGGTGTCGCGTATGCCATAGGGACCGCCGTGGACAAGCACGACCGTCGGCAGCTGCTTTGCCGATTCCTTGCCGGGCGGCCGCGTGACGTAGCCGTGCAGGCCGAGTCCATCCCGCGCCTTGAACGTGACCGGTTCCTTGCTTGCCATCTGCTCGGGCTTGATCCACGGCCGGCTCTGGAAAAGCTCCACGGCTTTTTTCTTGTCCGCGTCGTAGAGATAGAACACGCCGGGATCGACATCGGCGTGCACGAAGAAGACCGTCTTCTTGCCGTCGTGCGAGGCGCCGGCCGGGATCACATCTTCGCCCGGAAACTGTTTCATCATGCCGACCAGGAGCGCCGCTTCGGGCGCGTTTTTGTCGAGCAGCGTGACCGCCGGGCGTCCAGGCATGCTGCGAATCGCAAAGGCGTCGAGCTCATCGGCGGTCGGCAAGAGCTGGCTCGCCGCAGAATCACTCGCACGCCACAGCACCTCCTGCTTGCGAGTCGCCACATCCCACCGGCAAATGCCACCGAGGTCATCTGCACCACCGCAGTTCACATACACCGATGCATTGGTGCGATCGAACATGAGCGGTGTGAAGCGCTCGTGCTGCTTGCTCTCGTCGTTCAGGAGTTGCCAGTCTCCGCCCTGCGCATCGCGATACCAGACTTTCCGGAACTGGTCGATATCCATGCCGATGGCAAAGCGGATCGCACCGCTGTGGTCGGCGAGAAATTCGGCGTCGCGCAACGGCGCCGTCGTGATCAGTGTCTTCTTGCCGTCGCGCAGGTCGATCCGGTAGGCCTCGGGATGCGCGCCGAGTGAAGCGGCGGAATGGCCCGGTCCGTTCCAGGCGTAACTCGCAATCAGGGCATGCAGCGGGTCGTCGCGCAGGGGGGCGATCAGGTCGCCGCTGGCCATGTCGGCAGTCTGTTTCTTGATCAGCGTCGCGGTGCGCGATTCGGCTGCGGCGCGCCCGGCGCGGAAACCAAACAGCAATGCCGCGCCGGTTCCGTCCGCCTTGACCGAGTACAGCTCGCCGCTGGGAACTGGCCGGTCGATGCCGCCGAGGTGCAGGCCTTCGGTGTACATCAGGCGATCCGGTGCGACCCACCAATAACCGGCGATGTCGTCGCCTTCCCGCGGGCGCAACGCGCGTGGGCGCATGTCGGCGGTGTTGATCAACTCGAGAACAATCTGGCCGCCCACAACGGCGGTCGCCGCCAGATATTCGCCGTTCGGCGAGACCTTGACGGTCAGGTACTGCTCGTGGCGCGTGAAGTCGGTGATCGGCACTTCCGTCGCGGACAATGCGGAGGCGCAAGTGCACAGCATGAGGACCGGAAGGATTCTTGATCGCATCGTTGCATTCCCTTGTCGTTGATGTTGATGGGCGAGAAAAAACCTTCCACTATCGATCGATTCCCGTGTAGCGCGGCAGTCGCTCGTGCGGCACATCACGCAGGAATGGCGTGCTCTGGTCCTTGTCGGAGAGCAGCGGCGCGCTGATCGGCCAGTCGACCGCGATATCGCCGTCGTTCCAGCGGATGCCGGCGTCGGCCGAGTGATCGTAGACCGCGGTGCACTGGTAGCAGAACGTGGCGAAGTCCGAAAGCACGGCGAAGCCGTGCGCAAACCCTTCCGGCACCCAGAAATGGCGCTTGTTCGCGGCGCTCAAGACGGCGGCCGCCCAGCGGCCGAACGTCGGCGAGCCGACGCGGATATCGACGGCGACATCGTAGACTTCGCCCTCGAGCACGTTGACCAGCTTGCCCTGCGGATTTGGATACTGGTAGTGCAGGCCGCGCAGCACGCCGTGCGCCGAGCGTGACACGTTGCTCTGCACGAAATGCAGGTCGAGTCCGGCCTTGCGGTACTTTTCGGCGTTGAAGCTCTCGTAGAAAAAGCCGCGTGCGTCGCCGTGCACATGCGGTTCGATCACGACGCAGCCGGGCAGATCGGTTTCGATCACTTTCATGAGATCGGTTTCATGCGCTCGATTTCATTCCGCGGGGATTACGCCACCGGCCCCTGGCGGACCAGTTGCTGCAGGTACTGTCCGTAGCCGTTCTTCGCCAGCGGCTGCGCCAGCCGCAATACCTGCTCGGCATCGATCCAGCCCTTTGTCCAGGCAATTTCCTCGGGACAGCAGACCTTCAGGCCCTGCCGGTTCTCGATCGTTTCGATGTAGTTCGATGCATCGGTCAGCGACTCGTGCGTGCCGGTATCGAGCCAGGCATAGCCGCGACCGAGCTTTTCCAGCATCAGCGACGCGTCGTCGAGGTAGCAGCGGTTGAGGTCGGTGATCTCGAGCTCGCCGCGCGGCGAAGGTTTCAGTCCGGCCGCAAAATCACAGACGCGCTGGTCGTAGAAATACAGGCCGGTGACGGCGTAGTTCGACCTGGGTTGCGCCGGTTTCTCCTCGATGCCGACGACTTTCCCGTTCTTGTCGAATTCGGCGACGCCGTAGCGTTCCGGGTCGCGCACCCAGTAGCCGAACACGGTCGCGCCGTGCGTGCGCTGTGCTGCGCGCCGCAGCACGTCGGTCAGACCGTGGCCGTAGAAGATGTTGTCGCCGAGGATCAGGCAGCTCGGCTCGCCGCCGACGAATTCGCGGCCGATGACGAAAGCCTGGGCCAGCCCGTCCGGGCTCGGCTGCGCCGCGTAGCGGATCGTTATGCCCCATTGCGAGCCGTCGCCGAGCAGTTTCTGGAACATGCCCTGCTCGTGCGGCGTGTTGATCACCAGCACCTCGCGGATGCCGGCCAGCATCAGTGTCGACAGCGGATAGTAGATCATCGGCTTGTCGTAGACCGGCAACAGCTGCTTGCTGACGACCTGGGTCAGCGGATACAGCCGCGTGCCGGAACCGCCGGCCAAAATGATGCCTTTTGCAATTTGCGACATTGTGGATGCGTCCGAAAAAGTCTGAACCACGGAGAACACGGAGAAAGCCGAAAACATTTTTCTTTTATCTCCTCCGTGTTCTTCGTGTTCTCCGTGGTTCAATCTTCTTATCTTCGGCCTTTTAGCCCTGGTAATCACGCCACGCCGAGTCGTTCACCGCGATAGCTGCCATCGAGCACGCGCCGGCACCATGCCTGATTGTCGAGGTACCAGTCCACCGTTCTGGCGATGCCGGACTCGAAGCTTTCGGCGGGACGCCAGCCCAGCTGCGACTTGATCTTGCCGGCATCGATCGCGTAGCGGCGGTCATGGCCGGGGCGATCCTTGACGAAGTTGATCAACGTTTCGCGCCTGACCGCATCGGGCAGCGGCCGGCGCTCGTCGAGCAGCCGGCAGATCATGCGCACCACGACGATGTTTTCGCGCTCGGCATCGCCACCGACATTGTATACTTCGCCGGTACGGCCGATCTCGAGCACCCGCTGGATCGCGCGGCAGTGATCGCCGACATAGAGCCAGTCGCGCACGTTGCGCCCGTCGCCGTAGACCGGCAGCTTCTCGCCGATCAGCGCCTTGTGGATCATCAGCGGAATGAGTTTTTCGGGAAACTGGTACGGGCCGTAGTTGTTCGAGCAATTCGTCGTCAGCGTCGGCAGGCCGTAGGTGTGATGGAACGCGCGCACCAGATGGTCGGACGCGGCTTTCGAGGCCGAGTACGGTGAATTCGGCTGGTAGGGCGATTCTTCGTGGAAGCGGCCGACCGGACCGAGCGACCCATACACCTCGTCGGTCGATACGTGCAGGAAGCGGAACGCGTCCTGCTGCGCCAGCGCTGCGGCGCGCCAGTAGACGAGCGCCGCTTCCAGCAGCGCGAGGGTGCCCACGACATTGGTCTGCACGAATTCGGCCGGGCCGTCGATCGAACGGTCGACGTGCGACTCGGCCGCGAAATTGACGATCGCCGCGGGCTGGTGCTCGGCCAGCAACCGCGTCACGAGCGCGCGGTCGCCGATGTCGCCCTGCACGAAGACGTGATCGGGATTGCCGCGCAGGCCGGCCAGTGTGTCGAGATTGCCGGCATAGGTCAGCTTGTCGAGATTGACTACGCGATAGCCGCCCTGCCCGACCAGCCCGAGCACGAAATTGCCGCCGATGAAACCGGCGCCGCCGGTGACCAGGATCGTCTTCATTGCCGGGGAAACCTCGAACGCCATGCGGCGCCGGGCGCTCGCGATCTGGCAGGTTGCGTAGTTTAGCCTGCCGCCGCATGGCGGCCAAACCGGCGCGCCGGCGGCAATCCCGTCAACACGAGGCAATCCAGCGGCAGGCCGTTGGCGTGGCGCGCCAGGACGAGGGCAACGGCCAGCAAATCGGCTTAGCATACGCCTTTGCAGCCGCCAGGTTTCCGCCATGCGCACACTCAAATTGCTACTTTCCAACCCCGGCCGGCTGTTCTGGACGCTGCAGGTCGTCGGCTGGTGCTGCTACTCGACCCTGGGTTTTTCGGCAAAGGTCGGCGAGGGCGCTCCGCCCAGGTGGATCTTCTTCTACCTCGCCGTCGGCGCCTGCGGGTTCGCCGTGACTTGCCTGCTGCGGCTGGGCTACCGCTACATCTGGAATTGGCCGACCCCGCGCATGGTGCCGGCCGCCGCCGGTCTCCTGCTGCTGGCGACGCTGGCGCAGATGAAGATGTTCGTGGTGCTGCTCGCCGGCTTCTGCGACGACTGCGAGATGCACAGCATGTTCGGTTACATCTGGTATTTCACCTCGAGCCTGTACCTGCTGCTGTCGTGGACCGGGCTCTACTTCGGCATCAAGTTCAGCCGCCAGCTGCGCGAACAGAAGGAGGCCGCCCTCAAGGCACAGGCCATGGCGCACGAGGCGCAGTTGAAGATGCTGCGTTACCAGCTCAACCCCCACTTCCTGTTCAACACGCTCAACGCGATTTCGACGCTCGTGCTGGATCACAGGAACGGCACGGCGAACAGCATGGTCGGCAGCCTGAGCGGGTTCCTGCGCTACTCGCTCGACTCCGACCCGGTGCAGCGCGTGACGCTGGCCCAGGAAATCGAAGCGACCAACCAGTACCTCGGCATCGAGCAGCTGCGCTTCGGCGAGCGCCTGCGCGTGCGCATGAACGTCGAAGCCGCCGCGCGCGACGCGCTGGTGCCGAGCCTCATCCTGCAGCCGCTGATCGAAAACGCGATCAAGTTTGCCGTGTCGAAGCGCGAGGAAGGCGGCGCGATCGAGATCGAAGCCATGCGCGTCGGCGACGCGCTCGTCATCGTGATGCGCGATGACGGGCCCGGCTGCAAGAACTTCGAAAACCGCAGCAATGGCCATGGCGTGGGCCTGGCGAACACGCGTGAGCGCCTGCGCGTGCTGTACGGGAACCGCCAGCAGTTCAGCCTGTCCAACCGTGAACCGCACGGCGTCGAGATCCGCATCGACCTGCCGTTCGAGTCCGAGGCAAAGAGCAACGCAGCATGACGATGATCCGCACCCTGATCGTCGATGACGAGCCGCTGGCGCGACGCGGCCTGGAACTGCGCCTGCAGCATCACGCCGACATCCAGATCGTCGGCGAGGCCGCCAACGGCCGTGAAGCCTTCAAGGCGATCTCGGCGCTGAAACCCGAGCTGATGTTTCTCGACGTGCAGATGCCCGGCGTCGACGGCTTCCAGCTGCTGCGGGCCGTGCCGGCGACGCTGATGCCGCTGACCGTGTTCGTCACGGCCTTCGACCAGTACGCGCTGGCCGCCTTTGCGGCGAGCGCGCTCGACTACCTGCTCAAGCCGGTCGAGGACGCGCGCCTCGAACAGTCGCTGGCGCGCGCCCGCGAACAACTCGCGCGCCGCGCCGCAAGCGACCAGTGCGAGCAGCTGCTGAAACTGATCGCGACCCTGCCGAACGCCCCGGCACTGACATTTGCCGAAGCCGCCGGCGCCGAGCCGCCACGGCAGGCGCGCGACAAGCTGGCGATCAAGGACGGGCAGCGTATCGTCCGCGTCGATGTCGACGCGATCCAGTGGATCGATGCGGCCGGCGATTACATGTGCATCCATGCCGGCAACGACACGCACGTGCTGCGCGCGACCATGCGCGACCTGGAACACCGCCTCGATCCGGTCCGCTTCCAGCGCGTGCACCGCTCGACCATCGTGAACCTGTCCCGCGTGAAGGAGATGCGCCCGCATCTCAATGGCGAATACTTCCTGGTGCTCGATTCGGGCCACGAGCTGAAGTTATCGCGCAGCTACAAGGACAAGGTGCAGCTGCTGACGTGAATTGACTGAGGGAGGCTCCTGTGCGCAGCCGCTTCGATCGGCGCGGCAGCGGCTGCCTAACGCTGGTCGCGCACACCCCGCGCCGCGAAAGCGAACTGCTCGACTATGTCGCCCACCTCGTGAAAACAGGGCGTCTGGGCATCGGTGGCGGCGCCGATGAGTCGACCTCGTCTTTATCGATTCGCGCCACGGTCGAAAACGGCCGCGTGCGGCTCGCGCGAATCGCGGCGATGCGCCATGCGCGTGCCGCGCCGGCACGTGCGCGCTGATGGCACAGGCGGCCCGTGGCGACGTGTCCAGTGGGTCGCCGGTTTCAACTTCCGACGACGTTGAGCCCTTGCTGGCCGGCCGGCGTCGACGCGCTTCATGCGGCGTTATACTTGTACCGGCAACCATGCATGCAACCAGTCCCCGGGGCCGCTTTGTGGCAGTGGCAGTGACGGCAAAACCGAAACGAAAATCCGCCGCGGCGTCGAGCGCCGGGAAGATGGAAGAGGCCCGCTTCCTCGCCGCGCTGAAACGCCATGGCCAGGTGCAGAAGGCGGGTGGTCCGCTCAAGCCTGGCGTTACGCACGTGCTCGAGCCGGTCAAGCCGAAGGGCAAGCCGCGCCTCGTGCGCAAGCGCTTTTCGGCGATCTGATCAAACCCGCCCTCATGCGCTAGCGCGCCGCGCAGCAGCCGCAGGCAAAGCGAACCCGCTGCAGCAGCGCGTCGCCGTGCTGCCTGACGATGCGATGCGTGACCGG
>DATNFS010000148.1:0-3673 GCA_035606275.1 Rudaea sp.
GAAGGACTCACGCCGGTACGAGAGCGGCGAACGCGAGTCGAGCTTCGTACAATCGCATTCCTTCGACAGTGGGGACACGATGCCTAGCCAGCCCATCAATCCGGCCCGATCGCGCATAGCGGTCTATCCGGGCACGTTCGATCCGATCACGAACGGCCACATCGATCTGGTCAGCCGCGCCTCGCCGCTGTTCGATCGCGTCGTCGTCGGCATTGCCGAGAGCGCGGGCAAGGGGCCGAGCATCGGCCTGGACGACCGCATCTCGCTCGCGCGCCTGGCCCTGGCAGGCCTTGCCAACGTCGAAGTCCAGGGATTTTCGTCGCTGCTGGCCGACTTCGTGCGCGACAACGGCGCCGGCGTGATCCTGCGCGGCTTGCGCGCGGTTTCCGACTTCGAATACGAATTCCAGCTCGCCAGCATGAACCGGCATCTCATTCCGGAAGCCGAAACATTGTTTCTTACGCCCGCGGAGCAGTACAGTTTCATATCCTCGTCGCTGGTGCGCGAAATCGCCCGTCTGGGAGGAGACGTCTCCGGGTTCGTCCATCCGGCCGTGCAGCAGGCGCTCAGGCAGCGCTGGCGCAACAGCTGAGATGGTCATGGATACGGTCGAACGGCGAAATGCATCGTCATTCCCGCCGGCGGGAACGCGGCACGCGGGCCGCAGGCAGCCGTTCGCGTGCGGGCCGACGGCCGCATGATTCGCGGGTGGCGGCGCGACCATGTGATTTTTCGCGGCAGGGATGCGCGAGCAACCGAAGTTCCAGTCATCAGCAGTCCAAAAACAGGTGAAGACATGAAAAAGCATATGCGCAGCATCGCACTCGCCACCGTCGCCGTACTGGCCCTGAGCGCCTGTGGACCGAGTGATGAGGAAAAGGCCAAGGCAGCCGAAGCCGCGGCCGCCGCGGAAGCCGCCAAGCCGGTACCGCTGCCGACCGATCCGACCAACAAGGCTGCCTGGCAGGGCTATCTGGTCAAGGTTGTCATGCACAACATGCAGGGCGTCAAGACCAACCATCCCTACATGTACTACGTGCCGGCCGGCGACGGCGCCGACCAGGACAGCACGCGCAAGGACCAGCTCGACAACGTTTCGACGACCGTCGCGCGCGGCGTGTTGCCCGGCAACATGATGGCGTTCGGCGGGCCGGACTCCAAGCGCACGGCCGACCTGATCGTCGAGGCATTCAAGGGCGCCGGCGACGGTACCCTGAAGGGCGTCGTCGTGCTGTTCGTCGGCGCGCCGGCCGACAGCGACCGGGTCAAGGACGGCGTGGCCAAGAGCGGTGCCGAATATCGCTTCGTTGAAATGAAATAACGGCAGCGGCAGTCCCGCAGATGGTGCGACGGTACGCGTTCGCGCGCCCGTCGCGCCGTTCGCGCGTCGCCGCGCTGCGCGCCCGAATGTGAATATCGCTTGAGTTCGCCCGGTTCGCTCGCATCTCGGATCATTGCCGGCCGGAAGTGGCGCGGCGCAATGCCGGTCCTCGTGCCACCAAGAGCGTGTCGCAACGAATGGTGGGCAGGCATCTGGTTTCCGGTCGGGCAAGGTTTGAGGCGGGTTGTTCGCAATGGCATTGAAGATCCTCGACACCTGCGTCAACTGCGACGTCTGCCAGCCGGTCTGTCCGAATAACGCGATATCCTTGGGTGCGAGCATTTACGAAATCGCGCCGCAAAGCTGCACCGAGTGTGTCGGCCACTACGACGCGCCGCAATGTGTCGAGGTCTGCCCGGTCGAATGCATCATCGTCGATCCGCAGCACACCGAAACGAACCTGCAGTTGCAGGCCAAATACCGAATCCTGACTGGCGAGACTCCCAAGTGAAGAGAAGCATTGCCGTTGCGTTGTTGTTCGTCGCCTGCGCAGTCGGCGCGGATGCGGCCGCCGCCGAAAAATCCGGCCACGCCGCGATCGCCAGCGCACACAGGCTGGCGACCGACGCCGGCTTCGAAGTCATCGCCGCGGGCGGCAACGCGTTCGACGCCGCAATCGCCGTGGCCGCCGCGCTGTCGGTGGTCGAGCCGCACAGTTCCGGCATCGGCGGCGGCGGTTTTTTCCTGCTGCACCGCGCGAGCGACGGCAAGGACATCATGGTCGATGCACGCGAGACCGCACCGGCCGCGGTCGATGCGAAGCTGTATCTGGACGCCCACGGCAAGCTCGATGCGGACAAGGCGCGCAACGGCCCGTCCGCCGCGGCGATTCCGGGCGAACCGGCCGGGCTGGTCTGGCTCGCGCAGCACTACGGCAAGCTGCCGCTGGCGAAATCGTTCGCGCCGGCGATCCGCATCGCGCGCGAGGGCTTCCAGCCCGACGAGCGCTTCCTCGAAGGCATCGCGGCCAGGGCCGATGTGATCAGGCGCTATCCGGGCTCGACCGCGCTCTATCTGGACAACGGCGCGGTGCCGAAGCCCGGCTGGGTATTCCGGAATCCGGACATCGCAACGACGTTCGAATTGATCGCCGCGAAGGGCAACGAAGGCTTCTATCACGGCGAGTTCGCCAAGCGCCTGGTCGACGGCGTCAACGCGGTCGGCGGCAACTGGTCGCTGAAGGACCTGGCTGACTACCAGGTGAAGGAACGCGCACCGCTGACGATCAACTATCGCGGCTGGCGCATCGTGACCGCGTCGCCGCCGTCTTCCGGCGGCGTGGCACTGGCCGAGATGTTGAACATCCTCGGCGGCTATGACCTGGCCAAGCTCGACCGCGTGCATCGCATCCATCTGATGGTCGAGGCGATGCGGCGCACGTATCGCGATCGCGCCACGTACCTGGGCGATCCGGACTACGTCAAGATGCCGCTCGACGAATTGACCAGCCCGCTGTATGCGGCCGGCCTGCGCGCCTCGATCCATCCGGAAAAGGCCACGCCGAGCGACCTGCTGCCCGGCTACCTCGATGCCGGCGAACGCACCGAGACCTCGCATTTCTCGATCATCGATGCCGACGGCAATTTCGTCGGCGGAACGCAGACGGTGAATCTGTATCTGGGCGACGCGCTGGTCGTGCCGGGTACCGGCTTCGTCATGAACGACGAGATGGACGACTTCGCGCTGCAGGCCGGCGCGCCGAATGCGTTCGGCCTGGTCGGCAACGACGCGAACGCGCCGAAGCCGGGCCACCGGCCGCTGTCGTCGATGACGCCGAGCTTCGTGATCGGTGCCGATCGCGTCGCCGTGATCGGCACGCCCGGCGGCAGCCGCATCATCACGATGGTGCTCGAGGGAATCCTCGCGTTCATCGATGGCGACCTGCCGGCAAAGGTCGCCGCGAATCCGCGCTTTCACCACCAGTACCTGCCCGACGTCATCTCGGCCGAGAAGGGCGCCTTCACCAGGGAAGAGACCAAGGCACTCGAGGCGATGGGACATGTGGTCAACGACGACAATCACCCATGGGGCGACATGAACGTCGTCAGCCTGGACAAGAAGACCGGGCAGCTCCATGCCGGTGCCGATCCGCGCCGCAGCAGCGGCAGCGGCGAGGTAAGATGACCGGCACCTCTCCCGCTGGCGGGAGAGGTCGGCGCGCATTGCGCGCCGGTGTGGGTGGCGTCCGGGAAGCGCGGTCCTGACCGGACACGCTGACTCATTCGCCTTCGGCACCTTCTCGCGCCAGCGGGAGAAGCAACAGCAACAGCGGGCAGCGCGAATCACATGCGG
>DATNFS010000149.1:0-7884 GCA_035606275.1 Rudaea sp.
CGACAGCCGCGACAACAGCAAAGACTCGCGCTTCATCGGTTTCGTGCCGCGCGACAGCCTCGTCGGCCGTGCCCACCGCGTGCTGTATTCGCTGGACTCCGAACGCTGGTACCGGCCGCGCGGCGACCGGCTGCTGACTGCATTGCAATAGCGTTACCAGATGCGTACCCGATCAGCCGGCGCCAGGTACAGCTTTTCGCCGGCCTTCACGCTGAAAACTTCGTACCACGCATCGATGTTGCGCACCGGGCCGTTGACGCGGAACTGGCGCGGCGAATGCGGGTCGCTGACGACCTGCCGACGCACCGCATCGTCGCGCACCTTGCCGCGCCAGGCCTGCGCCCATCCGAGGAAAACGCGCTGATCACCGCTGTAGCCGTCGATCACCGGCGCCGGCTTGCCCTGCAGCGAAGCATGATAGGCATCGAGCGCCAGCGTCAGTCCGCCGAGGTCGGCAATGTTCTCGCCCATGGTCAGGTCGCCGTTGACGTGCACGCCCGGCAACGGTTCGAACGCCGAATATTGCGCGCCGAGCACTTTCGCGCGCGCGTCGAATGCCTTTGCGTCGTCCGGTGTCCACCAGTCGCGCAGGGCGCCGTCGGCGTCGATCTTGCGTCCCTCGTCGTCGAAGCCGTGCGTCAGTTCATGGCCGATGACGCCACCGACCGCGCCGTAGTTGATCGCCGCGTCAGCATTGGCGTCGAAGATCGGCGGCTGCAGGATTCCGGCCGGAAAGACGATATCGCGCAGTGAGCCGTTGCAGGCGTCGTTGGTCTGCGGGGTCATGCCCCAGTCGAGCCGGTCGACCGGGCCGTCGAGGCGCCCGACGAAGAACTGCCAGTCCGCCGCTGCGGCGCGCTGCACGTTGCCGATCAGGTCGTCATCGCGAATCGCGACCTTCGAGTAGTCGCGCGGGTGATCCGGATAACCGACCTTGATCGTGTAGGTCTCGAGTTTCTTCAACGCCTCGGCCCTGGTCGGTGCGCTCATCCAGTCGAGCTTTTCGATGCGCGCGTGATAGGCCGCCTTGAGGTTGGCGACGAGTTCTTCGATCTTCGCTTTTGACTGCGCCGGAAAGTACTTCGCCGTGTAGAGCTGGCCGACGGCCCAACCCAGGTTGCCGAATGCATTGGCGCGACCGCCGACCAGATAGTCGCCGCCGGAGACGGCCAGCACGCCGCGCTTCCAGCGCACGGCCTGCGCCTGCTGCCCCGACAGCATCTTGTTGTGCAGCTCGAAATAGGCATCGGCAAACGGCTGCGACAGATAGCTCGCCGCATTGTCGGCAATCTGCAGTGCCTGCCAGGCCTTGAGCGTTTCGATCGGGGTCTGCGCGTAGATCGCCGCGAGCCTCGGGAACGCCGTCTTTTCCGAAACGATGATGCGCGGCAGATCGCCAAGCTGTGCCTGCTCGAAGTAAGCCGCCCAGGGGAAGCCGGGGGCGGCTTTGGCCAGCTCGGCAATCGTCATCGGGTTGTAGACCCGGTTGAGGTCGCGCTGCTCGGTCTTGCTCCAGCTCGCCTCGGCGACCTTGGTCTCGAACGCGACGATGTCCTTCGCCGCCTGCGCCGGCTTGTTCCAGCCCGCCAGGCCCAGCAATTTCGCTGCATAGGACTCGTACGCAGCCTTCTGCCTGGCGAAATCGGGCTTCAGATAGTAGTCCCGGTCCGGAAGACCCAGGCCGCCCTGGAAAATGTATACGGCGTACTTCTTCGGATCCTTCAGATCGATGTCCATGCCGAGGTTGAACAACGCGCTCTCGAAATCGGCATTGGTGCGCCCCATCAATGCGGCCAGCGCGGTGCGATCCTTCGCCTTGCGCACGGCGTCGAGCTGCGGCCGGATGGCGGCCGCGCCAAGCTTCTCGATGCGCGCGTCGTCCATGAACGACTTGTAGAACGCGCCGACCTTGCCTTCGATCGTTTTCGGCTCGTGCTCGACCTTTTCGGCGGCGGCTTCCATCAGTTCGTGCAGCCGCTGCTCGGTCAGGTCGCTCATCGCCAGGCGCAGGGAGTAGCCCGGCTTGTCGGCGGGAATATCAGTCTTGTCGAGCCAGGTGCCGTTCGCATAGCGGAAAAAATCGTCGCCCGGTTTCGTCGCCTTGTCGGCGCCGGCGACGTCCAGACCCCACGCGCCGTACAAGGGTTTTCCGTCCTGCGCCCATGCGGCCGATACGCAGATGCCAAGGGCGAACGCGCATGCCCAAACCAGGCGTTGGTGCTTCATGGCCACACTCCAGGACAATGATGGCGAATACTAGGACGACCTGCTTGCGTCACAGCAGTGCCGAAAGTCTGCGCTTTCAGGCCATGCGCGGCAGGCGTCCCCTGACGCTGTCGGCATCATGCGGTCCGGGCTCGGCGATCAGGTCGCGCGCCGCTTCGACCTGGCCCCACACATTCCACAGCAGCACACCGCGCACGCGCCCGTTGTCGAGGTAATAGACGACGCCTTCGCGATACGGCTGGCTCCAGTCCTCGACGACGTCCAGGCGATCGTCGAGCAGGCCAACGGCCTCGTAGCCGAGGTCGAACAGGTCCGAGTAGAAAAACGGAAACTTGGTGTAGGCCTCGTCGGCGCCGGTCATGGCGCGGCCGGCATGGTGACCCATGCCGACGGCGGCACTCTCGTGCTCGACGCGCTGGCGCAGGTCCAGGGTGACATTGTGGAAATTGGCGACGTCGCCGGCGGCCCAGATATCCGGGTCGCTGGTACGCAGGCGCTCGTCCACGACGATGCCATTGTCGACCCTGAGCCCCCCCTGCAGCGCCAGCTCGACGTTCGGCGTCACGCCGAGGCCTGCGACGACGACGTCGGCATGCTGGGTCGTGCCGTCGGAGAGCGCGACGTCAACGCGGTCGCCCTCGTTGCGGCCGTCGACCACCTTGGTCCCGGGCTTGAGTTCCACGCCGCGCTCGGTGTAGTAGGCATTGAGAAAATGCGCCAGCGCCTGCGGATAGCGGCCGGCGCCAATTGCCTCGCCGGGAAACAGCATCGTGACCTTGCAGCCGATGCCTGTCAGCGAGGCTGCGATCTCGCTGCCGATGAAACCGCCGCCGACCACGGCGATCTTCGCACCGGCCACGGCAAGACGACGCAGCGCAAGATAGTCGTCCAGCGTGCGGTAATTGATGACGCGCGGGCCGGCGAATGGCAGTATCCTCGGCGTGGCTCCCGTTGCCAGCAGCAGGCGGCGATAGCGGTAGACGTCGCCCTGGTCGTCGCGCGCGCTGCGGTCCACGCAATCGAGCGCCTTCACGCGCCGGCCCAGGTGCAGGACGGCTTCGCTGCGCTCGGTGCCCAGGTCGATCGACTCGACCTTCTTGTCGCCCTTCCACAGCGCCTTGGTCAGCGGCGGTCGTTCGTAGGGCGGGTGTGCTTCGTCGCCAACGATGCCGATCCGACCCTCGCTGTCGGTCTTGCGAATCGACTTGGCTGCCGCATCGGCCGTCATGCCGGCACCGACGATCAGATAGTCGTAGTCGTGATCCATCGCTCATCTCCTTGGCGGGGCGGCGCGCTGCTTCGGCGGCCACGACGAAATTGCCGGGCGCGCCGGCGGAATGACAAATCGAGCTTTCTCGCAGACCCGTACTGCGCGATAATTATGCGCTCTTTTTCCGCAATGCCCGTGCAAGGACTCTTCAAGCCATGACCGACTCGTTCTCGACCCACGATACTCTCGAAGTCAACGGCGGGCGCTATCGCTTCGCCAGCCTGACCCGGCTCGGCAAGCGCTTCGACATTGCTCGCCTGCCCTACTCGATGAAGATCCTGCTCGAGAACCTGCTGCGCCATGAAGACGGCGTCAACGTCACGGCGAAGGAGATCGAAGCGGTCGCCAACTGGCAGCCGACGAAGGAGCCCGACACCGAGATCGCCTTCATGCCGGCGCGCGTAGTGCTGCAGGATTTCACCGGCGTGCCGTGCGTGGTCGACCTCGCCGCGATGCGCGATGCGATCGTCAAGCTCGGCGGCAACGCCGAACTGATCAACCCGCTGATTCCGTCGGAACTCGTGATCGACCATTCGGTGCAGGTCGACGAATTCGGCAAGGCAGACTCGCTCGAACACAACGTCAGGATCGAGTTCGACCGGAACATCGAACGCTACGGCTTCCTGCGCTGGGGCCAGAAGGCGTTCAAGAACTTCAAGGTCGTGCCGCCGCGCACCGGCATCGTGCATCAGGTCAACCTCGAGTTCCTCGCGCGCGTCGTGATGACGGGGCCGAAGGATGGCGCAACCTGGGCGTTTCCCGACACGGTATTCGGCACCGATTCGCACACCACCATGATCAACGGCATCGGCGTGCTCGGCTGGGGTGTCGGCGGCATCGAGGCAGAGGCGGCGATGCTCGGCCAGCCGTCTTCGATGCTGATCCCGCAGGTCGTCGGCTTCAAGCTGACCGGTCGCCTGCCGGAAGGCACGACCGCGACCGACCTCGTGCTCACGGTCACGCAGATGCTGCGCAAGCACGGTGTCGTCGGCAAGTTCGTCGAATTCTTCGGCGACGGCCTGCAGCACCTGCCGCTGGCCGACCGCGCGACGATCGCCAACATGGCGCCCGAATATGGTGCAACCTGCGGCATCTTCCCGATCGATGCCGAGTCGCTGACCTACCTGCGTCTGTCCGGTCGCGATGAAGCGCAGATCGCGCTGGTCGAAGCGTATGCGAAGGCGCAGGGCATGTGGCACGACGCGAACACGCCGCATGCCAATTTCTCCTCGACCTTGGAGCTGAACCTGGCCGACGTCAAGCCGTCGCTGGCCGGCCCGAAGCGCCCGCAGGATCGCGTGCTGCTGAACGACGTCGGCAAGAGCTACCGCGGCTCGCTCGGCGCGCTGACGGCCAATCGCAAGCCCAAGACCGAAAGCCTCGAGCGATTTGCCGGCGAAGGCGGTGCCACCGCGATCGGGCACGACGAAAGCTCTCTTTCCGAGGGCCAGCACGTTTCGCTCAACGGTTCGCAATTCAGGTTGCGCGACGGATCGGTCGTCATCGCCGCCATCA
The DNA here is from genome assembly GCA_035606275.1 of Rudaea sp. Taxonomy (GTDB): domain Bacteria; phylum Pseudomonadota; class Gammaproteobacteria; order Xanthomonadales; family Rhodanobacteraceae; genus Rudaea. The sequence goes on from DATNFS010000149.1 coordinate 5,012, forward strand.
CCTCGTGCACGAATACGTCGAACCCGGCCGTCATGCTTGGCGCCGGCCTGCTGGCGCGCAACGCGGTGAAGAAGGGCCTCAAGGCCGCCCCGTGGGTCAAGACGTCGCTCGGTCCCGGGTCGCTCGTGGTGACCGATTACCTGAAGAAGGCCGGTGTGCTGGGCGACCTGGAAAAGCTCGGTTTCTTCGTCGTCGGTTATGGCTGCACGACCTGCATCGGCAACTCGGGTCCCCTGCCGGTCGAGATCTCCAAGGCCATCGCCGACGGCGACCTGGTCGCCGCATCGGTGCTGTCGGGCAACCGCAATTTCGAGGGGCGCGTGCACCCCGAAGTCAAGATGAACTACCTGGCATCGCCGCCGCTCGTGGTCGCGTTTGCGCTCGCCGGCACCGTCGACATCGACCTGACGACACAGCCGCTCGGCAGCGGCAGCGATGGCCAGCCGGTGTACCTGAAGGACATCTGGCCGACCAACAAGGAAATCGGCGACGTCATCGCGCGCACGATCGGGCCGGACCTGTTCAAGCACAACTATGCCGACGTGTTCCGCGGCGACAGCCGCTGGAATGGCATCGTGGCGCCGGAGGGCGGCCGCTATGCCTGGGACGACGCCTCGACCTACATCAAGAATCCGCCGTATTTCGACGGCATGCGCATGCAGATCGGCAAGATCGCCGACATCCACGGCGCGCGCGTGCTCGGCCTGTTCGGTGATTCGATCACGACCGACCACATCTCGCCGGCCGGCGACATCAAGGCGACCTCCCCCGCCGGCCAGTTCCTGCAGGCGCACGGCGTGGTCAAGGCCGACTTCAACTCGTACGGCTCGCGCCGCGGCAACGACGACGTCATGGTGCGCGGCACCTTCGCCAACATCCGCATCAAGAACCTGATGCTCGGCGGCGAGGAAGGCGGCAACACGCTGCACTTCGGCGCCGAAGGCGCCACCCGGCTGCCGATCTACGACGCGGCGATGATGTATAAAAAAGAAAATGTTCCGCTGGTCGTGATTGCCGGCAAGGAATACGGCACCGGCTCCTCGCGCGACTGGGCTGCCAAGGGCACCGTCCTGCTCGGCGTCAAGGCGGTCATGGCCGAGAGTTTCGAACGCATCCATCGCTCGAACCTGGTCGGCATGGGCGTCCTGCCGTTGCAGTTCCGGGACGGCGAGAACGCACAGTCGATCGGCTTGAAGGGCGACGAAGTATTCGACATCGCCGGCTTGAATGACGGCGCGGCGCGTGAGGTCGAGGTGGTTGCCAGGAACGCGGCCGGCGAGAAACGCTTCAAGGTCAAGGTGCTGTTGCTGACGCCGAAGGAGACCGAGTATTACCGCCACGGCGGCATCCTGCCGTACGTGCTGCGCCAGCTGGCGGGAGCCTCGAAGGCCGCCTGAACGCCATCGCGGCGGCTGCGTCGCGCCGTCCTGGCGCGGCGTGCCGGTCGAGCTTGCGCCGCCCCGACGCGGCGTGCCGGGCGGCGTCGGGATGCCTCAGAGCTCCTGCTGCCAGCGTGCGCTGTAGCAGATCCAGTCTCCCTTGCTGCGCTTCCAGCCACTGGTAATGCTGTAGATCGCGCCATGCTCCGGCAGCAGGCCGCCGGAGCCGCCGGTCAACGTTGCCGTGACGTGGACGGTGGCACGCTCATCCTGGATGTCGACCTCGACCGGTCCGAGCGTGACGCCGACCTTGTCGTTTCGGAAAACCTCGGCGCGCAGCAGGTTGGCCAGCGCATTGCGGTCGAACTCCGCGTCGTTGCCGACGAAGTCGTCGCTGACATGCGCCATGAACGCATGCGGATTGCGTTGTTCAGCTGCCTCTTGCATGGCATCGACGGCCGCGCGTATGCGCTGGGCATCCGGCGTCCTCGTGCAGCCACACGCAATCAGGGCGGCAAGGGCAATGCAGATTGCCGGCAGACGCATGGGCCAGGCTCCTCGACGGGCTCGTCATCCTGCCTGCTTGCCGTCTGCGCCGCAATGCAGCTTGCCGCCTTTTCGCGCGCTGTGGTCCAATCGAACCCGAGGCTGGACGCAAGTGTGTCTCGCGCCATTCGGGGGAGGATCTTCACGACTATGAGCACGCAACGCCCTTGGCTCGCCAGCTACCCCCCCGGCGTTCCGGCCGCGATCGACGTCGACGCCTACCGCTCGCTGGCTCACGTCCTGGAGAGCGCCTGTGAACGTTTCTATCATCGCCCGGCCTTTGCCAACATGGGCCGGGTGCTCAGCTATGCCGACATCGATCGGCTCAGCCGCCATTTCGCCTCGTATCTTCTCAACGTCGCCGGGCTGAAAAAGGGCGACCGTGTCGCGATCATGCTGCCGAACGTGCTGCAGTACCCGATCGCGATCTTCGGCGTGCTGCGCGCCGGACTCACCGTGGTCAACACCAATCCGATGTACACCGCGCGCGAGTTGCGCCACCAGCTGCAGGATGCCGGCGCCAGCGCGATCGTCGTGCTCGACAATTTCGCCTCGACCCTGGCCGAGGTGCTGCACGACACTCCGGTCGCCCACGTCATCACGACGGGCCTGGGCGACCTGCTCGGCTTTCCGAAATCGGCCGTGGTCAACCTGGTGCTGCGCCACGTCAAGAAGATGGTGCCGCCCTACTCGATTCCGCATGCCGTGCGCTTCAACAAGGCGCTTGCGGCGGGGGCGCGCAAGCCGCCCCCAAAAGTCGAGATCGGACACGGCGATATCGCCTTCCTGCAATACACCGGCGGCACCACCGGAGTCGCCAAGGGGGCGATGCTGACCCATGGCAACATGGTCGCCAACATGCAGCAGTCGTCGGCGTGGCTCGGCGCCAGCGCGCGCGAGGGCGAGGAAGTCATCGTCACCGCGATCCCGCTGTATCACATCTTCGCG
>DATNFS010000150.1:0-14627 GCA_035606275.1 Rudaea sp.
CAGCTGGAACTCGGGCGGCACCGGAACGGAGGAGTCTTCCGGCAGCAGGCGCACCTCGCCGTGCGCGAGACCGTTGTCGCGCACGCGCGAGCGGTCGACGTGGAAGCGGCGGCCGCCGTTGACGCAGATGCCGAGCAGGCCGTCGGGCTGCGTATAGAAATCCACAATATGCGCGAGCGTGCCGATCGCCGCCGGTACTGCGGGTTCACCGACTTCGCGCCCATGCAGGATCAGGCACACGCCGAAGCCGGCACCGGTGCGCGCGCAATCGCGCACCATGTCCAGATAGCGGCGCTCGAATACGCGCAGGTTGAGCAGCCCGCCCGGAAACAGCACCGTATTGAGCGGAAACAGCGGAATGTCGAGCGCGGCTGCAGAGCCCATCGCCGGCCAGTTTAGGCCCGGATCAGCCGCTGCGGAAGCATCATTCGGCAAGTTCGAGGAAGCGTCGCGGCGCGTTTTCGAAGCTGCCGTTGGACATGAACACCACATGGTCCCCCGCGCGGGCGCGTCCGGCGAGCGCGGTGAGCAGCGCATCGACCGATTCCGCCGTTTCGCCACGGCCGCCGAGCGCATCGCTGACCTGGCTGGCATCCCACTCGAGCCCGGCTTTTTTCAGGAACACGACCGCATCGGCGTCGCGCAGGCTCGGTGCGAGTTCTGCCGCGTGTGCGCCGGCGCGCATCGAGTTCGAGCGCGGCTCCATGCCGACCAGGATGCGCGCATCGCCAACGCGGGCACGCAGCCCGGCCAGCGTCGTCGCGATCGCAGTCGGGTGATGCGCGAAGTCGTCGTAGACGCGGATGCCGGCGCGCTCGCCAACCAGTTCGAGCCGGCGCCTGGCGCTGCGGAATTTCGCGAGCGCCGCGAGCGCCGCCGCCGCATCGACGCCGCCGGCGTCGGCAGCGGCGAGTGCGGCGAGCGCGTTCATGACGTTGTGCCGGCCGAGCAGGTCCCAGCGCACTTCGCCGATCTCGCGCCCGTCATGCAGCACCACGAATCGCGAGCCGTCGGCCTCGAGCAGCCGTGCGCGCCAGTCGCCACGCTCGATGCCGAAAGTCGTGACCGGCGACCATGCGCCCATCGCCAGCACCTCGGCCACGCGCGCGTCTTCGGCATTGACGATCAGCCGGCCGTTGCCCGGCACGGTGCGCACCAGATGATGGAACTGGCGCTGGATCGCCGCGATATCCGGAAAGATGTCGGCGTGATCGAACTCGAGGTTGTTGAGGATCGCGATTTGCGCGCGGTAGTGCACGAATTTCGAACGCTTGTCGAAGAATGCGGTGTCGTATTCGTCCGCCTCAATGACGAAATCTGCAGGTCGAAGTTGCTGCGCTTTCGCGCTGCCTTGAATGGCATCGCGAGCAGCAACCGAGGCTGAGGCAGGGACGCCGATGGGAAGACGCCCCAGGGACGGATGCGCGCTCCAACCGGATTCGTGCAGCGGTGCGCCTCCAAGTCTTGCCGACACGCCGAAGTTCTCCGGCACGCCGCCGACCAGGAACCCCGGTGCACGGCCCGCGGCTTCGAGCATCCAGGCGAGCATCGCGGTCGTGGTGGTCTTGCCGTGCGTCCCGGCAACGGCGAACACGCGGCGCGACGCGAGCACGTTCTCGCCGATCCATTGCGGGCCGGAAACGTACGGCAGGCGCGCGTTCAGCAGGTACTCGACGGCCGCGTTGCCGCGTGACATCGCGTTGCCGACGACGACGAGGTCCGGCGCCTGCGCCGGATCGGCGGAACCCAGATGCTCGGCACGGTAGCCCTGCTTCAGCGTGATGCCGAGCGCGGCCAGCTGCTCGCTCATCGGCGGATAGATGTTCTGGTCGGATCCTTCGACCGTATGGCCGAGCTCGCGCGCCAGCGCGGCGACGCCGCCCATGAACGTGCCGCAGATGCCCAGGATATGCAGCTTCACCGCCGTACGACCGCTCAGCCGGCCGCAGGCGCGCCGGCAGCAGCGACCAGCACCGCGGCCGAGACGATCCACAGCAGCGCAAACAGCCCGGCGCTCAGGAACGGAATGCCGAAGCTGTTGCGGAACACGTGGGCGACCACGACGATGTTCCAGATGCCCAGCGGTGCGGAAATCAGGATCACGGCCGACTGCACGCCGGTCAGCTCGGTCGGCACCTTCGGCAGGTCGCCCAGCAGCAGAGCCAGCGGCGCGCTCAGCACGTCGAACGCGAGCGTGCAGCCGAGCAGCGCGGTTGCCGCCTGCACGAAACGGTTGCGCAGGCCGCGCAGGCTCAGGATCAGGTTCAGCGTGCCGAGCGTGTAGAGCAGCCACAGCAGTGCCCCGGCCAGCATCATCCCGAGCGACACGCCGGTGGCGATTGCAAGGCCGAGCCGCAGCACGACGAACGCGATCGCGACCATGACCAGCAGGGGCACCGAATACGGCAGGTCTTGCGGCCCGCGGCGCAGCAGGCAGATATCGCGGATCAAGCTGAAAAACGACGGCATGAAACCTCGGTGGGAATGGCGCAGCGGCCAGCGATTGTCGCCCGCGCGCACGGAGCGGACAAGCGTCGCGCGAAGGTGGCGCTAGCGGGGCAGCGCGCCCAGTATGCGCGCGAAGACCTGTTCGACGCTGCCGACGCCATCGACAGTCTGGAGTTTGCCCAGCTGGGCAAAATGCTCGGCGACCGGTTCGGTCTGCGCGCGATAGACGTCCAGACGCTTGCGCACGATCGCCGGGTCGTCGTCCCTGCGGTGCTCGGCGGCGAAGCGGATCTCGCAACGGCCGAGGATCGCGCTGTCCGGCACGTCGAGCTTGATCGCGACATCGAGCGGCTGGCCGAGCCGGTCGAGCAGCGTTTCCAGCGCGGCGCACTGGGCGAGATTGCGCGGATAGCCGTCCAGGATGAAGCCGGAACGCACATCGGGCTCGGCCAGGCGCTCTTCGAGCATGCCGAGCACGATTTCATCGGAAACCAGTTGCCCGGCTTCCATCACGGCCTTGGCCTTGACGCCGAGCGGCGTGCCGGCCTTGACGGCGGCGCGCAGCAGGTCGCCCGTGGAAATATGCGGCACCTTCAGTTCGGCTTTGAGCAGGGCGGCCTGCGTGCCTTTGCCCGATCCGTTCGGGCCGAAGAAAACGATGCGCATGGTTATGTTCTTGTTCCCTTCGTAATGAGCCGTCGCAACGCGGCGACGGTATCCCCGGCACCCCGGCATCGCTATCGGGTAAGCTAGCGGCAGCAGCCATTAGAGTCAAACTTTCAGGGCTTTTCAGCATGAGTCAGGGCAATCTGCTGTATGCGCAGTCCGGCGGGGTGACCGCCGTGATCAATGCGACCGCCTGCGCGGTCATCGAGGCGTGCCGCAAGCACCGCATCAAGGCCTATGCCGCGCGCAACGGCATCATCGGCGCACTGCGCGAAGAACTGTTCGACCTGGGCAAGGAGCAGCGCGCCGCGATTGCCGCGCTGCGCCATACGCCGGGCGGCGCGTTCGGCTCGTGCCGCTTCAAGCTGAAGTCGCTCGAAGTCGACCGTGCGCGCTACGAGCGCCTGATCGACGTGCTGCGCGCGCACGACATCCGCTATTTCCTCTACAACGGCGGCAACGATTCGGCCGATACCTCACTGAAGATCTCGGCGATCGGTGCCGAGCTCGGCTATCCGCTGCAGGTCATCGGCGTGCCCAAGACGGTCGACAACGACCTGCCGGTGACCGACAGCTGCCCCGGTTTCGGCTCGGTCGCGAAATACACCGCCGTGTCGATTCTGGAAGCAAGCCTCGACGTCGCCTCGATGAGCGAGTCGTCGACCAAGGTGTTCGTCATGGAAGTCATGGGCCGCCACGCCGGCTGGATTGCCGCCTCGGCCGGGCTGGCCGGCAAGGGCGCCGACGATCCGCCGCACATCATCCTGTTTCCGGAGATCCCGTTCCATGAAGAGGCATTTCTGGCGAAGGTGAAGAGCACGGTCGAACGCGTCGGCTATTGTTCCGTGGTCGTGTCGGAAGGACTGAAGAACAGCGACGGCAAGTTCCTCGCGGAAGCCGGCACGACCGATGCGTTCGGCCACACCCAGCTCGGCGGCGTCGGTCCGCTGATCGCGCAATTGGTAAAAGGCAAACTTGGCTACAAGTACCACTGGGCCGTGCCGGATTATCTGCAGCGCTCGGCGCGACACCTGGCGTCGAAGACCGATGCCGAACAGGCGTATGCCGTCGGCAAGGCCGCGGTCGAGTACGCACTCGCCGGGAAAAACGCCGTGATGCCGGTGATCAGGCGCGTGTCGAACAAGCCGTTCAAGTGGCAGATCGTGCCGGCGCCGATCACCAAGGTCGCGAACATCGAAAAGAAGCTGCCGTCGAACTACATCCGCAAGGACGGCTTCGGCATCACCGCGGCGGCGCGTACCTATTTCGAGCCATTGATCCGCGGCGAAGACAAGCCGCCTTACGATGCAACGACCGGCCTGCCAAAATACGCCCGGCTCAGGCGCGTGCTGGTCCGGAAGAAGCTGCCGCCCTATTCGATCGCCGACAAGTAAGCCGAACAGCTAGGCCGCCTCAGCTTGCACCCGCTTTGGAACGACCGTGGCGCGCAAGAACGGTGTCTCGACGAAACGGTACGACAGCCAGGAAACGATGAGCACCCCAGGCAGTGCGAGCATCACGACTTGCCACGCCGGCGCGATCGCGCCTGATGTATAGCCGTTGACCAGGAGGATGCCCAGCAACGGGTGGTGCCACAGGTACAGGCTGTAGCTGATCAAACCGAGAAACGTCATCGGCCGGTTGGCGAACAGCAGCGTGCCGAGGCGCGTCCTGCCCGCGGCACCGAGCACGAGCAAGCCGAACGCCAAGGCGGTCAGGCTGTGATGGTAAAAAATATATGGCGCATCGGCGCGCACCAGAAAATCGTCGCGCGGTGCAGCGAGGTAAAGCATGATGAGGATTCCGACCATGCCGGCGACCAGGCATGCGTTCGATCCTCGCTGCGATAGCGGCCTGCTTGCCGCGATCCAGGCCACGCAGATGCCGACGACGAACTGGTCGATGCGTGCGGGCAGCTGCTGGATTTCGCCATAGGCGACAAACCGCGCCAGGTGCACGTCGGTCAGTGACCAGTAGCAGAGCACGCGGAAAGCCACTGCGAACGTCACGGCCAAAAGCCACGCCAGCGGCCAGCGGGTGCGCGTGACGAGCCAGGCGAGCAGCGGCAATACGACGTAAAAATCCCACTCTACCGGCATCGACCAGTAGACCACGTTCATGAGCGGCACCGGCCATGGCACGATGTTGAAAATCAGCAGGGCGTGCGCGGCAAGATTGCGCGGCGCGATCTGGTCGGGATGAATTCCGAGGACGAAGAAGACTGTCGCGAGAATGGCCAGTTGAAGCCAATAGGCCGGCAACACGCGCCGGCAGCGGTGAATCCAGAATTCCTTCAACGAAGGTGTTGCCCGGCACTCGAGCGCGGCGCGATGAAACGGCATGCTGAGCAGGAAACCCGAAAGCACAAAGAACAGGTCGACGCCCACGTAACCGCACTTGAGCAGCGGCGTGAAGTCCAGGTGCAGGGACGGCACGACCAGCGGCGGACTGTTGGCGTAATTCCACGAATGCTGGCCGAGCACCCATACGGCTGCCAAGCCACGCACACCGGTCAGGTTGGGCAGATACGATGACGGGCTGGGCGGCATGTCTTGCCTGATTCGAACGTCCGGCGGGAACGTCTTATAGCATGTGCCGCGAGGGCGTATTGACACAGCGACACGGCGCGCAGTCCCGCCTGTTCACCGCCAAATCGACAATGGGAAAGTCCTGCAACCCTGGCTGACTGGCGTTCCGGCGCCGCGCCGCTATACTTCGGGATTAAATCCGCTTTGCCTGATTTTCACTGCCTTAAATTCCCGGGAGGGTTCAATGTTGCAGGAATACGGTCTCTGGATCGCGCTGGGCTGCGCCCTGGTTGCGATCATCTACGGCGTCTGGTCGCGCAGCTGGATTCTGGCCAAGCCTGCCGGCAACGCACGCATGCAGGAGATCGCACTGGCGATCCAGGAGGGCGCACGCGCCTACCTCAACCGCCAATACCGCACGATCGCGATCGTCGGCGTGGTGCTGTTCGTCATCATCGGCCTGACCAAGCTCGGCTGGTATGCGGCATTCGGTTTTGCGATCGGTGCGCTGCTGTCGGGCCTGACCGGCTTCATCGGCATGAACATCTCGGTGCAGGCGAACGTGCGCACGGCCGAAGCGGCGCGCAACGGCATGAACGCGGCGCTGCAGATCGCGTTCCGCGGCGGCGCGATCACCGGCATGCTGGTGGTCGGCCTCGGCCTGCTCGGCGTGGCCGGCTACTACGTATTCCTGCTGCACATGGGCAAGACCGATGACGAAGCGCTGCACGCGCTGATCGGCCTGGCGTTCGGCTCGTCGCTGATCTCGATCTTCGCGCGCCTGGGCGGCGGCATCTTCACCAAGGGCGCCGACGTGGGCGCGGACCTGGTCGGCAAGGTCGAAGCCGGCATTCCGGAGGACGACCCGCGCAACCCGGCCGTGATCGCCGACAACGTCGGCGACAACGTCGGCGACTGCGCCGGCATGGCCGCCGACCTGTTCGAAACCTACGCGGTCACGCTGATCGCGACGATGCTGCTCGGCGGCGTGCTCGGCGCCGATGTCGGCGGTCACAACGGCATCCTGTATCCGCTCGTGCTCGGCGGCGTGTCGATCCTCGCCTCGATCATCGGCACGTTCTTCGTCAAGGCCAGGGCCGGCGGCAAGATCATGAATGCGCTCTACGTCGGCGTCGGCGTGTCGGCCGTGCTCGCGCTGATCGCATTCGTGCCGGTGACCCAGGCGTTCATGGCCGGCTCCAAGTTCGGCGTCTGGAACGTCTACTTCTGCGCCGTGATCGGCATCCTGCTGACCGTGGCGATGGTCGTCATCACCGAGTACTACACCGCAACCGAATACGCACCGGTGCGCCACGTTGCGCAGGCCTCGACGACCGGCCACGCGACCAACATCATCGCCGGCATCGGCGTGTCGATGAAATCGACCGCCTACCCGGTGATCGCGATCTGCGCGGCGATCTGGCTCGCGCATTACTTCGCCGGCCTGTACGGCATCGCGATCGCCGCCACCGCCATGCTGTCGATGACCGGCATGATCGTCGCGCTCGACGCGTATGGCCCGATCACCGACAACGCGGGCGGCATCGCCGAGATGGCCGGCCTGCCGAAGGAAATCCGCGAAATCACCGACCCGCTCGACGCGGTCGGCAATACGACCAAGGCCGTGACCAAGGGCTACGCGATCGGTTCGGCCGGCCTGGCGGCACTCGTGCTGTTCGCCGACTACACACACAACCTCTCGATAGCCAACCCGGACAAGATCTTCACCTTCGACCTGTCCGACCACATGGTCATCATTGGCCTCTTCATCGGCGGCCTGATTCCATACCTGTTCGCGTCGATGGCGATGGAAGCTGTCGGCCGTGCGGCGGGGTCCGTCGTCGAGGAAGTGCGCCGCCAGTTCCGCGAGATCAAGGGCATCATGGACGGCAGCGGCAAGCCGGACTATTCCAAGGCCGTCGACATGCTGACCAAGTCGGCGATCAAGGAAATGCTGATCCCGTCGCTGCTGCCGGTGCTCGTGCCGATCGTCGTCGCGTTCGGCGCTAAGTTCATCACCGGTTCCAGCGTCGAGGGCGCCAAGGCACTCGGCGGCGTGCTGGTCGGCACGATCGTCACGGGCCTGTTCGTCGCGATCTCGATGACCACGGGCGGCGGCGCCTGGGACAATGCGAAAAAGTATATCGAGGACGGCAACTTCGGCGGCAAGGGCTCGGATGCGCACAAGGCGGCCGTGACCGGCGACACCGTCGGCGATCCGTACAAGGACACGGCGGGTCCGGCAGTCAATCCGCTGATCAAGATCATCAACATCGTCGCCCTGCTGCTCATCCCGCTTCTCTAACCTCGACGCCATCGGTTGCCGTGCGGCCCCTTTCGAAGCCGGCCCGCACGGCACCGACTCAGCTGGCAGGGGTGAGCAGGGGCTCTGGCGAGATGCGTTGACTGCGCCGGCAGGAATGCCGGCGCGACAGGGATGTCTCGGGTCATCGCATCTCGCGCCTGCGAACGGCTGACCACCCCCGGCCAAGGCCGGGTCTCTCGGGGACGCGGGATTGCCGAGCCTGAGAGCGCAGCGGGGTGAGGGTGAACCCCGCGAAGACGACGCGTGTCCGACGTAGCCGACGGCGCCGTTCCCACTGGCTTGGGCGCGGGTGAAGGCGGTCACCGCAACCCGCAATTGCCGATGTCACCGTCTCGTGCGGTTTCTCCAAGCGCGGCGAGCCAAGCGGCAAGTCATTCCGGCGCCGCCGGCTGCATTTCCTTCAGCACGCCATCCAGGTCGCCGATCATCGCTTCGAGCGCGTCGTGCAACTGGCTCTGCCGGTTCATCAGATCCTCGATCTTTTCGGTGCGCTTGAGCCTGGAGAGCTCGCCGTCGAACAACATCCAGATCGAGGTCAGGTGCTCCACATTGGTCTTGGAGTAGTGGCGCATTTCCTTGAGCTGTGCAAGCGCGTCGCTCACGTGGTCGGCTGGTGTCTTCTTGACCGGCTCGCGGATTTCCTCGGCCGCCTTCGCGTGCGCTTTTGGCTGTGCGTGTGCCATGACCTCTCCTTTCCGGCATGTAAAGCCGATATTCTCGGACCGCCCTTGGCAACCTGCGCTGAAGCGGGTTGACGATCGCGCCGGAAACATCGGGCCGCGGTCGTGCGCGGAGCCATCGGAACACCCTGCCGGGCCGCGGCCGCGCGCATGCGCGCGGACCGGCTTTCGCGTATCCTTCGCGGCCCCCGCGAAACGGTTTCATGAGAGAGCAAGCCATGGCGTTGAACCTCGTCCCCGCCGGCCGCGACGTGCCGAACGAAATCAATGTCGTCATCGAGATTCCCAAGGACGCCGAGCCGGTCAAATACGAAGTCGACAAGAGCACCGGGGCGATCTTCGTCGACCGCGTGCTGGCGACGCCGATGCGCTATCCGTGCAACTACGGCTACGTGCCGCACACGCTCTGCGGCGACGGCGATCCGGTCGACGTGCTGGTGCTGATACCGCTGCCGCTGATCCCGGGCGCCGTGATCCGCTGCCGCCCGGTTGCAATGCTGCGCATGACCGACGAGTCCGGCGAGGACACCAAGATCGTCGCCGCGCCGGCGATCAAGGTGTTCTCGCACTATGACCACATCAACGACCTGAAGGATGTTGCCCAGCACTGGCGCGACCGCATCGGCCATTTCTTCGAGCACTACAAGGACCTGGAAAAAGGCAAATGGGTAAAAGTGGACGGCTGGGACGACGCCGCCGCCGCGAAGAAGGAAATCCTCGCCTCGATCGCGCGCTACCAGGACTGCCCGGAAAAGCCGGCGTTCTGACCTGCGGCGCGCGCTGTTCCGCACAGTCCGGCTTTGGCCGGAATGAAGAAAGAAGGAACACGTGCGAGAAGAAGCGCCCTGCTCGCCACCCGCCCTCACTTTGAAGAGCAGGGCCAAGGACCGATTTCGGCCTTGCGCCGGAATGACGATCGGAGCAAGTCAGCGCCAGCGCCCTGTCAATCCTCGGGCGTATCGTCCTCGTCGTCCGCCTTGGGCGGCGCACCCGGCGGCGGCATCGTCAGGATGTCGGCCGCGTGCCAGAAGCGGATGCGGCCGAAGCGATAGGGCATCTCGACATCGGGTTTCGCCGTGATCGGATACTTTGTGTAGAACGATACAATTTCTCCGTCGGGATGCGCTTCGCACCAGGCACGCAGGTCGGAGTAGTTGACCTTTTCCAGCGGCTGGGTGAGGCGGCCGGGGAATTCGAACAGGCCATGATGCCAGGCCAGGTGTGCGATCGGCTGGCCGCGGGTCTGGAAGTCCTTGATGCGCATCGCCGCCGCGGTCACGTCGACGTACGGACCGACCCCCTGCGCCAGCGTCAACATGCCGATCATCGCGACCGCAGCACTGGCAAGCGTCAGTTCGACCGCGGTACCGTCGCGCTTGCGCAGCAGCCAGATGCCGAGCGCGAGCGCCAGCACGCCCCAAAGCGGCCAGATGCCGGCAAACACATGCAGCGACGATTCGGTCAGCGTCCCGGCCTTGACCAGGCGCCCGATCCAGGCGATGTCGCCGGCACGCGCGGCAAGATACGGTACTGCCGCCAATGCGAAGCCCGCGACGAGAACCAATGCGGCAAACAGGCGATTGCGCAGGCGGCCCCCTTCCGAGCCGAGCACCTGCGCCAGGTACAGCGCCACCGCCGGCAGCAGCGGCAGCAGATAATGCGGCTGCTTGCCGCTGACGAGGCAAAAGGCGACGAAAGCCGGAATGAACCAGGCCATGGCGAAGCGCAGCGCCCTGGACGGTGCGAGCAAGGCCCCGCGCCACGCCGCCCACGGCGCCCGCAAGGCAAGCGTCCATGGCAGCAACATGAGCGGCAGCACCATGAAGTACCACCATAGCGGCCGCTGGTGGGCGAAGCTCTTGGCGACGCGGCCTATCGTCTGGCGCAGGACGACGGCGTCCCAGAATCCCTGCAGGCCGTAAGCGGACAGCGCCCATGCCAGCGCGATTGCCACGCCGCCGAGCATGCCGAGCACGACGCAGCCATGCCATTTCGCCTTTTCCTCGCGTGCCGTGGCGCTCCACCACGCCGCGACCAGCGCGACCATGCCGGCATCGAGCAGCACGACCGGCCCCTTGACGAGCAAGCCGGTCCCGAGCCCGACCGCAAACAGCACGACACCGCGACGCCAGCGCCGGGCATCGAGGTCAAGTACGCCGTGCATCGCGACAAGGACGCATGCGGTCAGCAGCACGTCGAACATGATCGCGCTGGAGAAAAGCGCAATGTATACAATCCCCGCGAGCATCAGCGTCGCGCGGCGCGCCAATGCGGTGTTGCCGTCGCTGCTGTCCGTTCCGAGGCGGCGCACCAGGCGTTCGAACAGCAGCAGCGAGGCCAGCGACACGGCCAGCACGCCGAGGCGGACGATCCAGACGTTCAGCCCGGCGACGCTCCAGGCCGCATTGACCAGCCAGAACAGCAGCGGCCCCTTGTCGGTATACGGCGCGCCGTTGAGGTGCAGCAGCAGGAAATCGCCGCTGGCGCGCATTTCCCAGGCAACCGAGAGATAGCGTGTTTCGTCGATCGGCATCGCCGGCAGGAACAACGCGACCGGCAGCAGCAGCAGCAGCCAGGCCAGACGCCAATCGGTGAGAAGTTTCTTCATGGGAATTTCAAAGTCGGGTTGACGCAGACCATCCGTTGCGGCCGATGTTCAGTTCGGCTGCATGAAGGCAGCACGGGACGGGCCGGGATCGGGTCCGTTTCCGGGGACACCTGGCTGACGCCATCCCTGCCCAACCCTTTCGTTGAAGGGAGGGCTCAAGGCGCCGTGCGGGTCGAGGAACGACGACGGATTCTGCTCGCACCAAGGATCACCCGCGATCCAGCAGCGACTTCAGGTCGATCATCGCCGCGTTCGCGCGCGAAACGTAGTTCGCCATGACCAGCGAGTGATTGGCGAAGAAACCGAACGGACTGCCGTTGAGGATCAGCGGACTCCACACCGTCTTCTGCGATTCCTCGAGCTCGCGGATGACCTGCTTGAGTCCGACGACGGCGTTCTTGCGCTGCAGGATCGGCGCAAAATCGACCTCGACCGCCTTGAGCTGTTCCAGCAGCGCCCAGGTGTAGCCACGCGATTCGTAGAACACGTCGTCGATCTTCGACCACGGCGTCTTGACGATCTGCTGGCCGCTGGCGTTCTTCGGCGCACCGGGATCGACCGGCGCGTCGCCTTCCAGGCGCAGCTGGCCGACGCTTGCCGACAGGCGCTGCGACAGGCTGCCGAGCCGCGTCGATACCAGGTCGAAGTAATCGGCGAGGTTGTCCGCGCGCGCATAGAACTGCGCGCCGTTCGGGTCGTTCTTGCCGATACGCACGAAGTAGCCGTCGATGTGGGCGATCGCCTTGCGGTACTGCCCTTCCGAGCTCGGCAGCAGCCAGCGGTCGTTCGGACTGGAGAACAGCGGGTCGGCTTCCTTGAGGTCGACGTCTTCCTCGGACTGGGATTGCGAGCGCGAAAACTTGTTGCGCAGTTCGCGCGCCAGGTCGCGCGTCGCGGTCAGCACGCCGAATTCCCAGTTCGGCACGTTGTCCATCAGCAAGCCTGGCGGGAACAGGTCGTTCGAGATGTAGCCGCCGCGCTTGTCGAGCAACGTTTCGGCGCAACCCATCAGCGTGCTGGTGACGACCGAGCCCGCGACCAGCGCCTGCTGGTGCGCCGCCGCGCGTTGCTGCGCGACCCTGGCGACATCGAACTGCTCCGGTTCGTAGCTCCACCACCACATCAACGCCAGCACGATAACGAGATACAGCGCAACCAGCACGCCGCCAGCGCGCAACAGCCAGCGTGTGCGCGACTCGTGGAAACGGCTGATGATGGCCATGGACTACCCTCTGGCGCGGAACAAAAAAGAAGGCACGCGCGGACCGCCGTCGCAGCGACCGCAGGCGGCACAAGTATACATGCTGAAAGCGGGCGATCCCGTGCGTGCCCGGCGTCGCCGCTGCCGACGCGCCGACTGGATCTCAAGCCGCCGCAAGTTCGGCGCGCGCGATGGTCGCCGCAACCGCGGCCAGCGCCGGCTCGATCACGTCGGCGTGGCGCCGCCATTTCTGCGCGTCGGGCTTCGAGACGGTGTAGCGCGACAGCGGCAGATCCTGGCCGACGGCGCCGTCCGATTCGAAATCCACGGCCGCGCACAGGCGCGCGACTTCGCCGGGCGGATCGCGCAGCAGGGCGTCGTAGCGCACGGCGCTCCAGCGATCCGGCGGCAACGCCTCCAGATCGCCGAGCAGGATGCGCGAAGCGGCTTCCCATTGCGCGGTGACGATCTCGACCAGCGACCGACCGCTCAGCTCGCGCCATCCCGGCGTCAGCAGCAGCGACCACGGCGGGCCGCTCCATCCCGGCAGGTCGGGATAGGTGCGGAACGTGCCCGACTGCCAGGCTTCCATCATGCTCGCCAGCGTCTCGCGCGGATCGCGATACAGATAGATGAAATGCGCCTCGGGGAACACGCGCGCCAGGAACGGCACGCGCAACGAATTCTTCGGTGTCTTCTCGAGCATGCGCAGCGGAAACCGCGCCGGCGCCGCGCCGCTGCGGTCGCGCAGCGCGGCGAGAAAGCGCGCGCGCAATGCCAGCGCAACTTCGGCCGTGGCGGCATCGGCATCGAGCCGGTTCGAATCGTAGCCGCGCGCGGCCGGGTGCAGTCCGCCGAGCGTTTCGATCAGGCCGTGGCTTTCGCCGCCGATCGTGCAGACGTTGCGCGCACGCGCCAGCGTCTCGAACAGCAGCGTGGATCCCGACCGCGGCGACGACACGATGAAGACCGGACGATCGAACTCCTCGTCGCGGCCCATGTGCGTCGAGGCGGCGCTGCGTGTTGCGGCGCTCTTCGAGCGCGGCGCGAAGCGGCCGCCGGACAACGCCGCCTTCGTCACCATCGCCTGCATCGCATCGGACAACGTCACCTCGTTGCGCAGGCCGATGTTGCGGCCGAGGCGGCGCACGTCGGCGACGAATTCGTCGAGAATCGCCTGGTAGCGCGGGCGCGCGGCGTCGGCTTCGCCGTGTGCTGTCCACTGCGCCTGCCAGCGGCGCAGGAAGCGCAGCGCCGACTGCTGCAGCACCGGCAGGTCGGCATGCGGCTGGCACTCGGTGAACAGGAAGCCGATGTGCGAGCGCAGTTCCCACGGACTCATCACCTTCGGCAGGTTGAGCGACTCGAATTCGAGCGTGGGTTCCGCCATCTCGCCGGCGGACACGTTCTGCACCGGCCAGCCGGCGGTCGGCGCCTGATGCGGCCGCCCGCGTGCGAGCAGGTCCCACAGGCCGTCGCCGCCGACCGTGTCGACGACCAGGTGGATGCGCGCCTGCTCGCCGTCGTTGTGCACGCGGTGCAGGCGCCACGTGTCGAAGATCCAGCATTCGCCCGCGGCCATGTGGATCTGCGCGCCGCCGCAGTGGAAGCGCACGCCCGGCGTCGTCACGACCGGCACGTGCACGCGCATGCGCTCGGCCCAGTAATAACCCTGGTCGATATGCGGCTTGACCTCGGCGTTGCCGGACAGGCGCATCAGGCGCGTGCGTCCGAGCACCGCGCCGAGGCTGCCGAGTACCCGGCGCAGGTACGGCAGGCGCGCCAGCAGCGGCGTCGCCCGCATCGGACCTTCGACACCGTCTTCGTCGACGTCGCCGTTGACGGCGATCAGCGGCAGCGCCGAGTTGCCGGCGAAGCCCTGCGGATGCGGCACCCATGCCGACTCGTCGAGCCGCGCGATCTCCGCAGCGAGCGCCGGCGCGTCGAAACGCAGCGGCAACTGGATGAAGGGCGCCGCGAGCTTCATGCGTCGAGCGCCAGGCGGTTCGCGCCCGGAGTGCTATTCGGCACGATAGATCTCCGCCCCGCCCGCGCGGAACTCCGCCGCCTTTTCCGCCATGCCGGCATCGAGCGCGACGACTTCATCGACGCCGTGCTCCTTGGCGTAGTCGCGCACGTCCTGCGTGATCTTCATCGAGCAGAAATGCGG
>DATNFS010000151.1:0-26476 GCA_035606275.1 Rudaea sp.
GCCGGCACGATCAGGCGTTCGCCGGTGCCGACCAGCCGCCGGTCGGCATCGAGCTTCGTGTACTCGAACTCGACTCCGGTTACTTTGCCGCCGGAACCCAATATGCGCCTGGGCTGCACCCATTCGACCAGCGTCACGCCCTGGGTCTGGGCAAATTCGCGTTCGGCGAAGGTTGCGCTCATCTGCGCCGCGCCGCGCCGGTATGCAAGCAGCACGCGTTCGGCCCCGAGCTTGCGGCTCTGCACCGAGGCATCGATCGCGGTGTTGCCGCCGCCGATCACGACGACGCGGCGGCCGATCGGCAGCCGCGAAAGATCCGGTGTCTGGCGCAGTTCGGCGATGAAGTCGACCGCGTTGCGCACGCCGGAAAGATCCTCGCCTTCGACGCCCAGTACATTGACCGCGGCGAGCCCGACGCCGATGAAAACGGCCGCGAAATCCCGCCGCAGGTCGGCCAGCGACAGGTTTTGGCCGAGCGCCCTGCCGCCGCGGACCTCGATTCCTCCGATCGAAAGCAGCCAGTCGATCTCGCGCGCGGCGAAGTCGAGCATCTTGTATTTGGCGATGCCGTATTCGTTCAGGCCGCCGGCTTTCGCGCGCGCATCGAAGACGACGACGTCGTGCCCCGCCCGCGCGAGCGCATGCGCGCAGGCCAGCCCAGCCGGGCCGGCACCGACGACCGCGACGCGCTGGCCGCTCGGCTTGCCGCGCTCGAACAACGGCACGTTGCCGGAGAACACCCAGTCGGTGGCATGACGCTGCAGCGCACCGATCTGCACCGGCGCATCATCGGGATGGTTGCGTACGCAACTGCCCTCGCACAGGATTTCGGTCGGGCAGACGCGGGAGCACGTCCCGCCAAGGATATTCGCACCGAGGATGTCGAGCGCCGCGCCGCGCAGGTTGTCGGTCGTGATGCGGCGGATGAAGCTTGGAATGTCGATGCCGGTCGGACAAGCCTTGATGCACGGCGCGTCGAAGCAGTACAGACAACGCTGCGCGGCGATCAATGCTGCCTGGCGATCGAGCGGCGGCGAAACATCGGCGAAGTTTTCGTCCAGCTGCGCGGCGGACAGACGGCCTGCAGCGATATCGGCTTTTTCCTGACGTGGCATTCAGTCCCCTTGGTACCGATTCCGGTTGGAAGCTAGCAAGTAACGGGCCGGCTATTGCCCCGACGGCGAACCGCGAGCCATCACCCGCTCGTCGGCATGACGAATTGCGCGCCGGAGCGAATGCTCGCCGGCCAGCGCGTCGTGACCGTTTTCAGCCGCGTGTAAAAGCGCACGCCTTCGGGGCCGTAGATGTCATGATCGCCGAACAGCGATGCCTTCCAGCCGCCGAAGCTGTGGAATGCCATCGGCACCGGAATCGGCACGTTGATGCCGACCATGCCGACCTGGATGCGGCTGACGAAGTCGCGCGCCGCGCCGCCGTCGCGCGTGAACAACGCGACGCCGTTGCCGTATTCGTGATCGTTGACCAGCGCGACGGCTTCGTCGTAGTCGGCGACACGCACGATGCCCAGCACGGGCCCGAAGATTTCTTCCCGGTAGATCTTCATGCCGGGCCGCACGCCGTCGAACAGGCAGCCGCCCAGGAAATAGCCGTTGTCGCAGCCATCGACCTTGAGTCCGCGCCCGTCGACGACCAGCTTGGCGCCCTCGGCGACGCCGGTATCGACGTAGCCTTTCACCTTGTCGCGATGCGCGGCGCTGATCAGCGGCCCCATGTCCTTGCCCTTTGCGTCGCCCGGACCGATTGCCAGTGCGCGCACGCGCGGCGCCAGTTTTTCGACCAGCGCGTCGGCCACCTTGTCGCCGACCGCAACGGCAACCGAAATCGCCATGCAGCGTTCGCCCGCCGAACCGTAGCCCGCGCCCATCAGCGCATCGGCGGCCTGGTCGAGATCGGCGTCGGGCATGACCACCATGTGGTTCTTCGCGCCACCGAGCGCCTGCACGCGCTTCCCGTGCGCGCAGCCGGTTGCATAGATGTAGCGCGCGATCGGCGTCGAGCCGACGAAGCTGACGGCCTTGACGTCCGGATGCTCGAGAATCGCGTCGACCGCGACCTTGTCGCCGTGCACGACGTTGAACACGCCGTCCGGCAAGCCGGCCTGCTTCAGCCAGTCGGCCAGCAGCAGCGACGCGGAAGGATCGCGTTCCGAAGGTTTCAACACGAAGCAGTTGCCGCAGGCCATCGCGATCGGCGCCATCCACAGCGGCACCATGGCCGGAAAGTTGAACGGCGTGATGCCGGCGACGACGCCGAGCGGCTGGCGCAGGTTGTGCGAATCGACCTGGGTGCCGACGTTCTCGGTGACCTCGCCCTTGAGCAGCTGCGGGATGCCGCAGGCGAATTCGACCACCTCGATGCCACGCTGCACCTCGCCAAGCGCATCGCTGTGGGTCTTGCCGTGCTCGGCCGTGATCTGCGCGGCCAGTACGTCCTGGTTTGCTTCGAGCAACTCGCGAAACCGGAACATCACGCGCGCACGCTTCAAGGGCGGCATCTGTGACCACGCCGGGAACGCAGCCTTGGCAGCCTGCACGGCCGCATCGACGTCTTCGGGCGTCGCCATCGGCAGCCGGCCGGATTCCTCGCCGGTCGCCGGGTTGTAGACCGGCAGGCTGCGTGCCTGCACGCTGCCGATGCGCTGGCCGCCAATGTGGTGCGGAATCATTACGGGTGCGAGCATGATTGCCTGACCTCTGCAGCAACTGCATGTTTGCCTTCTCCCGCTGGCAGGAGAAGATGGCCCGAAGGGCCCGACGAGGGTGGTACATCGAGAGCCGCGCGTTTCCGGTCGCCACCCTCGCCCGGCGCGCTGCGCGCGCCGACCGCTCCCGCCAGCGGGAGGGGTGACTCTGGCGAATCCGGAAAGCGCAGCATCTTGCCTACGCCACCGCCCGAATCGCGTCACCGACCGCGTTGAACATGCGGTCGAGCTCTTCCGGCGTCGTGATCACCGGCGGCGCCATTGCAATCGTGTCGCCGGTGAAGCGCAACAGCATGCCGCGCTTGAGCCCCTCTTCGAACAGCCGCAATCCGCGCAGGCCGACCTGCCCCGGCAGCGGGGCAAGCTCGATCGCCGCCGACGCACCGCAGTTGCGGATGTCAACGACATTGGGTTCGCCGCCGAGCGCGTGCGCGCCACTTTCGATCTTGCCGGCGAGCACGGCAAAACGTTTCGGCACATCGTCTTCGTGCAGCATGTCGAGTGTCGCGTTGGCTGCTGCCACTGCCAGCGGGTGTGCCGAATAGGTGTAGCCGTGGAAGAATTCGACCGCGTATTCCGGCCCCTGCATGAAGGCATCGTAGATGCGCTGGCGCGCGATCACCCCGCCCATCGGCACGGTACCGTTGTTCACGCCCTTGGCGAACGTGATCAGGTCCGGCGTCACGCCGAAAGCCTGCGCACCGAACCAGTCGCCCATGCGGCCGAAACCGCAGATGACTTCGTCGAAGATCAGCAGGATCCCGTGCTTGTCGCAGATCTGGCGCAGGCGCTGCAGGTAGCCTTGCGGCGGCACGACGACGCCGACCGAACCCTGCATCGGCTCCACGATGACCGCGGCAATGGTCGAAGCATCATGCAACGCGACGATCTTCTCCAGTTCGTCGGCGAGGTGCGCTCCCCATGCCGGCTGGCCTTTCGAGAAAGCCATTTCCTTCAGGTTGTGCGTGTGCGGCAGGTGATCGACGCCGGGAATCATCGCCGGTGCGAACATCTTGCGATTGGCGACCATGCCGCCGACCGATATGCCGCCGAAGCCGACGCCGTGATACCCCTTCTCGCGGCCGATGAAGCGGGTGCGCGAGGCCTCGCCCTTCAGGCGGTGATAGGCAAGCGCGATCTTCAGCGACGTATCGACCGCCTCCGATCCCGAGTTGGTGAAGAACACGCGGTTCAGGTCGCCCGGAGCAACGTCGGCGATGCGTTCGGCCAGGCGAAATGTCTCGGGGCTCGCCACCTGGAACGCCGGGATGTAGTCCGCGCGATCGAGCTGCTGCTTGACCGCCTCGACGATCTTTGCCGGGCGATGGCCGAGCGAACTGCACCACAGGCCGGACAGGCAATCGAACAGGCGCTGTCCTTCGACCGTCGTGTAATAGGCGCCGTCCGCGCCCGCCAGCAGACGGTTCAGCGGATGATGCTGCTTGAAGTAGCGGTTATGCGTGAACGGCATCCAGTACGGATCCAGGTTCAGCTCCGCCGCGGCGGCTGCAATCGCGGTATTGGCGGCGAGATTCATCGATGACGGCTCCTGGCAAAAGCGATTCGCGCATGGGCGAGGCGGCGCGCATCGTCCCTCGCGGGCCGACGGCTGAACCCTTGGACTCGGTGCGCCGCGGGCAGCATGCCGTGGCGCGAGGCGACGAGACCGTTTCGTCGCGTTGAATCCAGGGGACCCTAGAATTGCACTATGCGGCAAGCGATGCAACGGGAGCCAGCATGCAAGGGATGGAAATGGCGGAGCACTTGCCGCAACTTGCCTTGCCGCACCGCGCACCTGAATGAAACCCTGCATGCCTTTGCGCACACGGCAGGCTCGAGCCCGTGATTGCGGTGTTGAGTCCGACGCATCCGCGTGCGACGCTCTGGCTCTCAGCCCTCAGACCTGATCCGAATGGACCTGATCCTGCGCCACGCCACCCTCCCCGATGGCCGCCGTGACATCGACATCGGCGTCAAGGCCGGCCGGATCGTCGCACTGCAAGCCGGTCTTGACGCAAGCGCAACCGAAGAACTCGACGTTCGTGGCCGGCTCGTCTCGCCCCCGTTCGTCGACGCACATTTTCATCTCGACGCGGCCTTGTCGCTCGGCCTGCCGCGAC
Source organism: Rudaea sp. (assembly GCA_035606275.1). Taxonomy (GTDB): domain Bacteria; phylum Pseudomonadota; class Gammaproteobacteria; order Xanthomonadales; family Rhodanobacteraceae; genus Rudaea. Next base: position 4,843 of record DATNFS010000151.1, read on the forward strand.
GCAACGTGTCAGGCACGCTGCTGGAAGGCATCGCCCTGTGGGGAGAGCTCAAGCCGCAATTGACCCAGGACGCCGTCGTGGCGCGCGCGCTGGCCTATTGCGACATGGCGGTGGCGCAGGGCCTGCTGGCCATACGTTCGCACGTGGATGTCTGCGACGACCGCCTGCTCGCCGTAGACGCCCTGCTCGACGTGCGGCGCCGGGTCGCCCCGTACCTCGACCTGCAGCTGGTCGCGTTTCCGCAGGACGGCTTCTACCGTTCGCCGACCGCGGAGAGGAACCTGCTGCGCGCCCTGGATCGCGGCGTCAATGTCGTGGGCGGCATTCCGCATTTCGAGCGAACGATGGCGGACGGCGCCGCATCGGTGCGCCGGCTCTGCGAGATCGCCGCCGAACGCGGCTTGCCGGTCGACATGCATTGCGACGAGTCGGACGACCCGTTGTCGCGCCATATCGAGACGCTGGCCCGTGAAACGCACCGGCTCGGACTGCAAGGCCGCGTCGCCGGCTCGCATCTGACTTCGATGCACTCGATGGACAACTACTACGTCTCGAAGCTGCTGCCGCTGATCGCGGAGTCCGGCGTCGCGGCGATCGCCAATCCGCTGATCAACATCACGCTGCAAGGCCGCCACGATAGCTATCCGAAACGCCGCGGCATGACGCGCGCGCCGGAGCTGATCGCTGCCGGCGTCACCGTCGCATTCGGACATGACTGCGTGATGGATCCGTGGTACTCGTTCGGCTCCGCCGACATGCTCGACGTCGCGCACATGGCGATCCATGTCGGCCAGATGACGTCGCTCGACGGCATTGCCGACGCCTTTGCCGGCGTCACCACGAACGCGGCGAAAATCCTGCACCTCGACGGCTACGGTATCGAGCCCGGATGCCGCGCCGATCTGGTCGTGCTGCAGGCTGCCGATCCGTTCGAGGCGATCCGCCTGAAAGCCGCGAGGCTGCTCGTCCTGCGCGCCGGCAAGGTCATCGCGCGCAGTGCTCCGCGGCAGACCGAACTTTGCCTTCCCGGGCGATCGGCGACGATGCTCAGCCCGGAATTTGCCGCTTCGTTCCCAGGCAGGACACCGACGGCCGACGGCAAGAGAACAGGCAGTTGAGCTTACGCAATGGCTCAATTCACGCGTGTCGGCCTTCAATGCCGGGCGTCAGCCGTTTCCCGCCAGGCGCTCGTGCGCCGTCGCGAGGAAGTCGGCAAACGCGTGTACCGGTGCGGGATCATCGAACAGCACCGCCTGACGTTGTTCGATGTGCCGGCGCAAGGTCTCTCGCGCCGAGACGTCACGAATGTATTGCGCTGCCTTGGCGACGTAGTCATCTTCGTCGCCGGCAATCAACTCATCGACGCCCATCATCCGCAACATTGCGGAAGACTGGCGCCCGCGTGCCATCGGTCCGTCATGCGCCAGCACCGGCGTGCCGACGCTGAACGCATCGAGACTGGTCGCCCCGCCCGAAAATGATGACGGGTCCAGCACCAGCGGCGCGAGCCGAACGCCCGCCAGGTAGTCGGCATGCGATTGCACCGGCAGAAACAGCAGGTGCCTGACCGGGTCGACGCCGTGATCCACGAATGCCTTTTCGATGCGCGCGCGAAACCGCTGCGTCAGCGGAGGATTACGGGGCACCAGGCCGATGCGGGCGCCGCTGGATGCGGCGATCTTCGCCAACGTTGCATCGAACGACGGTTCGAGCTTGATGAAATTCTGCAGGCACAACAGCAACGGCCGCTCCCCGGCGAGCCGCTCGAACCAGGCGCCATCCCCCGGCTGCGGCGGCCGCAGCGGCCGTGCGCCTATTCCGGGCAGGCAAACCAGGCGCTCGCGATAGTGACGTTGCGCGTCGACCGGCTCGAGCGCCGCGCCGCTGAGAAAATAATCGATGTTCGACAAGCCGCTTGTCGCCGGATGTCCATACAGCACGCACTGCACAGGCGCAAGGCGCAACGCCGCCAGCGCCTGGTGGCGCGGATCCATGCCGATTTCCAGGTAGACCAGCACGTCGAGCTGTGCGGCGCGAATATCGCGCGCGACATTGATCGCGCTGTCGCCAGCGTCGAGGAATTGGCCGACGTGGCCGGCGATGCGCTCGGTGCTGGCGTCGCGCCGTGCGCCGCCGTACCAGACGCGCACATCAAAGCGCTGCGCATCGAGGCCGGCAATCGACTCGCTGAAATAGCGCGACACGGTGTGCTGCATGAGATGGCTGCTGACGATGCCGACGCGCACGCGTCCGGCGTGCGCGCCAGCGCGCCATGGGCACGGCGCGGCAAGGTCCGGCGCGGCGGATGACATCACCCGCAAGACCAGGTCGCCGAATTGGCATTGCAGCGCGGTGTTGTCGCGCGGCTGGTAGTGCAGCAGGAAAGGGGCAACGGCGCAGACCGCATCACAGGCATCCTGGACTTCCCGCGCCGTGTTCAAGCGCAGGCGTTGCCCGATTTGCTTCAGACCATCGACGAAACGCTGTCGCTCCGTGTCGACAGACGCCTCGTCGCAATACACCGAAGGCAACGACAGTGCATCGGTCCAGCGCAAACGCTCGTTCCCCGCGCCGGACGCCAGGAGCTTGGCGTAGACCGATCGCGCTTCGTCGATCATTCCGGCATCCTGCAGAGCCAGGCCAAGTTCGAAGCTGGCAACCTCATCCCGCGGCGCAAGTTCGACCGCGCGGCGCAGGCTGGTCATTGCTTCGTCGAGGTCGCGTCGCAGGCGTTGCGCGACACCGAGCGCGCGCCACCATTGCGGCGCCCCCGGTTCAATTGCGATGGCTGCGCGGGCAAACCTCGTGGCGTCGTCGAAACGCTCGACGTCGATCAGGATCAGGGCGAGATTGCCATTGGTTTGCGCCCGCTCCGGGGCCAACCGCTGTGCGAGTTCCAGCAGTCCCAGGGCGTCGCCATAGCGCCCCTGGCGACGGCGCAGATTACCCAGGTTGATTGCCGCTTCCACATAGTTTTCGCGCCAACGCAGCGCGTTCTCATAGGCCCGTTCGGCACCGGTATCGTCGCCAACAGTCTCGAGTGTAAGGCCCAGGTTATAGGCTGCTTCGACATAGCGTTCACGCGCTGCCAACGCAGCCCGGAATGCCGTCAACGCTTCTGTGTGGCGTTCGAGCCGGCGCAGCGCGACGCCGAGATTGTTGTGCGCTTCGGCGTGCAGCGGCTGGTGTTGCAGGCAGGTGCGCAAGCGCTTTACGGCGAGCTGCAAGCTGCCGGACTGAAGAGCCGCGACGCCGAGCAGGTGCCACGCGTCGGCATTCGCAGGATCGAGCTTGACTGCGCGCAGGTAATGGCTCTGCGCCAGTCCGAGTTCCCCGGCGCGGTGGCAGGTTGTGCCTTTGCGCAATTCTTCGAGTGCCAATCCACGGTCGCTTGGTCGTGGAGTCCGCATGTCCGGGTTCCGATTCAAGATGGGGGGAGACTACCATGGGGCAACACCCTGCCCCTTCGCCGCAGCAGCACTACCGGCAGCGTGATCGCTCGAGCAGGTATCCGCACTCGAGCCGCGTTGCGCGTCGAGGCGTGACGGCCCGGCTCAGCGTCGCTGGCGAAAGAACGCGCGCAGCATGTCGCTCGCTTCCTCGGCGCGCAAACCGCGCTCGACGACGATGCGGTGGTTGTGCTTCTCCGAGATCAGCGTATCGAACACGCTGCCGGCAGCGCCGGTCTTCGGATCATCGGCGGCGAAGACGACGCGCGCAATGCGCGCATGCACCAGGGCGCCCGCGCACATCACGCACGGCTCGAGCGTTACGTAGAGCGTCGTTCCGGGAAAGCGGTAGTTGCCGAGCCGCTGCCCGGCGTCGCGCAAGGCCATTATCTCGGCGTGTGCGCTCGGGTCATTTCCCGAGATGCTGCGGTTCCAGCCTTCGCCGACAACCTGCCCCTCGGCGACCAGCACTGCGCCGACCGGGACCTCGGCGTGTTCCTGCTGCGCATGTCGCGCCAGTTCAAGCGCACGCTGCATGAAGCGGTCGTCTTCGGCGCCGACTGGCGCATTCGTCGTCGGATCAACCATGCCCGGCTTCGACATTCGGACAGCAAGACGCGATCATTCCCATTCGATCGTCGCCGGCGGCTTGCCACTGATGTCATAAACTACGCGAGATATACCACGTAATTCGTTGATTATTCGATGAGATACTTTAGCCAGAAACTCGTATGGCAAATGCGCCCAGTGCGCCGTCATGAAATCGATCGTTTCGACCGCGCGCAATGCAATGACCCACTCATAGGCGCGCGCGTCGCCGACCACGCCGACCGACTTGACCGGCAGGAACACCGCAAACGCCTGGCTGACCTTGTCGTAGAGTCCGGCGCCACGCAGCTCGCCGATGAAGATGTCGTCGGCGCGCTGCAGCAGTTCGACGTACTCGGGTCTGACTTCACCGAGCACACGCACCCCGAGGCCAGGCCCCGGGAACGGGTGGCGGTAGACCATGTCGCGCGGCAGTCCGAGTTCGACTCCTATGCGGCGCACCTCATCCTTGAACAATTCGCGCAGTGGCTCGACCAGCTTGAAGCGCATGTTCGCCGGCAGGCCGCCGACATTGTGGTGCGACTTGATCACGTGCGCCTTGCCGGTCTTGCTGCCGGCCGATTCGATCACGTCCGGGTAGATCGTCCCCTGCGCCAGCCATTCGTTGTCGCGCAGCTTTGCCGATTCTTCGTCGAAGATTTCGATGAAGAGGCGGCCGATGACCTTGCGCTTGGCTTCAGGATCCGCGACGCCGGCGAGCGCGGCGAAGTACCGGGCAGCAGCATCGACGCGGATGACCTTCACGCCCATGTGCTCGGCCATCGTCGCCATGACCTGGTCGCCCTCGTGCCAGCGCAGCAGGCCGGTGTCGACGAACACGCAGGTCAGCTGGTCGCCGATCGCGCGCTTGAGCAGCGCGGCAACGACGGACGAATCGACTCCGCCGGACAGGCCGAGCAGGACGTGACCGGTGCCGACCTGCGCGCGAACGCGCGCGACGGCGTCGTCGATGATGTTCGCCGCGGTCCACATCGTCCGGCAGCCGCAGATGTCGACGACGAAACGGCGCAGGATTTCGGCGCCGTGCTGCGTGTGCGTGACCTCGGGATGGAACTGCACGCCGTACCAGCGGCGCGCCTCGTCGGCCATTGCCGCGATCGGCAGGTCATGTGTGCGCGCCGTGACGGCGAACCCGGGCGGAACTGCCGTGACGCGGTCGCCGTGCGACATCCACACCGAGAGCGTAGGGCCGAGGGCCGAGGGCTGGGGACTGGACGGAAGGTGAGGTCCCGCGCCTTTGCGAAGCATCTGATGCAGGGCAGAATCTGGCGTAGAGCCCGAGGGTGCGGGCTCCGGATCTTCGGCCCTCGGCCCTCGGCTCCCGGCGCTGGCTCCCAGATGGTCAAGCAGCCGGTTCGCTGCCGTCAGCTCTACGCGCGCATGACCGAACTCGCGCGTATGTTCGGCTTCGGTCTTGCCGCCGAGCTGCGACGCCATCGTCTGCATGCCGTAGCAGATGCCGAGCAGCGGATCGCCGCTGTCGAATACCTGCTGCGGCGCCCGTGGCGCATGGCTTTCGGTCGTCGATTCCGGTCCGCCCGACAGGATGATGCCTTTCGCGCCGAACCTCGCGATCTCGGCCGGATCGTGATCCCAGGCCCAGATCTCGCAGTAGACGCCGATCTCGCGGATGCGCCGCGCGATCAACTGCGTGTACTGAGCGCCGAAGTCGAGGATCAGGATCTTGTCGGAGTGGATGTTTTGCACGCCCGCGTCCCCCCTGTCTGCGGGAGAGGGAAGAGAGCGGGAGTTCGGATTCGCAGGACGTTCACTCATGCCGGATTCGTACCCTCATCCGCCCCGCTCCACGTGCTGTTCCGGTCGTCCATTGGCGAATATCAGCGCAGTACCTGGAGGTGGGGCACCTTCTACCGGTGGCAGAAGGCAAATCAGTCGAGCCGGTAATTCGGCGCTTCCTTGGTGATTGCGACGTCATGGACGTGCGACTCGCGCATGCCGGCATTGGTCACGCGCACGAAGTGCGGCTTGGCGTGCATCTCGTCGACAGTGGCGCAGCCGACATAACCCATCGCTGCGCGCAGCCCGCCGGCGAGCTGGTGGACGATGTTGCGCAACGGGCCACGATAAGGAACGCGGCCCTCGATGCCTTCCGGCACGAGCTTGTCCGCGTCGGTCTCGTCCTGGAAATAGCGATCCTTCGAGCCCTTCTGCATCGCACCAAGCGAACCCATGCCGCGGTAACTCTTGTACGAACGGCCCTGATACAGTTCGACTTCACCCGGCGCTTCCTCGGTGCCGGCGAACATGCCGCCGATCATCACGCAATTCGCGCCGGCGGCCAGGGCCTTGGCGATGTCGCCGGAGTAACGGATGCCGCCATCGGCAATCAGACCGGCGCCGCTGCCCCTGATGGCTTCGGCAACCATCCCGACCGCGGTGATCTGCGGCACGCCGACGCCGGCAACCACGCGCGTCGTGCAGATCGACCCGGGGCCGATGCCGACCTTGACCGCGTCTGCGCCGGCATCGACCAATGCCTTCGCGGCGTCGCCCGTGACGATGTTGCCGCCGACGACCTGCATCTGCGGGAACTGACGTTTGACCCAGCGCACGCGGTCGATCACGCCCTGCGAATGGCCGTGGGCCGTGTCGACGATGACCAAGTCCACGCCGGCTGCGACCAGCGCAGCGACGCGCGCTTCGGTATCGCCGCCGACGCCGACCGCGGCACCGACGCGCAGGCGCTCGTGCGTGTCCTTGGCCGACAACGGATTGTCGCGCGCTTTCTGTATGTCCTTCACCGTGATCAGGCCGCGCAGCTGGAACGCGTCGTTGACGACCAGCACTTTCTCGATCCGGTACTTGTGCAGCAGCGCAAGCACTTCGTCCTCGCTCGCACCTTCCTTCACGGTGACCAGCTTGTCCTTGCGCGTCATGATGTTGCTGACAGGGTCGTCGTGCTTCTTCTCGAAGCGTAGGTCGCGGTTCGTGACGATGCCGACCAGGCGCTGCTCGGCGTCGACCACCGGCACGCCGGAGATGTTCGCCGCACGCGTGATCTGCATGACTTCGGCGATCGACGTGTCCGGTGTCACCGTGATCGGATCGCGGATCACTCCTGCCTCGAACTTCTTGACGATGCGGACCTGCGCCGCCTGCTGTTCGACCGACATGTTCTTGTGGATGATGCCGATGCCGCCGCATTGCGCCATCGTTATGGCCAGGCGCGCTTCGGTGACCGTGTCCATGGCGGCCGACAGAACCGGAATGTTGAGGCGGATGCCGGAAGTCAGGCGCGTCGACAGATTGACGTCGCGCGGCAGGACGTTCGAGTAGGCCGGGACGAGCGAGACGTCGTCGAAAGTGAGCGCTTCGGTGAGGATGCGCATGGGCAACATTCCTCAGGAGTTAAACGACAAATTATACCGGCGCCGCCGGGCGCGCGCCAGCGTAATCGTGATTCTGCGCGGCCGGCTCGCGCCTGCGCGCGGCTACCCGGCCATCGCCGACGACCGTTCGGCTCGGCTGCCTGCAGCACTTTCCGCCTTCGCGGAATCCATGGCGCCCTCCCCTTTCGGGGAGCCGCCCTTCCCGCCGGGCCTCGCGTCAACCGGCTCGGCTACCGCACGAGCACGAGCGACAGCTGCGGCCAGTAGGTGATGATCAGCACGCACAGCAGCAGGATCGCGTAGAACGGCAGGCTCGCGCGAATGATCGATGTCGCCGGACGGCCGAAGCGTGCGCTCGCGATGAAGATGTTCATGCCGACCGGCGGCAGGAAGATGCCGATCTGCAGGTTGGCCAGGAAAATGATGCCCAGGTGCACCGGGTCGACGCCGTAGTGCAGCGCCACCGGCAGCACCAGCGGCACGAGGATGATGATCGCGGGAAAGCCCTCGAGCAGCATGCCGAACACCAGCAGGAAAGCGTTGAGCAGCAGCAGGAAGCCGAACTTGCTGTCGATGCCGGCTTTCATGACGTCGAACAGGCGCTCCGGAACGTCGCCGTCGATCAGCCAGTTCGTCAACGCCAGTGAAAAACCCAGCACGATCAGGATTGCGCCGACCAGCAGCATCGCTTCGCGAATGACGCGCGGCAATTCCGGCAGCTTGATCTCGCGCCGGATCAGCACCGTGACGATCAGCACGTACAGCGCCGTCGCGGCGGCGGCCTCCGAAGCGGCAAGCCGTCCCGAATAGATGCCGGCGAGCACGACGAACGGCAGCGGCAGCTCCCAGCCGGCATCCTTGATCGCAGCCCACACCTCGCGTGCGCTGCTGCGCGCCGGCCGCGGCAGGCTGCGCGCGATCCACATGCTGTAGATCGACAGCACGACGATCATCAGCAGGCATGGCAACAGCCCGGCTTTGAACAGCGCATCGATCGCAACCGGCGGCGTCGTGTGGAACTGCTGCGCGACGACGCCGTAGAGTATCAGCGGCATCGACGGGACCAGCAGCAGGCCGAGGCTACCCGAGGACGTCAGCAGGCCGAGCGAAAAGCGCTCCGGATATTGCGCATGACGCAGTGCCGGATAGAGCACGGCGCCGAGCGCCACCAAGGTCACGCCGGTCGCGCCGGTGAACGCCGTGAACAGGGTGCAGGCGCAGATCGAGACGATCGCCAGTCCACCCGGCAGCCAGCCGAACATTGCGTTGGTCAGTCGCACGAGGCGCCGCGGCGCCTGGCTTTCGGCCAACAGGTATCCGGCCAGCGTAAACAGCGGAATCGCGATCAGGGCCGGCATGTCGGCAAGACGATAGAACTCGATCGCGACGGCGGTGCCCGGCTGGCCGGCGGCGTTGAAGCCGAACAATGCGATCGCCGCGATGAGCGCGAACAACGGCGCGCCCAGCGCTGCCAGCAGCAAAAGCACGATGATGAACACGACGATCATTCGCCGGTCAGCCCCGGTTCGTGCAGCAGCATCGGTACATGCGCCGGCGGCGCGAGCATGCGCAGCGCGAAACGCAGCGCCATCAGGGCGAAGGCGAGCGGAAGGATGCTTTCGGCGAAACAGGCGCGCAACGCGGCGGCAATGCTGCCGCCGCCGGCCTGCAGGCCTTCGGCATAGTCGATGCCGACGAGGCCGGAGCTGTACCAGGCCATCGCGGCACACACGATGGCGGCAAATCCGAGCGTGGCGATGCGTGCGGCGCGTTGCGCCTTCGGCGACAGGTAGCGCTGCAATACATCCAGCGCGATGTGCCGGTCGTCGCGCACGGCTGCCAGCGCTCCGAGCATCCCGGTCCACAGCACCAGGCCGCGCGAGAATTGATCGGCCCAGCTCAGCCCCGTCTCGAAGAAGATGCGCAGCACGATCTGCGCGCCCGAAAGCCCGACCAGTATCAGTACGAGCGTGGCCAGCAGCCAGTTTTCAAAGGTTCGCAGCCAATCGAGGCTGCCTGCGGATTTCAATTTCGTCACCCCGTGGCCCGATTGCTTTTTGGCAGCGAATCCGTGTCGGTCGAATACGCGCTGATTCGGCGCGAAATGTCTGGGTCACTTTCCCCGACGAAGTCGGGAAAAGGCATATTCATGTGCCGGCCGATCCCGTAAGTTCCGTTCCGCCGGCGCAGCCGATGATCGGTCGTGCGGCGGCTATTTCGACCCGCGCGCCGCCGCCAGCGCCTTGTCCAGCGCGGCCGCCATTTCCGGAGTCACTTCATTCTGCGCGACGAGTTCCTTGCGTGCCGTGGAGCCGACCGTTTCCCAGGCCTTGGTCTCTTCGGCATTCGGCGCGAAAATCGTCACGCCCTGCTTTTCGAGCACGCCGCGCGCTTGCGCGTTGTCGTCGCGGTTGATCTTTTCCAGGCGTGCGAAGGCCGCGCCAAGTTCGTCGTTCAGAGCTTTCTGGTCGTCGGCGGAAAGGCCATCGACGACTTTCTTGTCGATCACGAGGATGCCGACGACGTAGGTGAGCGGCAGGTCGACCATGTGCTTGATCTTGGTGTGCCACTGGAACGCGATCGCGCCGGCCGGCGTGTTCGCAGCGGTGTCGATCAGTCCGGTCTGAAGGCTCGTGTAAACGTCTGCCAGCGGTAGCGGAATCGGCGTGACGCCGCCGGCCTTGAAGCCGGCTTCGGCGATGCGATCGCCCTGCGGCACCCAGACCTTGGCGGCTTTCAGGTCGTCCTTGTTCCTGATGTCTTTCACGCTCATCAGGTAGGCGAAGCCGCCGCCGCTGATGCCGACCGCCTCGAAGCCGGCCTGCTCGAAGCTCTTCTTCAGCAGCGGATCGAGTTGCTGGCGAACCTTGTCGACTTCTTCCTGATTCTTGAACAGGAACGGCAAACTGTAGATCTGTGCGTCCTTGACGATCGCGGACAATTCGCCGCCGGTGAAAGCCCCGCCCTGCAACTGGCCGATCTTGATCTTGCGCAAAACCGACGGCTCGTCGCCCATGACGCCGCCCGGGTAGTACTTGATCTCGACTCGCCCCTCGGTGCGTTTCTTCAATGCATCGGCGCCGGCGCGCATTTCGCGCATCCAGGCCGTGCCGTCCGGGGCGACCGTGGCGATCTTCATGGTCGTGGCGGCCTGCACGCTGCCGGCGAGGCCGAGCAGGGCAAGCGCGAACAGGTTTCGGAGTTTCATCTGCTGCACCATCTGTTGCCGTGTACTAGAAATAATCCTTGCCCGACTCGAGCAGGGCCTTGGCCTTGCCCTTCGCCAGCGTGTTGACCAGCGTGAGCCTCGGCGCAACCGGATCGGCCGCGAGCACCTCGTTGAGCAACCGGTCGTGCAACGCCTGGTCGAACACCAGGCGCGCGTAGAACTGCGCATACAGCACACGCACCATCTGGTTCTTGCCGGCGGACAATTCAAGCGCCTTCTCGAAATACGCCCTGCCCTCATCCGGCTTGCCGCCGAGCGAAGCCGGACGGATCGAGTTGATCACACCCAGATACAGGTAGGCGCCTCCCTCGTCGTAGTGCGCATCGATACTGGCGACACGCAGCAGCAGCGCCTGCAGCCGCGGCAGATCGGCGATCGCGTTCCAGTCGCCGCTGTTGACCTGGATCCTGCCGGCCCACGCCGAGGCAAAACCGTACAGGACGTCGACGTCCTTCGCCCGGGTCTGTTCCAGCGCAGCAGTGAAGCGCTCGAACGGCGCGTCGAGCGCGGTGCACAATTCCTTTTCGCGCAGGCACAGAGCGCGCCTGGCATAGCCATAGGCGCGATCGGCCAGCCGCTGCGCACGTGCGGCATCGTCGACGAAGCCACCCGCATAGGCGCCGTAGAGTTTCGCGCCGGCAAGCAATGCGCCGGCGTTTTCCGGATCGCCGCCGATGATGCCGTCGATCAGCAGCAGGTAGGCCGGCACGCCATCGCGCACGGTGCCCGGGTCGTTCGAATCGAGGATCGCGTTGGTCAGGTTCTCGGCAAACTGGTTGGTCGCCTTGCGCACGACATTGGCACACGCGCACAGCAGGCAGGCGGCGAGCAGGAGCCCAAAACGCAGGTGGCGGACAATGTTCATCGACTTGATGGAACCGCGGGGCGCGCATGGTAGCGCATGCGCGCCGGCGGCGCAGCGTGCGCAGGTATCGTGCGGCGCCTTGCGTTCAGGCCAGTTCCGCTGCCTCCACGGTGTTCTGCATCAGGGTCGCCACGGTCATCGGCCCCACTCCGCCGGGAACCGGCGTGATCCAGGACGCGCGCTCGGCGGCAGCGGCGAACTCGACGTCGCCGACCAGACGGCCATCGGCGAGCCTGTTGATGCCGACATCGATCACGACCGCGCCCGGCCTGATCCATTCGCCGCGAACCAGGCCCGGGCGGCCGGTTGCCACGATGACGATGTCGCCGCGGGCGATGACCTCCGGCAGGTTGCGCGTGAACTTGTGGCAGGTCGTCGTGGTGCAGCCGGCCAGCATCAGCTCGAACGACATCGGCCGGCCCACGTGATTCGAGACGCCGACGACGATTGCATCCTGTCCGCGCACGGGGCGGTCGGTGTGCGCCAGCAGCGTCATCACGCCCTTCGACGTGCATGGTCGCAAGCCACGTTGGCGCAATGCGAGTCGCCCGATGTTCTCGGGATGAAAGCCGTCGACATCCTTGCGCGGGTCGATGCGGTTGATCAGCGCCGGAGCATCGATATGCGCCGGCAGCGGCAGCTGCACGAGAATTCCGTGGACCTCCGGGTCGGCATTGAGGCGGTCGATCAGTCCGGACAGCTCGGCCTGCGTGGCGGTCGCGGGCAAGTCGTGGTCACGCGAGCGAAAGCCGACGCGGGCGCACGCGCGCCGCTTGTTGCGCACGTAGACTGCCGATGCCACGTCGTTGCCGACCAGCACCACGGCGAGTCCCGGCACCGCCAGACCCTGCTGCCGCCGCAACTGCACGCGCGCGCGCAGTTCGTCGAGCAATTCGTCGGCGATGCGCTTGCCGTCCAGTATCTTCGCGGCCATGCGCAGTCCTGTGATGGGGAAACCAGATCGGGCACTGCCCGGCGAGCCTGCCTGCGCGGTGCGCAGGCTGCAATTATCGCCGGAGCAGACGTATCTCTCAAACCGTGGCAGGATTTGCAGCACGAATCCCGACGGGAATTGACCATGACCCAGACCGCGACCGAACTGGAAGCCGCCACGTTCCGGCGGCTGCTGAAACACCTGAACGCGAAACGGGCCGATGTGCAGAACATCGACCTCATGATCCTCGCCGGCTTCTGCCGGAACTGCCTGGCCGACTGGTACCGCGAAGCGGCCGCGGAACGCGGCATCGAGATTACCCGGGACCAGGCGCGCGAGTTCGTCTACGGCGAGCCATTTGCGCAGTGGAAGGCAAAACACCAGGGCGAAGCGACGGCGGAGCAACTGGCGGCGTTCGCGGCGGCACAGAAGCGGCACGCCTGAAGCGGCGGTCGAGCTCCCTGCCAGCGGGGTGCTGTTGCGTCCCTATCGCGCCGGCGAGGCGCCCGCGCCGCTCGCTGCCATGCGCGAATCGATCGATGCCGTCGGCCGCGGGTGGCCCTGGTGCCCACGCCGGTCATGGCATGGCGCGCACGCCTCAATGTGCGGCGCAGATCTGCTCGATGTCGGCGTAGCCGGAGAACCGGGCGCCGTCGCTGCAGCCGGGGCACTGGGGATCGCGCGGCAGGCGCAGCTCGCGAAATGCCGCTGCCAGCGCGTCGAAACACAGCAGGCGGCCCACCAATGTCGTTCCGAGCCCGAGGATCAGCTTGATCGCCTCGTTGGCCTGCAGCAGCCCGATGATTCCAGGCAATACGCCGAGCACGCCGGCCTCGGCGCAATTGGGCGCATCGGCCGCCGCCGGCGGTTCGGGAAACAGGCAGCGGTAGCAGGGCGATTCGGCGCGGCGAGAATCGAACACGCTGACCTGGCCGGTGAAGCGATGGACGGCGCCGTAAACCAGCGGCAGTTGCAGCCGCAGGCATGCGGCACTGAGCAGGTAGCGCGTTGGAAAATTGTCGGCGCCATCGATCACGACATCGTGACCGCGCAGCAGTTCTTCGACATTGCCGGCACGCAGCCGCTGTTCATGCACCAGTACATGGACGCGCGGATTCAGGCCGAGCAGCGTCTGGCGTGCCGACTCGGTCTTGGCCATGCCGATGCGCGCATCGGTGTGCAGCACCTGACGCTGCAAATTGGATTTATCCACTTTGTCGTCGTCGATCAGGGTCAGCGTGCCGATGCCGGCGGCGGCCAGGTAGAGCGCCGCCGGTGATCCCAGGCCGCCGGCGCCGATCATCGCCACACGCGCTTCGCCCAGGCGAAGCTGCCCAGCCACGCCGACTTCGGCCAGCAGTAGATGCCGCGAATAACGTTCGGCGGCATCGGCATCGAGCACCGCGCCGGCAATCGGCAGGCCCTCGGCCTGCCAGCGTCGAAAGCCGCCGCTGACCGAAGCCACCCGTGCGTATCCGAGCTGGCGCAAGGTCTCGGCCGCGAGCAGCGAACGCTGACCGCTGGCGCAGATCGTCAGCACTTCGCGTTCACGCCGGATGGCCAGCTCGGCGATTTGCTGCGCCAGCAATCCGCGCGCGATCCCGATCGCGCCATCGGGCATGCCGCCGGCACGCTCGTTGTCCTCGCGTACATCGATCAGCAACGCGCCATCGAGCAGCCGCCGGTGCGCCTCGGCCGGCGTGACCTGCCCGACCGGTGCGGCAGATCCGGATTTCGACAAGCTGATTTGTGCGCCCATCAGCAAATTATACGCCCGCCGTCGGCGAACCCCGGCAGCGGCAGCACGTCGACGACCTCGCCTGCGGCGAAAGCGCGCGCGCCCTCGGGCAGCATGATCAGCGCATTGGCTTCGGCGACGCCGCGCAGCATGCCCGAGCCCTGGCGCGGAAACGCTGTCGCATGCAGGCAGCCGTGATCGTCGCAGGACAGGCGCGCGCGCTGGAATTCGGCGCGGGCGTGGCGCTTGTCGATCGCTTGCGCAAGGCGGGCGCGCAGGTTCGACGACTGCGCCGCGGCTCCGGTCAACGCGTCGAGGCCCGGTCGCAGCAAGGCCAGGAAGATGGCGATGCCGGAAACGGGATTGCCCGGCAGCGCGAAGACCAGCGCCGCTCCGACCTCGCCGCAGAGAAACGGCATTCCCGGCTTGATCCGCACTTTCCAGAAATGCACGCGACCGCAATCGCGGATCACATTCGGCAGGTGGTCGGCTTCTCCGGCCGACACGCCGCCGCTGCTGACGACGATGTCGGCATCGGCGCCGGCCCGGGTCAGCGCATCGCGCAGCAGGTCCGGATCGTCGTGCACGCGCTCGTGGCGCAGCAACAGCACGCCATGTTGCTCGAGCAGCGCACCGAGGCTGTAGCGATTCGAGTCGTGGATTTGTCCAAAGCCGAGCGGCGAACCCGGGGCGACGATTTCATCGCCGGTCGTCAGGAGCACGGCGCGCGGCCGGCGTGCCACCGGCGCATGCGTCATGCCGAACGACGCCAGCACGCCAAGCTGCGCCGGCGCCAGCCTCGCGCCGCGCGACAATGCCAGGTCGCCGCGCCGATAGTCCTCGCCGGCTGGCCGCACATTGGCGCCGGCCGAGGTACCGGCCTGGATCGTCACGGCATCGCTCCGCGTACGCGTGTTTTCCTTCATCACCACGGTGTCCGCGCCGCGCGGCAACGGCGCGCCCGTGGTGATGCGGACGCAGGTTCCGGGCGCCACCTCGGCAACTTCGTCGCCGCCGGCGAAAATCTGGCCGCGCAGGTGCAAGGGTTTCTCGCCGCGATCGGGCAGATCGGCCGCGCGAACGGCAAATCCATCCATCGCGGCGTTGACGAAGCCGGGAACATCGAACGGGGCGGAAACATCCTGCGCCAGCACCCGGCCCAGCGCCGTCTCGAGCATCACTTGCTCGGCGCCGAGCGCGCGCGACGCACACAGGTCGACGATACGGCGCCGCGCGTCGTCGACGCTGAGGTGGGTCGGAACGTCGATTGGATCAGCCACCGTGATCGCGCTCCCACAATTGAAACTCGTCCAGCGTGTTGAGGTTGCGAAAATCCGCTGCACGGCCGGAAAAATCGGCTTCTACGGCGCCAAGTTCGTCCTGCCAGCGCCAGACGGCAATATCTCGCGCCAGTGCGTCGCGGACCGAACCGCACGCCGCGACATCATAGATTGCAAACAACGGCTCGCGCTGCGTCTGCGCGCGGGCAACCGCTGCGGCAGCTCCGGCGGTCGCCGCGGCACGGTGCAGGCACGCGGCCAGATCCTGCGGCGGACATGGACTGTCGACCGGTACCGTCAGCAGCCAGCGTGTCGTACACGCCGCGAGCGCGGCGGCAATGCCCGCGAGCGGGCCGTGGAATCCGGTGGCGGCGTCCGCCACGACGCGGCCGTACTGCGCGTAGCGATCGGCGTTGCGATTGGCGCAGACGAACACGGTGCCGACCTGCTCGCGCAGTCGCTCGGCGACCCAGGCTACCAGCGGCTTGCCGGCGACCGGCAACAGTCCCTTGTCCTGGCCGCCGACGCGGCTGCCCTGCCCTCCGGCGAGAATCGCGGCGGAGATGTCCAAACGGGAAAACGGATTGTGCGCGGCAGGCATGGGGTTCCTGCGGACATTCAGGTCTTGCGGCGGCGCACGACGCGGCGGCGCTTCTTGACCTGGCGATCGGTCAGCACGTTGCGCCGGCCGGCATACGGATTCTCGCTTTCGCGAAACTCGATGCGTATCGGCGTGCCGACCAGGCGATAACGCTTGCGGAAGAAGTTTTCCAGATAGCGCCGATAACCGTCGGCGATGTGCTTGGTGCGGCTGCCATGGATCACTATCGTCGGCGGATTGCTGCCGCCGGGATGCGCGTAGCGCAGCTTGGGCGCATGGCCGCGCACCAGCGGCGGCTGGTAGGCCGTGTAGGCCTGTTCCAGTGCCTTGGTGAGTTCCGAAGACGTGAACACGTGAGTCGCCGAGGCGTGCGCGCGGTTGATCGAGCGCATCAGCTCCGCCATGCCGGAACCGTGCAGGCCCGAAATGAAGACCGGCTTGGCAAAGGCGACGAAATCGAGCTTGCGCGACAGCGAGGCGACGCATTGCTCGCGCTCGTAGGTCGTCAGACCGTCCCACTTGTTCACGGCGATGACCAGCGCGCGACCTTCGTCGAGCACGTGGCCGATCAGCGTGGCGTCCTGTTCGGAAACCCCTTCGTGCGAATCGAGCAGCAACACGGCAACGTGCGCGGCGGCGATCGACTGCAGCGTCTTGATCACGCTGAATTTCTCGACCGCTTCCTCGACGCGCGCGCGCCGCCGCACGCCGGCAGTGTCGATCAGGGTGTAGCGCCTGCCGTCGCGGTCGAGTGCGACGCGGATCGAATCGCGCGTGGTTCCGGCGATTTCCGAAACGACGACACGCTCCTCGCCGAGCAGGCGGTTGACCAGCGTGGATTTGCCGACGTTGGGGCGGCCGACGATGGCGACGCGAATGCCTTCGTCGACGCCCGGCGGCGCATCGTCGGCGACCGCCGCGGGAAGGTGCGCGAGAACCTGTTCGAGCACCTTGTCGACGCCGCGGCCATGCGCCGACGACGCGGTCAGCACCTCGGCGACGCCCAGGGCGGCAAACTCGGCGAGCGCGGCGTATTCGTCGACGCCATCGATCTTGTTGACGATCAGCAGGAACGGCTTGGCCGCGCGGCGCAGGGAGGAAAGAATCGTGCGGTCGTGCGGCAGCACGCCATCGCGCGCATCGACCATGAACAGCACCAGGTCGGCTTCGTCGATCGCCGCCTGCGACTGTCGCTCCGACGAGGCCGCAACACCCTCGCTTTCTTCGGTCAGCCCGCCGGTGTCGACGACGACGAACTCGCGCTCGCCCAGGTGGCACACGCCGTAGTGCCGGTCACGTGTCAGTCCCGACAGGTTCGCGACCAGCGCATCGCGTGTGCGCGTCAGGACATTGAACAGGGTCGACTTGCCGACATTCGGCCGGCCGACAAGGGCGACGACGGGAAGCATGGTTGTCGATGGTCAGTGGTTGTTTTTTCGGTACCGACACCGCTCGTTCAGCCGTGGCGCCTGGCGAACGGACACCCGACGATCCCCTCGAGCGCGGCCGGTCTTGCGCCGTCCCGCCCGATTCTCCGCCGCGAAGCGCAGACGACCGCCGGCCGGAAGCCTACTTGCCGACGCGGAATGCGCCAATCTCGCCTTCGACATCCTCGACGTAAACGACGTCGCCGACCACGATCGGTGCCGCCGCGATGGGTTCCTTCGCCAGCCGTGTGCGCGCGAGAAACTTTCCGTCGCTGATCGACAGCCAGTGCACGAAGCCTTCCATGTCACCCACGACGACCGCATCACCCTGCACGGCCGGTTCGCTGACCCAACGGTACTTCAAGCCGTCCTGTTTCCACTCGGAACTGCCGCTGCGAAGATCGAGGGCCCAGACGCCCGAGTCGGCATCGGATGCATAGAGCTGGGTCGCCGACAAGGCGACGCCGGTGAAGCTCGACAGGTCGTGCGTCCACAGGGGACGCCCGGACTGTGCGATCAGCGCGGCGGTCTGGCCGCGGTAACCGGACGCATAGACCACGCCGTTGTCGATCTTGATGGCGCCGTCGACGTCCTGCAGGCGCTCTACATCGGAGCGGCCTTCACCGGTGGAAATCTGCTGCTCCCACAATTCGCCGCCATCGTTGGCGCGAATCGCGATGACCTTGCCGTTGTCTTCGCCGACATAGACCACGCCGCCGTCGATGCGCGGCGCGGAATTGCCGCGCAGGCTCAGCAGCGGAACCGTGGCGCGATCGAACACCCACAGGCGCTTGCCGTCGCGGGCATCGAGCCCGAACACGCGTCCGTCGTGCGTGCGCACCGCCACCAGGCCGCCGCCGATTGCCGGTGGACAGATCACTTCCGACGACAGCTGCGCATTCCACAGGTCGGCGCCATCCTTCGCGGAAAAAGCCTGCACGCTGCCTTCGAGCGTGCCGACCACGACCAGGTCGCCGTCGACCGAGGGACCGCCGCTCCAGCGCACGGAATTGGCCCCGTGATGCCAGATGAAACCGTGGCGCGAACCCAGTTGCTTGTGCCAGAGCGTGTGGCCGGTGGTTGCGTCGAATGCGCTGACGTCGCCGGTTACGCTGGCTGCGAACAGCTTGCCGTCGGAATACGCCGTGCCCATGCGCGCACCGGTTGCCTCGGCACCCTTGCCGATGCGCTCGCTCCAGAGCTTCTGCACGTTGAGAGTCTGCGCAAATTCGGTCAGCGGCGTCGGCGGCTCGATGTTCTCGCTCTTGGCATCGTTGAACCATCCCTTGATGGTCGCGCAGCCGCACAGCAGCGTGGCCAGGCACAGCAGTATCAGTGAGCGCTTCATGAGCCTTTGTTCTCCGCCGCGCCGAGGTCGTTGAGCTTCATCTGGACGAAGGCGCGGTTCGAGGCATTCGGGTCGAGGTTGGCCAGCGCGTCGCTGTAGGCGGTGCGCGCTTCGGCCTTGCGATCGAGCGCGACGAGCGCATCGCCGCGCAACTCGCCGATTTGCGCAGTGTAGGCCGACGGCGGCAATTTCGCGAGCAGGTCGAGGGCGTCCTGCGGCTTCTTCCGGGCCAGTTCGACGCGTGCCAGGCGAACTCCCGCCAGCGCCTTCAGGGCATCGATGCCGGCGTGCTGGTAGGCCCAGTCGAGCCCGGCGCGTGCGCCGTCAAGGTCGGCGCGCTGGACGGCAAATTCCGCCTCGCGCATCGACGCGAGCACCGCATACGGCGTGTCGCCGTAGTCGGTCTTGAGTTTTTCGGCGATCTGCTTGACCGCGTCGAAATCCTTCTTGTCGGCGTCGCCCGTGAGCACATCGAATTGCGTCGCGGCATCGATGTTGTGGCGGGCGCGATGGGTATTCCATTGCTGCCAGCCGAAGATCAGGACCAGGCCCAGCCCGACGCCGATCAGGATCGTCAGGACGTTCTCGCGCAGCCACTTCTGTACGAGTTCGCCTTGTTCGTGTTCGTCCAATACCTCGAAAGCCATTACTTGTTCACCCGGGGGAAAGCCGCAGCGCGGCGCACAGGATATTCAGGGCGGACCGGTGGGTCCGCGCGGATGCGTAGGGTAGCAGGAACGCCGCTCGCCGTGCGTTACGGCAGCGGTGCCTCGTTCAGCCGTCGCTATGGGAAATCGGTTCGCCGGCTGAAAACAACTTGAAATGCGCAACGTTGGCGCGACGATACGGCGCAAGATCCTGGGCCTTGCCGTCGACCTCGACTTCGGCGCCATTGCTGTTGCCCAGGCGCAAGTCGAGCGGTTTGGCCGTTGCATAGGTGCGCTCGCTGCCCGCCGGCAGCAGGCCGTATTCGAGCTTTTCGCCCGAAGCCGACGTTACCTCGACCCAGCTTGCTTCCTTGAGGATCAGCTTGACCGTGTGCCCGCCGGAAAGCGGAGGCGTGGCTTCGGCGTGCACCGCCGTGTCCTTGCGGCTGAGCGCCGAGAACGGCGCCAGCGATGCCACCAGTGGCGCTTCCGGGTCGGACACTGCCGGCAGCGTGGCGTCGGCCCTGGCGGCCATGCCGCTGCCTCCGTTCGGCTTCGGCGGTTCGTTGACGGCGACCGTTGCCGGCGCCGCGTCGTTCGCACTGTTTGCTGCCGGCGCCTCGAGCGGGGTCAGTTGCGAGATGGTCGGTTGCAGACTCGCACGCATCGCCAGCAGTACCGCCGGGACGATGATGACGCCCGTCAGGATCAGGTAGAGCGCCGACACCGAGTAGCGCTGATACAGGTAGCGCGAGTGCGAGATGGTGCCCGACGTCACCAGCGGCGGCGCGTGGTTGTACTCGCCCATGAGGCGATCGACCAGCAAAGTCGGAACGTCGACCAAACGTGCGTAGCTGTTGAGGTAGCCGCGCAAGTAGACCCCGTAACCGATCCTGTCGTACTGCTCGGCTTCGAGGGAATTGATGATCTGCGCCGGAAGGCGCAGCCGACTGCCGACTTCCTCGACGCTCCAGCCCTTGGCCTCGCGCGCCGAGCGAAGGCGCTGCGCCAGCGTGGCCGGTGCAGCCGCGAGCGGCGGTTTGTCGGTCGACTCGGGCGGCAGATTCAGCAATTCGGCCTGGACCGGCTCCGGCGGATCAGCCTCGACCTGTGCCTGCCGCGAAACCGTTGACGGTTGTGCCGGGACATCCAGGTCAAGTTGCCGCACCTGTGTTTCGCCGGAATCAGTCTTCTTCGTGCTCATGTCGTGCGTCACAGCGCCATAGACCACCGGCTGCTCGGCCTCGTGCCCGGCAACCGGCGACTCCACCGCGGCAAGCATCTGCTTGTCCGTACCCTTGCCTGGCTCTCTTTTTTTTCTCTTGGCCATTTACTTCTGTTTGTTGTTGTTTGTCGGGGTTGAAGCCGCATCGAGCGAGTGCGTCTGGCTCGCATCGGGGAACTGGTCGTGCAGGCGCTGTGCATACTCGCGCGCCGCGGGCGCATTGCCGAGCTTGACTTCGACATTGCGCGCCAGCAGCAGCGCATCCGGGCTGGGCTGGCCGAGCGCGTCGAACCGCTGGATGTACGCGCGCGCCTTGAAGTAGTCGCCCTTGTCATAAAGCACGCTGGCCAGCTGGTACAGCGCCTGCCCGTTCTTGGGATTGATCTCGACGGCGCTGCGGAAATCGGCTTCCGCCGCTTCCATCGATCCCTTCGCCAGCAGGATGCAGGTGCCG
This sequence comes from Rudaea sp., assembly GCA_035606275.1. GTDB lineage: Bacteria > Pseudomonadota > Gammaproteobacteria > Xanthomonadales > Rhodanobacteraceae > Rudaea. The sequence continues at coordinate 25,999 of DATNFS010000151.1, forward strand.
GAATTCAGATAGACGATGTCGCGGCTCGTGTAGAAACCATCGGCCTTCGCGATGTCGAAGCGTTTTTGCGCCTGATCGAAACGGCCGAGCTTGCACAGGTACAGGCCGTAGTTGTTGTTGGCCGATGCAGCCGTCGGCGCCAGGTCCGCGGCGGCGCGGTAATTCAGTTCCGCGTTGTTCTGCTCGCCGACGCGGTCGTACAACGTCGCCAGCACCGTGTGTGCATCGACCGATTTCGGATCGAACTTCAGCGCCTTCTGCAGATCTTCCCGGGCCAGTTCGTACTTGCCGAGCTCGAGGTAGTGCTGGCCGAGCTGTACCCATATTGCGGCGGATTCCTGCGGCGTCCTTTCCGACTTCGTCACGCCGCGGCCGGGGGTGGTCGACGACGGCGGCGCCTGGATGATCTGCTGCGACGAGCAGGCGACCGTCGCCATTCCCAGGACCATCAACAGCGCGCGCAGCTCATGTCGCATGA
>DATNFS010000152.1:0-9563 GCA_035606275.1 Rudaea sp.
TGAGCGACGACGTCAGCGTGTTCGAGTTCTGCGTCCAGGTTGCGCCGGACCCGCTGAACAGATAGACGGCACCCGCGCCCGAATTTCGATTGGGGGCACCCACCGCAACGATGGCGCTCGTATTGTTGCCGCTGATGCTGACCGCGCCACCGAAATGGTCGCCGGCGACATTGTCGCTGGCCGTCAGGGTCGCGACTTTGGTCCAGATCGTGCCGCTGCGCGTGAAGACGTAGGCTGCCTCGTCAACCGGCGCGCCGACCACGGCGACCGCGCCATCGTCGGAAATCGCAACGCCGTTGCCGGCGAGCGCGCCGACGTTGGCGGTCGGCGTGAGTTTCTGCTCTTCGTTCAGGTCCGCGAGCGCGAGACCCGGACTAAGGGCAGATATGAGAAGAAGCGTGAGAATGGCGGCGCGGCCGCCAAAGCGTCCACTTGAGTTCAATAGCATGTTGATGCCCCTGGTTTCTTGTAATACTTCGGCAAAGCTGCCGTCCGCTGACCTGGGCAAACCCCGGCCCAAAGTCCACACATAATGCGAAGCACGTCCCGTGCCATGCGGCGATATGTGACCTGCGTCACCTTATACCTTTGACAAGCCAGTTGTATATCCCCCATCCGGCCACTCGTCCGGGGTTTTCATCCGCCCGCGCGGGGCACCCGGGTGTCGTTTTTCGACACCTGCGGATTCGGAAAGCCGTTCACAATCAAGCGCTGCTTGCGGAAAGCTCGGCGGCAAGCCATGCGGAATTCGCCGGCACCTTGCGCGAAACCGCTGAATGGCAGTTCAATGCGATTGCCCGGCGGCGCAAGTCGGGCAACTACCAATCCATCTGCGAACGAGGCGGTTGTCATGAGCAAGGGTTTGAATCAGAAGAAGGACACAAAGAAGAAGCCGGCCAAGACCCTGAAGGAAAAACGTGCCGAGAAGGACGCAAAGCGGCAGTCGAAGGGCTAGGGGTTCGTTCCCGGCATTCGCCGCGCCGGATGCGCGCGGCGGATGCGCAGTCAGTCGGCCAGTCCCTTGGATTCGGCCGCTCCCAGCATGTCGGCGTGTTCGAGGCGACGCGCCTTGCGCGCGACCAGCGGGTGCACCAGCACCGACAGCAGGATGACTGCTACACCGGCGTAGAACGACGGCGACAGCTCACGTTGCTCGCCGAGCAGCGGAATGGCCAGCAGGATCGCATAGACCGGTTCGAGATTGGTCGCCAGTTGCACGCTGTAGGCACTGAGCTGGCGCAGCGCCTTCAGCGCAAGCGAGTAGGGCAGCAGCGTGCAGCCGATTGCCAGCGCCAGCAGCAGCAAGCCGTCATGCAGGTCCGGCAGCGGAAACATCGGGCCGTCGTGCGGCAGGAATGGTGCGAGAGCAACCAGCAACATCGCCCCGGCGCCGAGTTCTATGCCGGTGACGGTGAGCGGGTCTGCGTGCTCGACCAGGCGCTTGTTGAGCGCGCTGAACAACGCGACCAGCAGCGCCGAGACAATGCCGATGGCCAGCCCCAGCTGCATCGTTTGCGGCACGCCGCCGACGACCAGCACGACACCCGGAATCACCAGCAGGCCCAGTACCAGTTCGCGCGGGTCGAAGCGGCTGCGTGCAATGAGCGGCTCGACGACCGCCAGGAACACCGGGCCCACTGCCATGCAGGTTGCACCGACCGACGCATTGGCGAGCTTGATCGCCGCGTAGAACGTCAGCCAGTGCAGCGCAACCAGAAGACCGATGCCTGCGTATGCGGCGATCAGTCGCAGCGGCATTGCGCGCAGGCTGCGCCAGACCGATGGCAACAGCGCCAGCACGGCGACGACGATCAGCATGCGCCACAGCACCAGCGCAAGCGCCGGCAACGTGATCAGGCGTCCGAAGATCGCCGTGAATCCCCACAGCAGGACGCAAAAATGGATCTGCAGCTGCGCCTTGCTGATCGGCGACATGTAGCGTTCCTGAATGCGGCAACGGGCGCGGATGCGAACGCCGGATCGAGGCGTTACTATCGCCCGATGCGCGCTCCTTCGTCCAGCAATGTCATGCACCTGGGTACGTGGATTGCCGTAACGGCAATCGCCCTGTTGTCCGGATGCGCCCTGGTCGTGCGACCGCCCGGAACGCCGGCAGCGCCGGGCGAGCCGCGGGTGCAGTCGGGGCCGCGCTTCGAGCCGGTCGCCGGACAGGACGCCGCGACCGTCGCCGAGTTGCGTGCGGCGCCCGCGCCGAAAGAACCGGAACTCGCCGACGGCACGACGCCGGCTGCCGACGAGCAGTCGCTCAACGCGCATGCGTATGTGCGCATTGGCGACGGCTACAGCGGCCGCGGAGATGCGCGCGCCTGGACGCTGCAGCAGGGACAGCGCGTCGGCGCCGACAAGGTGCTCGTCTATGCGCCGGATCCGGACGGAACGACCCGTTCCGCCTTCTATGTTCGTTATCGCCTGCCTTTCGGCGCGACGTTTCGCACGGCGACGGCCGAGGAACAGAAAGCGCTCGGTTCCGGCGGCGTCGAGCTCGGCGAGGTCGTGCGCGGCACGCCGGCGTCCGAGGCAAACCTGCTGCGCGGTGACTTCGTGGTCAAGTTCGACGGCCAGCCGGTCTCCGATCGCGCCGGATTCGAGAAGCAGCTGCGCGAACACATGGGCAAGCGCATCACGCTGACGCTGAGCCGCAACGGCGTGCTGGTAACCCGGCTGGTGCGCCTCGGCGTAGCCGCCAAGGCGCAGCCGGAGCCGAAGAAGTGAGCGCGCGGCCGGCAATTCTCTGAACCGCGAGGGGCAACAGGGGAACTCAATCAGGATGGCGTGTCGTTCAAGGGTGCTGGCCGTGCTCGTCGTCGCCATGCTGCCAATTCAGGCGATGGCGGGGGAACTCGACGTGCGTGTCACCGACGCGCGCGGCGCGCCGGTTCCCGAGGCGGTCGTCACGGCCGTGCCACGGGCAAATTACACGTCGCTGCCGGCTGTGCCGCCGCCGAAAACGCACGTCATCGATCAGAAGAACGAAACGTTCATCCCGTATATCGAGGTTTTCCGACCGGGAGACAGCGTGGTGTTCCACAACAGCGACCACACGCGTCATCACGTCTATTCGTTCGCGCCGGCACGCCAGTTCGAATTCGTGCTGGCGCCGGGCGAAAGCTCCACGCCGCTGCCGCTCGCGCAAGCGGGCGTCATCGCGGTGGGCTGCAACATCCACGACCGGATGATCACGTATTTCTACGTGACCGAGGCGCCGTTCGTGGCGCGTTCGGGTGACGACGGGCGTGCCCGCATCGGCCTTCCGCCCGGCACCTTCGACGTGCGCGTGTGGCATCCGCGGCAGCGCCCCGGCAGTCCGGACAATGCGCAGGCCTTCACGACCACGGCCGATGCAACGCCGGCCGGACTTGCCTACACGCTGACGCTGTTGCCTGATCAGCGCGGCGCGCCGGATCGCGAGCGCAGCGGCTACTGACACGGCCATGACTTTCCGGCTGCGCCTTGCCTCGTTCCTGGTCGTTTCGCTGGCGCTGCTGCAGATCATCACGGCGCTGCTGGTCTACGAGGTCACGCGGCGCCAGATCATCGGCGAGGGCGAACACCAGCTCGCGCTGGCGGCAACCGCGTTTTCGCGCCAGCTCGACGACGTCTCCGCACGCGTCGCCGACAACGTGCAGGTGCTGACGCTCGACTACGCGTTGCGGTCGGCGATCGCCCAACGCGACCGCGATACGGCGCTGTCGGCGTTGCGCAATCACGGTCGCCGCATCGGTGCGACGCGCATGCTGCTGATCGGCCTGGACGGGGCGATCCAGGCCGACACGCAGGCCGGCCCGGCGCTCGAGAGATTTCCGTTCCCCGACCTGGTCGACCTTGCCCTGGAGCACCCCGAAGCGGCCGTTGTCGCGTGGAGCGGGCGCGCCTACTGGATCGTCGTCGTGCCGGTGTCCGCGCCGACGCTGATCGGGTTGATCGCCGCCGCGATTCCGATCGACGATGCATTCCTGCGCCACATCCAGGAACAATCGACCCTGCCGAACACGATCGAGCTTGCGGCACAGGCAAGCGGCGGCGCCTGGGCGGTCGTTGCGCGCGGCAGCGAAGGCACCGACCTGGCCGCGCAATTCATCGCGGCCGGCGACGGCTGGCCCCAGGTCCCGGTGCTGAAAAAAGTCGACGGGCGCGAGTATGTCGTCTCGACGACGCACCTGCGCTCATCGAAGGAAAGTCCGCCGATCGTCGCGGTGCTCGGCTATTCGCTCGACGATGCGCTGCGGCCGTACCGCTCGGTCGGCATCGCCTGGGCGGCGCTGCTCGCGCTCGGGCTCGTGCTGGGACTGTTCGGATCGCTGCTGATCGCCCGCGGCGTGTCGCGGCCGGTCGAAGCACTGGCCGCGACCGCGCGGCGCATCGCCGCCGGCGACTATCGGCCGCCGGAGCCGCTCGTGCAACGCGGCGAACTCGGCGAGCTGGCCGCCGCGTTCGCCAATATGACCCAGGCAATCGGCGAGCGCGAGGAACAGATCCGTTTCCAGAGCGGACACGACGCGGTGACCGGCCTGCCCAACCGCGTTGCCGCCGAAGCGGCGATCCAGCAGCAGCTGAGCGCGGATCCGGGATCGCGCGGCGTGTTGCTGATGGTGGCGCTGGCGCGCCTTCCGGAAATCACCAAGACGGTCGGCCATGCGATCAGCGACCGGCTGATGCGCGATGCCGGCGAGCGCATCCGCGGCCCGGCTGCCGACGCGCTGATTGCACGCGCCGGCGACGGCGAGTTCCTGGTCTGGCAGCGCGCGGCGGATCAGCCGCGCGCGATCGCGCTGGCATTCCGCTTGATCGATCTGCTCGGCGAACCGTACCGCGAGGCGGACCTTGCGATCGACCTCGCGCCGGCGGTCGGCATCGCGCTGCATCCGGTGCACGGTGCCAAGGCCAGCGACCTGCTGCAGCATGCCGACGTCGCATTGTTCGCCGCGCTCGGCACGGCCGAACCGGTCGTGGTCTACGATCCGGTGGTCGATCCGCACCGCCCCGAGCGCCTGTCGCTGATGGGCGACTTGCGCGAGGCGCTCGATCAGCAGCAGCTGCAATTGCACTACCAGCCGAAGTTGAACCTTGCGCTGGGCAGCGTCGACGGCGTCGAAGGGCTTTTGCGCTGGCAGCATCCCAAGCTCGGCATGATGGCGCCCGATTCGTTCATTCCGCTGGCCGAGGAAACCGGCAACATCCGCCGCGTGACGCGCTGGGTGCTGGCGGCCGGCATCGCCCAGGCGCAACGCTGGAATGTGCATGGCCGCCGCCTGCGCGTGGCCTTGAACCTGTCGGCGCGCGACATCGATGATCCGGAACTGCCGCAGCGCATCGAAGAACTCCTGACCGTCCATGGCGTCTCGCCCGACGCGATCGTGCTCGAGATCACCGAGAGCGCGGCGATGTCCAAGCCGGAAGCCGCGCTGCGCGTGCTGCGCGAACTGGCGGATCTGGGCATCGATCTGGCGATCGACGACTTCGGGGTCGGCCAGTCGTCGTTCGCCTACCTGCGCCGCCTGCCGGTGCGCGAGTTGAAGATCGACAAGAGCTTTCTGCTGCGCCTGGCGATCGGTCCGGAAGATCGCACGATCGTCCGCTCGATCGTCGAACTCGGCCACCGGCTCGGCTACCGCGTGACGGCTGAAGGCGTGAATGACCGCGCGACGCTTGACTACCTTGCCGAAATCGGTTGCGATCACGCCCAGGGATTCTTCATCGCGCGCGCCCTGCCGCCCGAAGCGCTGGCGGCGTTCCTGCACGCGCGGCCGCTGCCGGCAGGGGAGTCGATGGTGTGATCGTGCGTTGCACCCTGGTCCTGGTTCTGGCAACCGCGTTCGCGCCGGTGTCGGCCCAGGATTTTTCGTTGCACGGATTTGTCGACGCGCGCGTGGTAGCCGCGGCCGACGAAACCAGCTGGATGCAGGGCGGACTCGGCAAGACACGTTATGGCAGCGGCGACGGCACGGCGCACTTCGGCCCGGCCGCGCTCGTCGCTGCGTGGCAGATTGCACCCGAATGGCGCGCGCTGGCCGACGCGCGCTATCAGCCGCAGGATGGTTCGAAGCTCGAACTGGTCGAAGCATTCGTGCGCTATCGTCCGGTTTCGACCAGTGCATGGCGCTGGTCGATCAAGGCGGGAGAATTCTTTCCACCGATCTCGCTCGAGAACGACGCCATCGGCTGGACCAGCCCGTGGACGCTGACACCGTCGGCGATCGACAGCTGGGTCGGCGAGGAGATGCGCACAATGGGCGGCGAATTCCGCCTCGAGCATCGCGGCGACGCGAATACCTTCGAAGGCGGCGTCGCGTTGTTCGGCGGCAACGATCCGCTCGGCGAGATCATCGCGGCACGCGGCTGGTCGTTCGACGACGTCGCCAGCGGCTACGGCAGCCGGCTGCGCGAACCGGATGTCTACGCCGACCTGCTCGGCGTGGTTCCGCCGCGGCGCTACGACCCGTTCATCGAGATCGATCATCGTGTCGGCGCCTATGCCGACGTGACATGGCGCTCGATCGAATACGGCAGCGCGACGCTGCTGCACTACGACAATCGCGCCGACCCGGCCGACTTCCATGCCTTCAACCAGGGCGACCAGCTGTTTGCATGGCGCACGAAATTCACCAGCTTCGGCGCACAGACCCGTTCCGGCGCATGGACTTTCATCGCGCAGGGCATGACCGGCTCGACCGAGATCGCGCCGGCCGGATTTCGCAGCGTGACGCATTTCTCGGCCGGCTATCTGTTGGCCGGAATCGATCTCGGCGCGTGGCGCCCGGCGCTGCGCGTGGATGCGTTCACGACGCGCACCGATCCCGCCTCGGATGCCGGCCTGAGCGAGCACGGCAATGCGCTGACGCTGGCGCTGAACTGGCGGCCGCTCGACTGGCTGCGTCTCACGGCGGAAGGTCTGCGCATCGAAAGCTGGCGCGAGCAGCGTGCCGCCGCCGCGTTCGATCCCCGCGTCACCGATACACAGGTGTTGCTCAACGCGCGCATGCTGTTTTGAGCGGCGCTCGATGCCGGTATCGACATGGAAGGCTGTTCGTGGTGAGGTGTCGAGCCACGAATGCTGTCGCCGCATTCGCCATTCACCTTGGATGCCTCGAGGCGAACGATTCGAGGCGTCGCGCACCGGAGCGAGAAAAAATGCAGCCAGACAACGGTCGAATCGTTTGCCGACGCGCAAGGCCTTTCCTCGCGGCGATGTGCATGGCGTTCGCGCCCTTGGTCTGCGCCGCGGATAGTCCGGCAGCGGCCACGCCGCCGACGATGACCGAAGTGCTGGCTGCATCGAAGGCGTCCGACTGGCACCCCCTCGACGCTGAAAATACGCTCTACCTCGAGCTTGCCGGCGGCCGCGTGATCATCGAACTGTCGCCGGCATTCAGCCCGCGCCACACGGCCAACATCAAGGCACTGGTACGCGAGAAATACTTCGATGGCCTGGCGGTGCTGCGTTCGCAGGACAACTACGTGGTGCAGTGGGGCGATCCGCACGCCGATGCCCGCGCCGAAGACAAGGACCGGCCGCGCCCGATCAAGACCGCGCAGCGCACGCTGAAGGCCGAGTTCACCGTGCCGATCGGCAAGGACCTGCCGTTCACGCGCCTGCCCGACGCCGACGGCTATGCACCCGAAGCCGGTTTCTCCGGCGACTTCTGGTCGGCGCGCGATCCGAATGCCGGTCAGGCGTGGCTGACACACTGCTACGGCAGCGTCGGCGTCGGTCGTGATACGGATTCCGATTCGGGCGGCGGCACCGAGCTCTACGCGGTCATCGGCAACGCACCGCGTCACCTGGATCGCAACATCACCGTGGTTGGCCGGGTAGTGCAGGGCATGGAACTGCTCTCGGTGCTGCCGCGCGGCACCGGCCCGCTCGGATTCTACGAGAAGGCAGAGCAGCGGGTGCCGATCAGGTCGGTCCGCGTTGCCGCCGACGTGCCCGCCCCGCAACGCACGAATCTGGAAGTGCTGCGCACCGACACGCCGACTTTCACCGCGCTGATCGAGTCGCGCCGCAACCGGCGCGACGAATGGTTCAAGGTGCCGGCGGGTTACGTCGAACTATGCAACGTTCCGATTCCGGTAAGGGTTGCCGGTACGGCGAAATAACGGCGCGCGACTGTTCAAGGACGGAAAAGCAGCTTCATTGCTCATCGGGCGAGCCGGGCCAGTCTTCTCGAGGAACGGCCGGCCAGCGTCCCGTGACTTCCGGCCCATTCCACTAGTACTAACTAAACACTATAGTCGACTCAAGACTATAGCGAAGCTGCGACTTGCCGCGTGGATACCGAAACGCACCTGAAGAAATTCCAGAAGGAGCTGAGCTCCGGAACGGTTGCGCTCGTGCTGCTGGCGGTGCTCGCGCAGACGGATGAGCCGCTGTACGGCTACCAGATCGCCAAGCGGCTCGAGCACAGCGCCGACGGTGCGCTGAGCGGAAAGCAGAGCGCGCTCTACCCGGTGTTGCGCAATCTCAGCGCGGCCGGCCTCCTGAAGAGCCAGGTCGAGCCGTCCGTGAGCGGGCCGCCGCGACGCTACTACCGGATCACGGCGCTCGGCCGGGCCGTGTTCGACGAATGGGCGGCGAACTGGACGGCCACGCGCCGCTTCGTCGAATCCGTATTGAAAGGAGCCATCTGATGACGAGCACACCGAAGACCATCGATGAATACCTCGAGCAGCTGCAGGCGGCGCTGAAGACTGCCGACCGGGCCATGACGCAGGATGCGCTCTACGACGCGGAGGAATACCTGCGATCGGAGCTGGCCGAGCATCCGGAGTGGGACGAACCGACGATGCTCGCTAACGTCGCGTCGAGCTATGGCGCGCCGGAGGAAGTTGCCGAGATCTATCGCGACAAGGAGACCCAGGTCGAGAGCGCGCTGCGCGCACCGGCCGCTCCGTCGCGACGTTCGTCGTTCGGCAGGTTCATGAGCATCTTCGGCGATCCGCTGGCCTATTCTTCACTGTTCTACATGCTGCTGTCGCTCGCCACCGGCATCTTCTACTTCACCTGGGCGGTCACGGGGCTGAGTCTGTCCCTTGGACTTTGCGTGCTGATCTTCGGCATCCCGTTCGCGGTGCTGTTCATCTCGACCGTGCGCGCGCTGGCGCTGGTCGAAGGCCGCCTGATCGAATCGATGCTCGGCGTGCGCATGCCGCGCCGGCCGCTGTATGCCGACCGGGGCAAGCCGTTCACGGCGCGGATCAAGGCGATGTTCGTCGATCCGCGCACGTGGTCGACCCTGCTCTACATGGTCATGAAGCTGCCGCTCGGCATCATCTATTTCACGTTCGCCGTGATCGGCCTGTCGTTGTCGCTCGGCCTGGCGCTGAGTCCGATCACGAACGCGTTGTTCGGGATAGGCCTCGTCAACTTCGACGACGAGTCGTTCGCGCCGCCGCTATGGGCGCTGCCGCTGACGCTGCCGCTCGGCATTGCGGTGTTGTGCCTGACGTTGCACATGGCGCGCGCCGTCGGCCGGCTGCAGGGACAGCTGGCCAAGCACTTCCTGGTGAAGACCGCGCAGTACTAGGCCTTGCGCGCGGATGTT
>DATNFS010000153.1:0-3627 GCA_035606275.1 Rudaea sp.
GCGTCGTAGTCCCAGATGCCGTCGTTGGCGCCTTCGACGGCGAGCGCGTAGCGCTCTTCGCTGATCGCCAGTGCCGCGACGGCATGCTCGCGCAGGCGCAACGCGCGGCGCGACAACACTGCACCGAGCAGCAGGCAGGTCGCGCCGATCGCCAGCAGCAGCGCATTGAGCAGTTCCTCTGTGCGGCGCGAAGATTCGCCGAGCGTGCTCGAAAACGCCAGTTCGAGCGGCACCAGGCGCACATTGATCGAGGCGATGCGATCGGCGAACGGCTGCAGCGCTTCCGGATCTGCGTGTGCCTGCACGCGCGCATGCAGGTCGGCCGCGGTCTGCATCAGTTCACCGGTCAGGAGGTCGGCGCGGCTCCAGATGTCGATCGCGGTCGCGACGCCGTCGACATTGTGGAAATTGCGAAACAGCCAGATCATTCCCGGAACGTCGGCCGGATCGTTGCCACCGTCGAGGAAGGCGCGTCGCGCGACGCCGATGTCGGGGTGGGGCTTTTGCAATTCCTCGCGTGCGGCCTGATCGCCGAGGCACACGGCAATGGCCTGCTGGAACTTGCGATAGTCCGATTCGTCCAGCTCGCGCGCGTACCGGTCGAGGTGGAAATAGGCGTCCTTCTGCCCTTTCGACCAGAGGCTTTCGCCGCCGACATAGGCGCGCATGGCGGACATGACGTCGGCGCGGAAAATGCTCAGCGCCACCAGCAGCACGATCGCGATGCAGAACGGCCAGATGACCTCGACCACGCGCGCAACGGCCGCCGCGAGCGAGCGCAATCGCGCCGCACTCATGTGCGCGAACCCGGCGACGGCAACAGTTGCGGCACGGCCTGCGGCTCCATCGGCATTCTGCAACCGGATCACCCAACCCACGCCGCACTCGTCCGGCTCGCCGCCGTGGCAGCGAGCCGCACCGGGTACTTCGGTGGTCCCCTTTTTGGCGGCAACGATGCAACCGCCAGTCGACATCATAATCGGCAATCCGGCCGTGGCGCGATATCGTGGTTTTCCCTCAGCCGCTGCAGCGCAAGACCACCGCAGCGGCCTCACGCGGTCGCAAGAGTGCCCACTGGTTCGCAATCCCGGTTTGTGAGCGCGCGATTGCGCATCGCGCCCGGCCCGGCAGCGGATAAGCCCGGCGGCCCGACCCTTGCGGCGGAAAACCGGTCGCGGATGCGGCAGGTGCTGGATCAGTCCGAACCGATGCGTCGTTCGCCCGGGTATCGAAAAGGAGCGCCCGGCGTCGCCGTTCAGGATTCAAGACGCCGCACGCGGGCGGCGACCTGAGCTGGCCGAAGGCGCCACGAACGGCTGCGTTCGCTCTGCCTGGCCCCCGAGCACGTGCGATCTACGCTTGCAGTTCGATCGGCTGCAAGGACAGCTCGAGCTTGCGATCGCGGCGCACGACGCCGACGGTCACCGGCACACCGATGCGCTGGACCGTCAGCAGGCGATGCAGGTGATCGATGCTGCGGCATGGCATGCCGTCGAGTGCGATCAGCAGGTCGCCCTGCTCGACACCGGCGCGCGCTGCCGGACCACCCGCGGTGACTTCCATGACGCGCACCGCAGAGTCGGATGACAAATTGAAAAAGTGGACATAGCGGCGCGGCAGCGCGGCGTTCTGCGCCGCGATGCCGAGCGACGCGCGCCGCACGCGGCCATGCCGCAGCAGTTCGGTCACCACCGAACGCGCCGAATCCATCGACGTGGCGAAGCAGATACCCTGCGCGCCGGCGATGATCGCGGTGTTGACGCCGACCACGCGGCCGGCCGAATCGAGCAGCGGGCCGCCCGAATTGCCGGGATTGAGCGCCGCATCGGTCTGGATCACGTCGTCGATCAGGCGTCCGGTCGTGGCGCGCAGGCTGCGGCCGAGCGCACTGACCACGCCGGCGGTGACGGTCGACTCGAAACCCATCGGATTGCCGATCGCCACGACCAGCTGGCCGACCTTGAGAGCCCCGGCCGTGCCGAGCGGAACCGTGGCCAATGCCGTGCGCGGGTCGACCTTGAGCAGCGCCAGATCGGTGTGCGGATCATCCCCGATCAGCAGCGCGTTCAATGTCGCACCGTGCGAGGTCTGCACGGTGAGCTCGCGTGCCTTGTGCACGACGTGCGAGTTGGTCAGGATCAGGCCGTCCGGCGTGAAAACGAAACCCGAACCGACGCCGCCACGCGCGCCGTCGCCCTCGTGGCGCGCGAAGATCGCCACGACCGCCGGGCTGGCGCTGTCGTACACCGACATGACCGCGCGCGAGTACGCGTCGAGGATTGGTTCGGTCTGCGTGCCACCCGGCGCGGTGCCGTGGGCGGGCAAGTCGTCGGTGCGAAGTTCGGTATCCAGCATGGCGCAAACGTGGGGCTCGGCATTGCGATTGCAAGAGTCGCCCGGATGCGCTGGGGATTTCCGCGCTCCGGCTCGCACAACGCGGCAAGTCGGGCCTCGTCCTGATGCCGGCCGTCGCATGCCCTGAGCCGCTCGGCTTGCATCATCGTCCCCATGGCGCGAATCTTCGAACGCGGTCAGGCAGAGGGAGGCAGGGCATGGCAACCGGGAAGAAAGGGCCGGCCGAAGGCAGGGTGCGCGTGAGGATTCTGCCGAAGGATCCGCTGGTCGCGCGACGCAACGACCTTTTCGGTCCACAGCACGAACAAGCGCGCCAAGACCGGCGACCGTGCGTCGCGCGAGCACATCATCGAATTCGTCTGGCACGCCGACGGTGGCCTTGCACGGCGCGCGTTTCGGCGACTTGTCCGGCACGAGGCTGCCGCTGCCCTGGGGCGGGACGCTGGCGTTCGACAGCAACGGCAATTTGCTGCACGCATTTCCTGATCCGGATCGGGAAATAGTGTCGCCTGGTCAAGGCGCGCCTGTCGCGCATTCCGCATCAAGTTCGCTCCCGTCCAAACCGGCGGCAGAAAAAAAACCGCGCGGGCAAGCCGCGCGGTTTCAAGTCGCGAAGGTTTCGTCTCTTTAGAACTTTATGCTGAAGCTGGCGTGGTAGAACCGGCCCGCGGTGTCGTACGTATTGACGTCGGTGTTGGCATTGAGCACGTTGTTGAGGAACAGCAGCGGCGGCTGCTTGTCGCCGACGTTGTCGATGCCTATCTGCACGAACGCGTTGAGCGGCTCGATGTTGTAGCCGAGCGACACGTTGTGGTAGGTCTGCGCGCCGAAGTGCAGGACCGGCCCCACCGGGTTCGGGTGGTAGGCATCCGAGAGCGAGCCCGCCTCCACTCCCGACGGACCGAGACCGGCATTTGCATAGCCGAGCGTGATCGGACCGACGTAGCGCGTCGTCCAGTTCGCCGTGAACGGACCCATGTTCCAGTCGAGGCTGGCCAGGGCACGCACGCGCGCGAAGTTGCCGAATGTCTTGTCGAAATGCCCGGCAAGATGCTGCGTGAAACCGCCCTGATTGATGTTGTACCTCTGGATATAGGTCGCGTCGAAGCCGAGGCGGAAATTGCCGAACGACGTTTCCGGCAGGCGGTAGTGGGCGCCGACATCGAAGCCCTGGTCGACCAGGTCGCCCGAGTTGAACGAGCTCTCGGTCACGAACTTGATCGAGCCGTCGGGGCCGCGGACGATGTTCGAGCACAGCGGGCCCTGCGTGTT
>DATNFS010000154.1:0-10550 GCA_035606275.1 Rudaea sp.
TGGAACGACGCCGCGCATCGAAAAATTTCCGGCGCTCGCCGACGCCATCGGCGTATCCGCTGCCTGGTTGCTCACCGGGCGCAGCGAAAAGCGACGCCAGCGTATCGTCGACGAGCACCTCCCGGCGATCACTCCCGACTCGTTTGCGCGCGACGTCGATGAAGAGTTGTTGCTGAAGCAGTTTCGCCGCTTGCCCGTTCGTACCCGTCGTCTGTTCATGGGGCTGCTGACGGAGTTCGGTAGCCGGCGAGCCTGACTTGCGGATGGATGCGTGCGAGTGAGCGTGCGCTCGTACTCACAATATGGCCCTCCCGTCGTGGGGTTGGGCGGTGAGGGAGTGTCGTTTCGCGGTGTCGCCAGTTGCACTTTACTCTCCAGATCGTCATTGCCGCCACGCTGAATGCGGAGGCAGGATGCCGAAGCGAACATTCGCGCAGCGGCCTTCAACAACGCAGCTGCTCATGGCCCGAACGGCACGCGGCGGGAGCCGAGGTAATGCTGAGCCAGCACGGCAAGCTGCACTGCGGGCTCGGCTCCGCGTTGCTTCGAGGATGGTCATGTTTTTGACAGCCGAACGCTCCGGCGCGGCGCAGCAACATTTCGGCGCAATCGACGCAACCCTTGTGACTCTTGGTACATCCAATCGACCGTTGCGCACCGCCAGACTCGCGCAGCGGGGGATGATGCCGTGAACGAAGAGGGAGTCGCGTGATGAAAGTGATCGAATCCTCGCTGAAAAACCCGGTCGCGGTCGGCATGGTCGTGCTGCTGGTCGCGGTGTTCGGCTTCCTCAGCCTGCGCGAACTGCCGCTGCAGCTGTTCCCGGAAATCGAGCGGCCGCAGATCTCGATCCAGACCAACTGGCGCGCCGCTTCGCCCGAGGAAGTCGAGTCCGAACTGCTCGAACCGCAGGAACAGGTGCTGCAGGGACTGCCCGGCCTCGAGGAACTCGACGGCAACGCGGGCTCCGGCGGCAGCTTCATCAACCTGACGTTCGCGATCGGCACCGACATGAAGAACGCGCTGGTCGAAGTGATCGGCCGCATCAACCGCGTGCGCTCGATCCCGAAGGATGCCGACCGCCCGGTGGTGCAGCTCGGCGGCGGCCAGGGCGGCGGCAACGCGAACGAATCGCTGTCGTGGTTTTTCGTGCAGCTGCTGCCGGGTACGCCGGGGCCGATGGAGCAATACCGGCATTTCATCGAGAACACGGTCAAGCCGCGCATCGAAGCGGTCCCGGGCGTGTCCCAGGTCATCGTCAACGCCGGCCCGCCGGACGAGGTGCGCATCACGGTCGACGCGGCCAAGGCGGCGGGCCTGGGCATCATGCTGCCCGATATCGCCGCGAAGGCGGCCAGTGCCGCGGATGTTTCCGGCGGCCAGATCGAAGTCGGCCGGCAGCAATACGAACTGCGCTACACCGGCCGCTACAAACCCGAGGAGCTCGGCGGCCTCGTGCTGTCGTGGCGCGACGCCAAGCCGATCCGCCTCGGCGATCTGGCGACGATCCAGATGCAGCCGCCGAAGCGCCAGTTCTTCGCCTACCAGAACGGCAACCCGGCGATAGGCCTGGACGTGCGGCGCGCCAGCGGCGCCAACGTGCTGGCCACGCTGAACGCGGTGAAAGGCGTCGTCGCCGAATTGCGCGCCGGCCCGATGAAGGCCAAGGGGCTCGGCATCGAGCAGTCCTTCGATTCGGCCTTGTTCATCAACCGCGCGGTGTCGCTGCTGACCGAGAACCTCATCGTCGGCGCCCTGCTGTCGTTGCTGTGCGTCTGGTGGTTCATGCGCGACTGGCGCGCGACGCTGCTGATCGCAACCTCGATTCCGATCTGCCTGCTGGCGACCTTCACCGCGCTGCACATCACCGGCCATAGCCTCAACGTGATTTCGCTCGCCGGCCTGGCCTTCGCCGTCGGCATGGTGGTCGAGGGCGCGATCGTCGTGTCCGGCAACATCCTGCGCCTGAAGGAAAGCGGCATGACGCCGGACGAGGCGGCCAACAAGGGCACGCATCAGGTCGTCGGCGCGCTGATCGCCTCGACCATCACGACGATCGCCGTGTTCCTGCCGGTCGTGTTCCTCAAGGACGTCGAAGGCCAGATCTTCGCCGACCTGGCCCTGACGATCTCGATCGCCGTGGCGCTGTCGGTGATCGTCGCGATCACCGTGCTGCCGGCCGCGTCGGGCTGGCTCAAGGCGAAGAAGCTCAAGTCCGGCTACGGCGACGGCTGGCCGGCGCTGACCAGCAAGATCATGGACCTGACCGACACGCGGCCCAAGCAGCTCGGCTGGATCGCAGCGCTGCTGGTGCTGCCATTGGCGCTGACATTCGCGTTCAAGCCGCGCCTGGACTACCTGCCGCCGGTCAAGCGCGCCGCGATCGACGCGTACTTCAACTTCCCGCCCGGCATGGCGCCCGACGTGGTCGATCGCGAGATCGTGCCGAAGATCCTCGAACGCATGAAGCCGTACATGGATCACACCAGGCAGCCGTACCTGAAGAACTGGTACGTCCTGCTGTGGCCGGGCGGCGGCACCATCGGCGCCCGCGTGGTCGACGAAAACCGCATCGGCGACCTGGAAAAACTGGTGCGCGACGAAATCGTCGTCGGCTTCCCGGACACGCGCGTATTCACCGAGGAAGGCAACCTGTTCGGCGGCTTCGGCGGCTCGGCGCGTTCGGTGTCGATTCACCTGCAGGGCGAGGACAGCACCAAGCTGTACAAAGTCGCCGAGGCCGGCCGCCAGCTGCTCGAGAAGAAATTCCCCGGCGCCAACGTGCAGGCATTCCCGGCGACCGACGCCGCGCAGCTCGAACTGCACGCCACGCCGGACGACCGGCGCATCGCCGAAGCCGGCTGGGACCGCGCCACGGTCGGCGACATCATGCGGGCCCTGGGCGAAGGATCCTGGCTCGGCGAATATTTCGACGGCGAACAGCGCGTGCCGATCATCCTGCGCGCGGGCGGCGGCGACACGCCCGAGGAAATCGCGCAGACCCCGCTGGTCACGCCGAGCGGAAAGGTCATGGCGGTCGGCGACCTGATCGCGCTGCAATCCACGCTCGGCCCGACCCAGATCCGCCGCCTGGATCATCGACGCACGGTCACGCTGACGATGGACCCGCCGGCGACGCTGGCGCTGGAGGACGCGCTCACGACGATCGACACACAGGTGCTGCCGGAACTGCGCAAGCAGCTGCCGGACGGCACGATCCGCCTGGCCGGCAGTGCCGACCGGCTCGACCAGATCGTCGGCACGATGGGCAAGAACTTCGTGCTCGCGCTGTTCGTGCTGCTGCTGTTGATGGCCGCGATGTTCAGGTCGCTGCGCCACGCGCTGATCGTCGTGCTGACGGTTCCGCTCGCGCTGATCGGCGGCATGCTCGGCCTGCGCGTGCTCGGCCTGTTCGCGTTCCAGCCGCTCGACCTGTTGTCGATGATCGGTTTCATCATGATGGTCGGTGTCGTGGTCAATCATGCGATCCTGCTGGTGGACCTCACGCGCACGGCGCAGGAAAACGGCGCGAGCCTCGACGATGCGATCCGCATGTCGTTGAACCAGCGCCTGCGCGCGATCCTGGCCAGCACCATGACCGGCGCGCTCGGCGCGTTGCCGATGGCGGTCAATCCGGGGCCGGGCAGCGTGATCTATCGCGGGCTGGCGGCCGTCAACGTCGGCGGTGTCATCATCAGCCTGGTGTTCTCGCTGCTGCTGCTGCCGAGCCTGATGCGCCTGATGTTCGCGCGCCGGGAACGCAAGATGCTGCTGGCGCCGCCGCGCGGAACCAAGCCGCGCCTGGTCGAGATCGAGGCCGAGGTCGAGGCTGCCTGATGGCCATGAATGTCGGAGAGCAAGGATTTTCTTGGACGTGGATGACGCGATCAGCGCGGCTTGGAGCGATACTCGCTCCTGCCGGCTCTCATCCGCGTTCTTTCCGCGTGCAGCCTTTTTTGATTTGAAACGGCAGAAATCGTCATGAAGCGACTCAACACCATGCGCCAACTCAACCTGCGCGCTCTCGCTGCGGCGACGCTCGCGACGGCGCTGTCTGCAACAGCATTGTTCGGTGCAACGGTCTCGACCTGCCGCGCGGCCGACAAGCCGCCGGCGGCGCCGGCGGCCGTCGTCGAGGTGGCACCGGCGGAGAACTCCCGCCTCGCACCGTCGCGCTGGGTGCCCGGCAGTGTCGTCAGCCGCGACGATGCCAGGATCGCCAGCGCCGAGGCCGGGCGGCTCGAATTCGTCGCCGAAGTCGGCACGCGGGTCAAGGCCGGTGAGCGCGTCGCCCAGCTCGATGATCAGGCGCTGCGGCTGCGCCGCGAGGAGATCCAGTCCGACGTGCGCCGCACCGAGGCGCAGCGCGCGTTGTCCGAAACGCAGCTGCAGCGGCTCGAGAAGCTCGCCACCTCGAATGCGATCGCCAGGACCCAGCTCGACGAGGCGCGTGCGACGATGGAGACGAACGTGCAGATGCTCGCGCACGCGCGCGCCCAACTGCACCAGATCGATCACGACATCGACCAGGCCTTCGTGCGCGCACCGTTCGCCGGCGTCGTCACCGAGCGCTTCTCCCAGCGCGGAGAATACCTGCAGGTCGGCGCAACGATCGTCCACCTGGTCGACACCGAACACGTCGAAGCGCGCGTGCAGGCGCCGTTGACGATGGCCGACAAGATCCGTCCGGGCATGCAGGTCACGGTCAAGGCGGCCGGTCAGGAGACGAACGCGAGGGTGCGCACGGTCGTTCCGGTCGGCGACGAGCGCGCGCGCCAGTTCGAGCTGCGCGTGGGTCTGGCGCCGTCCGTCGCGCTGGTCGGCAGCGCGGTCGAGATCTCGCTGCCGGAAGACCACGGCGACGAAGCGCTGACCGTGCCGCGCGATGCCCTGGTGCAGCGCCAGAACCAGACCTACGTCATGCGCGTGACTTCGCATAATACCGCCGAGCAGGTGATCGTGTCGGCCGCGAAGGCGGCCGGAGACAAGGTCGAAGTGCATGGCGCGCTGAATGCAGGCGATCGTCTCGTCGTGCGTGGTGCAGAGCGTCTCGCTCCAGGCCAGAACGTGAAGGTCGCCAACGACGGTTAGCAGCAACATCGGCCGCGTCGCCACCATCGGGCAGGCCGCCGATCTGCACGAGACGCCTTGCTCGAAATCCAATCGGCATCGGCGCAACGTGCACGCAAACGTTGCGAACGCGTTAAGTGCCGCAACCCCGGGTGAACAAGCATTCCGTTCAGCGGAATTTTCAGAAACCATTCGGCCTCGCGGGCGCAATCATGGCGATGTCCGCAGGACTGCGGATACGTGATTCAGCCCGCCGGCTCGTCAGGACGACACGCCAGCTGCAACAAGGAGAACGCCATGAAGCGCACCCTGCTCGCCATCACCCTCTGCACCGCATGCGCCGGCTACGCTGTCGCCCAGGACGAAGAAGTTCTCGCGCCGGTCATCGTCGAACATGTCGATGGCTACCGCATCGTCGAAAACTGCACGCCGCCGGCCTCGGCACCTGAATGCGCCGGGTTTCATGAATTGATCCGCCAGCATTTTTCCGACCGGGAAATCGGCATGCTGTTCGGCGCTGCGAGCGCCTATCCGGAATACCGGACGAGCTATGACTCCGTGCGTGAGCGCTACGACAACCTCGTGCGCTATGTCGAGGACAACGGCGTGCCGGCTGTCGCAGCGGTCGACGAGCCCCTCACCGTCGTGCAGGAACCGCCACGTGAGGTCGTCTACGGTACGGCACCGGTCAATGACCGCCCGATCGTCGTCGATGACGGCAACGCGGTGATCGTCGACGACGATCCGGACGCAGACGTCCTGACCACGACATCGCTCACCGGCGACGACGACGCGGCTAGCACCGCCGGCGATCAAGTCGTGTATTACGACGACGACGGCAACCCACGCCCGGCACGGCGCTATTGAAGGCGGGATTCAGCCACTTGAACTGACCAAGTGGCACCGGCGGACCGCATAGGCCAGCGATTCAAAGCCGTCCTCTTCGTCTGCACGAATTCGCAGGCATGAGCTACGGCGCGATGCGCTCTCTGCCAAGTTCCGATGCGCCTGTCGACGGTGCGCCGGGATCATGCATCGGAGCGCATACCGCGAGCAGACGAAAATCAGAACGGGATTTCGTCGTCGTCGAAGCTGTCGTGCGCAGGCGCCTGCGACGTGGCGGGCGCGCCCGCGCTGCGCTGCGGCGCCGATTGCGGGCCGCGCGCCGGCCCGCGTTCGCGACGTTCACCGCCGCCCTCGCCCGCGCCGGCACCGCCGCGGCTGCCGAGCATCTGCATTTCGTCGGCGATGATATCGGTACTCCAGCGCTTGATGCCGTCCTTTTCGTATTCCTCGGTGCGCAGGCGGCCCTCGACGTAGACCTGGCTGCCCTTCTTCAGGTACTCGCCGGCGATCTCGGCCAGGCGGCTGAAGAACTTCACGCGGTGCCATTCGGTGCGTTCCTGCTGTTCGCCGGTCTGCTTGTCCTTCCACGATTCGGACGTGGCGACGCGGATCGTCGTGATGGCGGTGCCGCTCGGCGTGTAGCGCGTTTCCGGATCGGCGCCGAGATTGCCGACGATGATGACCTTGTTGATGCCGCGTGCCATGGCGATTTCCTTGTGATTTTCGTGCTGACTGTGGCGCAAATCTTAACACGGGCAGCCGGCACGGCATCTGTCGGCCAACGCGGGAACGAAGCGTAGGAAAACAGCTCGAACGTCGCGCCGCGGTGGCCGCACCGGCCACCCGCCCGCGTGGC
Organism: Rudaea sp.; assembly: GCA_035606275.1. Classification (GTDB taxonomy): domain Bacteria; phylum Pseudomonadota; class Gammaproteobacteria; order Xanthomonadales; family Rhodanobacteraceae; genus Rudaea. The sequence goes on from DATNFS010000154.1 coordinate 6,773, forward strand.
CGCCTGGCCGCCTGGGCCGCAGTACACCGCTAGCGGTACCCCGCCGCCTGCAGTTCGAACAGTTCGGCATAGTGCCCGCCGGCGGCGATCAGTTCGGCGTGGGTTCCGCTCTGGATGATGCGGCCGCCTTCGAGCACGATGATGCGGTCGGCCATGCGCACGGTCGAAAAGCGGTGCGAGATGATCACGGCGCTCTTGCCGGCGGCAAGGTCCTTGAAGCGCTGGAACACGCCGAATTCGGCGCGCGCATCGAGCGCGGCGGTCGGTTCGTCGAGGATCAGCAGCTGCGCATCGCGCATGTACGCGCGTGCGATTGCGACCTTCTGCCATTCGCCGCCGGAAAGCTCGACGCCACTGCGAAACAGCTTGCCGAGCATCTGCCGATAGCCTTTCGGCAGCCGCGCGATGACTTCGTCGGCGAGGCTGCGCTGCGCGGCACGTTCGATGCGCGGCGCATCGTCGCGCGCCTCGATGCGGCCGACGGCGATATTGTCCGACGCGGTGAAGTAGTAGCGCACGAAATCCTGGAAGATCACGCCGATGTTGGCGCGCAGGTCGTCGACCGAGTATTCGCGCAGGTCGCGGCCATCGAGCAGGATGCGCCCTTCGTCCGGGTCGTACAGGCGCGACAGCAGCTTGACCAGCGTCGTTTTTCCGGCCCCGTTTTCGCCGACCAGCGCCAGCACCTCGCCGGCACGCAGGTGCAGGTCGAGGTGGCGCAGCGCAAAACGTTCCGCGCCGGGATAGCGAAAGCCGACGTTCTCGAACTGGAATCCTTCGCGGATCGGCTGCGGAAACGGCAGCGGCCGCGGCGGCGAATGGATTTCCGGCTCGATGCGGAAGAACGAAAACAGGTCGTCCAGGTACAACGCCTGCCCGGCGACGTTCGAGAATCCGTAGAACAGGTTTTCCAGCAGGTTGCGCAGGCGCCGGAACGAATTGGAGAGGAACGTCAGGTCGCCGATGGTGAACACGCCGGTGACCGTGCGCCACGCGATGAATCCGTAGGCGGCGTAGTAGCCGATCGTCCCGATCGTCGTGAACAGGCCGCCCCAGCCGGCCCGGCGCTGCGCCACCGCGCGGTTGGCGCGGTAGATCGATTGCGACAGCGCGCGATAACGTTCGATCAGGAATGAATTGAGCCCGAAGCTCTTGACCTCCTTTGCCGTCGTCGCGCTGGCACCGACCATGCGCAGGTAGTCCAGTTCGCGCCGCTCCGGCGTCCACTGGAAATTCACGGCGTAGCTCTGCGCGTTGAAATGCAGCTCGCCGACGAACGCCGGGACGACGGCGATGATGAGCAGCAGGATCAGCCAGGGTGCGTACACCGCAAGGCCGATCGCGAAACTCAGGATCGTCACGATGTCCTGCGCCTGGCCGAGCAGCTGCGACAGCAGCGAGCTGCGGCCGGCGACCTGGCGGCGCGCGCGGTCGAGACGGTCCTGCAGGTCGGCGTCTTCGAAATCCTCCAGATCCAGCGACGCGGCATGCTCCATCAGGCGGATGCTGGTCGCATTCGAATACATCTCGGTCAGCAGCGAATCGATCAGCGACACGATGCGGCCGAGGATGTCCGAGGCCACCGCCAGCGCGAACTCCAGTCCGAGCAGCCACCACAGGCGCGACAGGTCACCACTGGCGAGCCATTCGCGCCAATCGGCGTGATGCACGCCTGCGTGCATCAGCCCGGTCACCTGGTCGATGATCAGCTTGCCGACGTAGAGCGTAACTACCGGCAGCAGCGCGCGGGCGAGACGCAGCACGATGCTGCCGATACACAGCAGCGGGCTGGTTCGCCAGACGCTGGCGATGAACGGCGGCACATTGCGCAGCGCGGCCAGGCGCTCGCGCAGCGACTGCTTCGGCGGCGGCTCCTGATGGCCACGAGGCGTGCTGCGCTCGGGAGCGACCCGGCCGCCCAGACTGTATTGACGAGGCATGTGCCCTGGTTCCGGTTTGCTTGCATCAGGGGCGGCCGGCGAAAGGCGCCAGCACCCGAACGCGACGCAGCGCACTTTCCGGCGGCTGCTATAAACGCGTCTGGCTGCACGTTACACTAGGGTCTGTTGACATTCACCTGGGCGGATCGCGTTGCCGCTGAGCGGCTGCCAGACAAGGTGCGCGCCGCCGGCCATAGTCATTCCATGGTGAAGGTGCGCGCCGCCGGATGGCGGCGGCTCAACGGCAACGCTCCGGGATCAGGCCCTTTGCCCGCATCGCTGCAGCGCCGCTCGCTCATGTCCGCCCGGTACACTTGCTCACGGCACCTTGCGCTGCACGTAAAGGGCCGGCGTCGCGACCGTCCAGGTGAATGCCAACAGGCCCTACTCAATGTCGACCGTTCCCACCATGAGCCCTGCCCCGATTGCGGATTTTGCCGCCGTACAGGCATTGACCGCGGCCGACATGGCCGCGGTCGACGCCTTGATCCGCGCGCGCCTGGCGTCCGATGTCGTGCTGATCAACCAGATCGCCGAGCACATCGTCGGCGGCGGCGGCAAGCGCCTGCGGCCGATGCTGGTGCTGCTGGCGGCGAGGGCCAGCGGCTACTCCGGCCGCCTGCACATCCTGCTGGCGGCAGTGGTCGAATTCATCCATACCGCAACCTTGCTGCACGACGACGTGGTCGACGAGTCCGACCTGCGCCGCGGACGCGAGACGGCGAATGCGCTGTGGGGCAATGCCGCCAGCGTGCTGGTCGGCGACTTTCTCTACTCGCGCTCGTTCCAGATGATGGTCGAGGCCGAGGACATGCGCATCATGCGCATTCTTGCCGACACGACCAACCGCATCGCCGAAGGCGAAGTGCTGCAGCTGCTGAACGTGCACAACCCGGACACCGACGAGGCCGCCTGCCTGCGCGTGATCGAACGCAAGACGGCCGTACTGTTCGCCGCGGCAACCCGGCTCGGCGCGCTGCTCGGCGGCGTGCCGCAAGCGCAGGAAGAAGCGCTGGCACGCTTCGGCCTGAATCTGGGCTTTGCCTTCCAGATCGCCGACGACGTGCTCGACTACGTGTCCGATGCCGGCACGCTCGGCAAGAACATCGGCGATGACCTGGCCGAGGGCAAGGCGACGCTGCCGCTGATCCATGCGATCGAACGCGCGCCGCCGGCACAGGCGGCATCGCTGCGCCGCGCGATCGAAACCGGCGGACTTGATTCGCTCGACAACATCATCGCGGCAATCCGCGACAGCGGCGCGATCGAGCACACGCGCCGGCGCGCGCAACACTATGCCGATGCCGCGAAGCACGCGTTGTCCGGCATGCCGCACTCGCCCGCGCTCGACGCACTGCTGGTGCTGGCCGACTATGCACTCAATCGCAACCACTGATATCCATGCCTGCGATCGGTAAAATCCCCGGCAGCGCGAGTTCCCGCAGCATCGCCGCCGCCCTTCTGGCCGTCGCCTGCACGATTGCCGGTGCCCTGCCACCTGCGGAAGGCGCAAAGAACGTGCAGCCGGCGGCGTCGATCAGTGTCAGCGGCGAAGACGGCAGGACACAGCGGTTCGATCTCGCGGCGCTGACGAAGCTGCCCCAGCACGGCATTCACGCTGAAGCGCATGGCAACGCCGTGGATTGCAGCGGACCGCACCTGATCGACCTGCTCGGTGCGGTCGGCGCGCCCGCTGGCGAAGCGCTGCGCGGCAAGAACCTGGCGCTCTATGTGCGTGTCAGCGCCACTGACGGCTATCGGGCGGTATTCGCGCTGGCCGAACTCGATCCGGACCTCCGCAGCGACGTGCCGATCGTAACCGCATCGTGCAACGGCAA
>DATNFS010000155.1:0-5794 GCA_035606275.1 Rudaea sp.
GGTGAATTCGAGCTGCCGGTCGGCACGCAGCGCCTCGTCGCGGAAACAGCGCGCGATCTGGTAGTAGCGGTCGAACCCGGCCATCATCAGGATCTGCTTGAACAGCTGCGGCGACTGCGGCAACGCGTAGAACTCGCCGGCATGCACGCGGCTGGGCACGAGGAAGTCGCGCGCGCCTTCCGGCGTGGCCTTGGTCAGGATCGGCGTTTCGATGTCCTGGAATCCGCGTGCGTCGAGGTAGCTGCGGATTGCGGCGACCAGCTTCGTGCGCAGGCGCATCTTGCGCTGCATCTCGGGCCGGCGCAGGTCGAGATAGCGCCAGCGCATGCGCGCTTCGTCGCCGGCGCTGTCGCCGAGCATGAACGGCAGCGGCGCCGCCGCATTGAGCACGTCAACGCTCGCGGCGAGCACCTCGATGCGGCCGCTGCGCAGACGGTCGTTGATCTGGCTTGCCGGACGCCTGCGCACATTGCCGCGAATGCGCAGGCAGAACTCGTAGCGCACCTGCTCGGCAGCGGCAAACGCGGGCGCATTGTCCGGCTCGATGACGACCTGGACGATGCCTTCGTGATCGCGCAGATCGATGAAGATCACGCCGCCGTGGTCGCGCCGGGTATCGGCCCAGCCGCACAACGTGACTTCCTGATCGACCAAGGCCTCGTCCACGAGACCGCAATAATGCGTTCGCATCGCCACAACCACTCCGCTCTTGTTTTCCCGACGTCCGGCCGGGGACCGGTCCTGCCCCACATGCCTGCCCGTGCCTGCAGACCTGTCCGCTGCCCGCCAGCGCGTGATGGCGTGCCGTCGGGATCGCTGCGGCAGAAGGCCGGCCAGAATCGACGCGCGGCCTGCCCGGCATGCACCGGACGACCGCGTGGCAGGTGCAGGCCTTCATCCTACGGAGGATTTTGCTGCACTGCAAACATCGTCCCGCACATTTTGCAAACGCCGAAAAAAAAAGCACGCGGCGCAGGGCGTCGCGTGCTGCTTTCAGGTCCGACGTCGTGACGCCGCACGCGGCGCCACGCCGGTCAAGTTCCAACCGGACGTCTAGCGCCAGCGGCGGTCGATCGTGAACTCGGCCTCGCATCCCTGGTCGACCCAGATTCCCGCACGGTTCCAGCCCCAGGTACGGCCCTCGATGCACGGGCTGCCGGAAATCTGCCGGCCGACATAGGCGCGCCCCGCCCCGCCCAGATCGACCGAGCAGAAGCGATAGCGGTAGTTGTCACTGCCACAACGTACATTGAAGCGCGAATCCCAATCCGGACCGGGATGCCAGCCGCCGCCATAGCCCGGGCCAGGTCCGCCGCGTCCCGCAGGGACAAAGGTGCCGCCGCAGCCACGATCGACCCACAGCCCGTTCCGGTCGACGCCCCAGTTGCGCCCGCGGATGCAGGCCGTATCGGACACCTGGCGAATCAGGCGCGCATCGCGCCACGGCACATCGCAACGCGTGTAAGCAAAATTTCGGCTCACACAAGTGACTGCATCCCCTCCGCCATACGGCTGTGCGCGCACAGCCGACGTCGGCACCATGAAACACGCGACCAAAGCCATTGCGACGATCCAACGCATTGTCATTGCTCCACCTATTTTGTTGACGAGGCGAACACCCCAGGCAAGTGTAATAGGAAATTGCGCCGATCGACTTCAGCTGCGCGGAGGCGTTGGCAAGTGTTCAGCGACAGCGATCCGCCGCTGCGGGACTGGAGCTACTTTTCGCTCTTGGCGGCTTCCTTGGGCGCCGCTTTCGAGGAAGCTGCAGCCGGTGTCTTGTCGGCGCGCGGCGCATTCCCGGCCTTGTCGGTTTTGGCGGGCGCCACCGATTCGGCCTTGGCCGTGGTTTCCGACTTGGGCTCGGCTTTTGCCGGCTCCGGCTTGTCGACGAGGTTGCGCTTCCTGTCGCCGTCGTTCTTGAAATCGGTTTCGTACCAGCCGCTGCCGGCGAGCCGGAACGACGGTGCCGTGAGGCGGCGGCGCACGCCGGTGGCGCCGCAGTTCGGGCAACTGTCCGGATCCGGATCGCTCAATTTCTGCAGGCGGTCGAAGCGTTCGCTGCAGGCGGGACATTCGAATTCGTAGATCGGCATGATTTATCCGTAGGTCGCGGCGCCCGGGTCGCCAGCAACTGAAGCGCCCGGCACCACTCGTCGAGTTTGGGTTTTTCTCAAGGCAATTCAAGGGACTCGCGCGGCGATTCGTATCTCACCCGGGGCAATCGCCATTTTTGGTCAGCCGGCTCGCCCATGCCTTGCACCACATCGCGGACGTTTTGGGCATACTGTCAGTGACGATCGGGGGATGCAAATGAGCGACTCGGAAACCTCAGTCAGCCGCCGTGAACTGCTGCGCCGCATCGGGCAGACGGCCGGCGCCGCGATGATGTACCGGTCGATGTCCGCGCTCGGACTGACGTCTGATTCGACCTACGCCGGTCCGGTCAACCTGTCAGGGGCTCCGCGCGACACCTCCGTGCTCGTGCTCGGTGCCGGCATGGCCGGGCTGGTTGCTGCATACGAGCTCAGCCGCGCCGGCTACAAGGTCAAGGTGCTCGAGTACAACCATCGCGCCGGCGGTCGGGCGTGGACGCTGCGCGGCGGCGACGACTACACCGAGCTCGGCGGTTTTGAGCAGAAATGCGAATTCGATCCAGGGCTGTACATCAACCCGGGCCCGTGGCGGATTCCGTATCACCACAATGCCATGCTCGACTACGCCCGGCGCTTCAAGGTGCCGCTCGAGCCGTTCAACGAGATCAACTACAACGCCTACCTGCACTCGACCACAGCGTTCGGCGGCAAGCCGCAGCGCTACCGGCACGTCCACTCCGACTTTCGCGGGCATGTCACCGACCTTCTGAGCAAGGCCGTCCACAAGGGCCAGCTCGAAGCCGAGTTCAGCGCCGAGGACAGGGACAAGCTGCTCGAGGCGCTGCGCAACTGGGGTTTCCTCGACAAGGACGGCCGCTATGTCCGTTCGGAATACGTCAGCCTCAGCCGCGGCTTCCAGGTCGATCCGGGCGGCGGGCTGGCGCCGCGACCGGTGCCGTCGGAACCGCTGAAGTTCGACGAGCTGCTGCGTTCCGGATTGTGGGCTTATCTGGCCAGCCCGTTCGACTATGAGCTCGATCCGTCGCTGTTCCAGCCGGTCGGCGGCATGGACCGCATCGCGAAGGCAATCCACCGCGAGATCGCGCCGCTGGTGCAATTCGGCGCTAAGGTCGTGAAGATCGATCAGAGCGAACGCGGTGTCGAAGTGCACTACGTCGACTCCCTGCAGGGCGGGCCGCCGCACAAGGCGAGCGCCGACTGGTGCATCTGCACGATTCCGCTGTCGATCCTGAGCCAGATCCAGATCAACGTCGGCGCGCCGATGCGCGATGCAATCCAGGCGGTGCCCTACGAAGCCGCAGTCAAGGTCGGCCTGCAGTTCAAGCGCCGCTTCTGGGAAGAGGACGAGCGCATCTACGGCGGGATTTCCTATACCGACCTGCCGATCCAGATGATCGGCTACCCGATGGCCGGCCTGAACCAGGGCGGCAAGGGCGTGCTGCTCGGCGGCTATATCTGGAGCACCAACGCCTACGAATTCACGGCGATGACGCCGCAGCAGCGCGTGCGCAAGGCGGTGGAGCTCGGCGCACGCATCCATCCGCAATACACGGCCGAGTTCGAGAACGGCGTCGCCGTGGCCTGGCACCGGGTTCCATCCGCCAACGGCTGCTTCGCCAACTGGTCGGACGCGGCGCGCGAAACGCACTACGACAATCTGTGCCAGATCGACGGGCGCATCGCACTGGCCGGCGAGCACGCCTCGCGACTGCCGGCATGGCAGGAAGGCGCCGTGCTGTCGGCACTCGACGCGATCGGCCGCGTGCACCAGCGTATCGTCGCCGGCGCGGCCGGAGCATGAATATGTATACTCTTACATGTTTCAGGTTGGCCAGCCGCAGCTGGCGCGGTTTCGCCCTCGCGCTGCTGCTGGCCGCGAATCCCGCCTGGTGCCTGGATGACGAACCGCCGCCGCTCTCGCCAGCGGGCTCGTTCTTCGCGCCGGGCCAGTTCGTGCACCGCGACGGCGCGACGCTGTATCGCGCGATCTGCCAGGGCTGCCACATGCCGGACGCGCGCGGCGCGCAGGGTGCCGGCATGTACCCGGCGCTGGCCGGCAATGCCAAGCTGGCGAGCGCGGCCTATCCGGTGCTGACCGTGCTCAACGGTCGCCGCGCGATGCCGCCGCTCGGCGTTTACCTTGCCGATGCGCAGGTCGCCGAGGTCGTCAACTTCGTGCGCACGCATTTCGACAATCACTACACCGACGCGGTGACGCCAGCCGACGTGGCGAAGCTGCGTACGCCCGCGGGAGCCAAGCCATGAAGCCACTGTTGCTGACAGCGATGTTGTTCGGACTGGCCGAGGCGGCTTCCGCCGCGGAGGTCATCCGCTACAAGATCCCGAATTCGGATTTTCCGATCGCGCAGGCCGTCGAGATTCCGGCCGGGCAGAACCTCGTGTTCCTGAGCGGCGCCGGTCCCGACATCGCCGACAAGTCGGCGGACAAGGACAGTCCGGCGGCTTATGGCGACACGAAGGCGCAGACGTCGAGCACGCTGAAGAAGATCGAGGCCAACCTCAAGTCGATGGGCCTGGGCATGGGCGACGTCGTCAAGATGCAGGTGTTCCTGGTCGGCGATCCGGCCCTGGGCGGCAAGATGGATTTCGCCGGGCTGATGGAATCGTACCGGCAGTTCTTCGGCACGAAGGAACAACCGAACCTGCCGGCACGCTCGGCGATGAAGGTCGCCGGTCTGGCAAATCCCGGCTGGCTGGTCGAAATCGAAGTGACTGCGGTGCGCCCGGCAGCGAAGCACTAGAGCCTTGTCGGACCTCCAGCGTCGGACTCACCCTCTCCCCAACCCCTCCCCCGTCAAGGGGGGAGGGGCTAGAAAGCGACCCGCGCACCTGCGATCACCCGCGCATCTACGATCAGAAATCGCGCGTCACGCGCATTCCGATCGTCCGCGGCTGGGTCGGCACGACGTAGATCTGCGCGGCGCAGATGTCCTCCGCGCATTCAGCATAGCGGCCGAGCTGGCCGCGGTTGTCGAACGCGTTGTTGAGGTAGAAGTCGAAACTCCACTGGTCATGCTTGAAGCCGGTCGACAGGTCGACCGTGTTGTAGCCGGGCATGTCGCCGAGGATCTGGTTGGTCGCGACGCGCAGGTCCGACGTGCGGCGGCCCTCGAAAAACACGGAGCCCTGCAAGTACGCTTCGTTGCCCCACGCGTCGAAGTTGTAGCGTCCGCTGAGGTTGCCCTTGACCTTCGCCGTGACCGGCAGGCGGGTCCCGCTCGGCGCTTGCGGACCATCCACGGTATCGCCATTGATCGGATTGACCGTTCCGGCCGGACAGTGCGAAATCGGCGTGCCGTCGAGTTCGGTGAATCCGCAGTAATCGGCGGTCAGCTCCGCGTTGTACAGCGTGATGCCGCCGGTGATGGTCAGGTTGTAGGTTGCTGCCCAGGTCAGGTTCGTCTCGAAGCCGCGGATGCGTGCCTGCGCGGCGTTCTTGATTTCGGTCAGTCCGTTCGCGCCGAGAATCGCGAACTGGAAGTCCTTCCAGTTTTCCTGGAACACCGCGCCGTTCCAGCGCAGGCGGTGATCGAACCATTCGGTCTTCCAGCCGAACTCGTAGTTGGTCAGGAAGTCCGACTTGTACGGCGGAAGCAAGGCGCGGCGATTGATGCCGCCCGGACGGAAGCCTTCGGACCACGTGGCGTAGATCATCT
>DATNFS010000156.1:0-3562 GCA_035606275.1 Rudaea sp.
GGAGTGCGTCATGCGGTCGATTGGCGCATTGTCTTGTTGCCGTCCGGTTCCATTTCAGCTGAACCGGCCCCGACAACCTGCGTGCCTGCAACCATGACCCTGACCCAGCTTCGTTACTTCATCGCCATCGCCGACTCGGGCCTGAACATCACGACGGCCGCCGAGCGCGTGCACGCCACGCAGCCCGGCGTCAGCAAGCAGCTCAAGCAGCTCGAGGACGAACTGGGCTTCCAGCTTTTTTCGCGCAAGGGCAAGAGCCTGCAGGCCATCACACCATCAGGGCTGCAGGTGCTCGAGCGGGCGCGCGTGATCATCACCGAGGCGGCCAATATCCGCTCGATTGCCGCCGACCTGCGCGGCGAGGAAGCGGGCGACCTGGCCATAGCCACGACGCACACGCAGGCGCGCTTCGTGCTGCCCGCGGCGATCGGCGCGCTCAAGCAACGCTATCCGGATATCAGCGTGCATCTCAAGGCATTGGGCGACGCGCATGTCATGGCGGTGTTCGAACGCGGCGAAGCGGATCTGGCGATCGTCAGCACGAGCGAGTCGGCGCCGGATGGCGGCCTTGCCGTGCCGCTGTTCACGTGGCGCCGCGCCGTCGTCGCGCAGCGCGGCCATCCGCTGGCGGCGGTGAAGGGACCGCTGACACTGGCCGACCTGGCGCGCCACCCGCTGGTCAGCTACGAATCGTCGCTGCGCCCGGAGTCATCGCTGCGCCACGCGTTCGCACTGGCCGGACAGGCGCCGCAATTTGCCTGCACGTCGCGCGACGCCGACCTGATCAAGACTTACGTGCGCGCGGGCCTCGGTGTCGGCATCCTGGCGGAGATGGCGATGCTGCCCGAGGACCAGGGCGACCTGCAGGTGCTCGATGCGGCCGACCTGTTCCCGCGATGCACGACCTGGCTGGTGCTGCGCCGCGATCGCGTCCCGCGCAGCTATGCGATGGCACTGGTGGAATTGGTCGCGCCGCAGCTGGATCGTCGCGACCTGCAGCGCGCACTCGCCGGCGAACCGCCGGAGCGCTGGCCTGAGCCCCCCGCATGGCGCGCGGTGGCTGCCGAGCGGCGAGCCGTCGCCTGACCGGCCGCTGCTGCCTATCGGCTCCGGCGGCAATCGATCAGTGCCAGGGCTTCACCCCGCACGGAAGCCAAGGGCGAAGCAGGAAGATACATTTCCCGTTGTTCCTTTGTGTACTTTGGTAACTTCGCGCCATCGCTTGTGCCGTCGATCGGAAACACCAGGCTTCAGCAGCCGAAGTGCAGCCCGCACTCGCGCTTCAGGCCGAAGAAGCGCGTCTCTTCCTCGAGCATGCCAGGTTCCCAGCGGCGCGTGGTGTGCGTATCGCCGATCGAGAGGTAACCGCTGCTCCACAACGGATGGCGCGGCAGCTCGTGCTTCTGCAGATAGGCGGCCAGTTCGAGCTCGCTCCAGTCGGCCAGCGGGTGCAGCTTCCAGCGGCCTTCGTTGAGTTCGAGAAACGGGATTGCGCTGCGTGTCGATGACTGCGAGCGCCGCAGGCCGGCGATCCAGGTACGTGCACCGAGTTCCGCCAGGGCGCGCTGCATCGGCTCGACCTTGCGCAGGCGGTTGTAGCGTTCGATGCCTTCGACACCCTGTTCCCAGAGTCGACCTAAACGTGCTTCCATCCAGGCCACGCCGATCTTCGGCCGGTACACCTTGAGATTCAGGTCGAGCCGCTCGACCAGGTCGTCGGCAAAGCGGTAGGTTTCCGCAAACAGGTAGCCGGTGTCGACCAGGATCACCGGAATGTCGCGCCGCTGGCTCGTCACCAGATGCAGTACGGCGGCCGACTGCACGCCGAAGCTCGACGACAGCGCGTGCTCGCCGGGCAGGGTGGCCAGGGCCCACGCAACACGCTCCTGCGCATTGCGCTCGCCGAGCCAGTCGTTGAGGTCCTTCAGGGCGCGATCGTCTTCTGCCGCGCTGATCAGATCGGGGGGGGTCACGTCAGTGTCTCCACGGGAATGGTCTTGCCGGTCTTCTTCGCCATTGCGACAATTTCATTGCGTACCAGGAAATCGCCGAAGCCCTCCTGCGCGATCCGCCCGGCCGCATAACGGGCAAAAAGCGGATCGAGTGCGGCGAGAATTTCGGTTTCGTCGATGTTTTCCCGGTACAACACGTTCAGGCGCTGGCCGATCGCGTCGGCGCCAAGCATCAGGTTGTAGCGGCCCGGTGCCTTGCCGACCAGCGCGATCTCGCCCAGATACGGGCGCGAACAGCCGTTCGGACAACCGGAAATGCGCAGGCTGATCGGCGCATCGCGCAGTCCATGGCGGTCGAGTTGCGCCTGCAGTTTCGGCAGCAAGTCGGGCAGATAACGCTCGGCTTCGGCCATTGCCTGACCGCAGGTCGGCAACGCGACGCAGGCCAGCGTGTTCAGGCGCAACGGTGTCGATTGGCGGTAAGTGTCCAGGCCATGCGCCGCCACGAGCGCGTCGATCTGCGCGCGTTCGGTCGGCGCAACGTTCGCGATGACCAGGTTCTGGTTAGGCGTCAGGCGGAATTCGCCGTGATGCACGCGCGCGATCTCGCGCAGGCCCTTGAGCAGCCACGCGCCGTCGCGGTCGGCGATGCGTCCGGACTCGATGCGCAGAGTCAGATGCAGCCGGCCATCCTCGCCTTCGGTCCAGCCGAAACGGTCACTGTTGCGATCGAAGGCGAAAGGTCGTGCCGGCGCAAACGCCAGTCCCGCGCGGTGCTCGACCTCACCCTTGAACCACTCGACGCCGCGCGCATCGATCGTGTATTTCAACCGCGCGTGCTTGCGGTCGCCGCGATCGCCGAAATCGCGCTGCGTCGTCACGATCGCTTCGGCCACGGCGGTGACCTGATCCGGTGCGATGAAGCCGAGCAGGTCGGCCAGACGCGGATATGTCTTCGCGTCGCCGTGCGTCGCGCCAAGCCCGCCGCCTGCCACCACGTTGAAGCCGCGCAAGCCGCCGCCCTCGACGATCGCGATGAAGCCGATGTCGTTGGAAAATACATCGACGTCGTTGACCGGCGGCACCGCGAAGGCAATCTTGAACTTGCGCGGCAGATAGGTCGGGCCGTAGATCGGCTCCTCTTCCTCGCCGCTGCCGGCGACCCGTTTTTCGTCGAGCCAGATCTCGTGGTAGGCGCGCGTCTTCGGCATCAAATGCTCGGACAGCCGGCGTGCACTGTCGTACACGGCTGCGTGCGCGCGTGATTCAAGCGGGTTCGCCGCGACGACGACGTTGCGATTGACGTCGCCACACGCCGCGACCGTGTCGATCAGGGCAGCGTTGAGCGCACGCAGCGTCGCCTTCAGCTCGCGCTTGATCACGCCATGGAACTGGAATGCCTGGCGTGTCGTCAGGCGCAGCGTTCCGTTGGCATAGCCCGTCGCGATCGCGTCGAGGCGCAACCACTGCTGCGGCGTCACGACGCCGCCGGGCAGGCGCGTGCGAATCATGAACTGGTACGCAGGCTCGAGTTTCTGCAGGCGGCGCTCGTCGCGCAGGTCGCGATCGTCCTGCTGGTAGCTGCCGTGGAATTTGATCAGTTGCGTGTC
>DATNFS010000157.1:0-9093 GCA_035606275.1 Rudaea sp.
TGTCGGTGCCGGGCATGCGCGGCGTCGTGCCGCGTCATGCGCGGATCTGCTACTCGGGTTTCGATCCTGACGGTGCGCCGATCGAACGCGAGGCCGAGGGTTTCCACGCACGTGTCGTGCAGCACGAAGTCGATCACCTGCTCGGCCGGCTGTATCCGTCGCGCATCGAGGATTTCTCGAAGTTCGGATTTACCGACGTGCTGTTTCCTGGCCTCGAAATCGGCGGGGACGACTAGCGTCTGCGCCGCTTGCGGCGGCAGCAAGGCACGGCTGCGCGGAAATCACGGAAACCGTCCTCATTGAGCCCTGCGACGAACTCGGGGCATACCACGCTTGCGCCAGAGCGAAGTCCCGGCGCGAAGGACATGCTATTGGAGTTCAACCGCTTCGCGCCTGCGCCGGGTGCGAACGGCTTGTCGGATCAATGCGGCGGCCGGCAGGATCAGGGCCGTGATGCAGACTCGTTCAGCAACTCGACCAGCCGATCTCTCCAGACCGCCGCCCACGTATGCGTACTGTGGCCGTGCGTTGCGTCGCTGATCGGAATCACGACCGCGCGGCCGCGCGGCACGTTCCTGATCTCGCGTTCGAGGATGCCGAGCTCCGGCGGATTGATTTCGTCGTCGGCCGAGTTGACCGCCAGCAGAGGCGCCTTGATCGTGCCGAGCTTCGAGCGCGGATCGTAGTCGCGCGACGAGTCGATCTGGTACAGGCAGTCGTTCGCGTCGTCTTCGTTCATCAGTTGCGCGACGCGGCCCTCGAGATACCTGTCGGCGCTGTCGCGGTCGGGCGCGTCCTTCTGCATCTGCAGCGGGCTCGATCCCATGACGATCAGGATGTGGATCGCGTCGGCGAGTCCGCGCGGCTGATGCGTGTATTCGCCATTGTTCCATTCCGGATCGTTGCGGATCGCATCCATGTACATGCGGCGCATCATGCGATTGCGGCCCGAGATCTGCACCGGCAGCGACGCCAGCGGCATCAAAGCATCCATGAAATCCGGATAAGCCTCGCCCCACAACCAGGTGTGCATGCCGCCCATCGAGGTGCCCATGACCAGGCGCAGGTGATCGACCTTGAGTTTTTCGGTCACGACGCGGTATTCGGCAACGATCATGTCGTCGTACGTATAGCGCGGGAATCTCATGTGCAGGCCGTCGCTCGGCTTGCTCGATTTGCCGTGGCCGATATCGTCGATCAGCACGATGAAGTACTTCGTCGCATCGAGCGGCTGCCCGGCGCCGAACAGCTCGCCGGCGAAGCGGTCCTGCAAGAACTGCCTGCCGGTGCCGCCGGTGCCGTGCATGATCAGCACGGCATTGTCCACATGCCCCTTCTTGCCCCTGTGGATGCTGCCCAGGGTCCGGTAGTGGATCTTCAATTCCGGCAGCGATTCGCCGCTGGCGAAATGAAAGTCCTTGATCGTGTAGTCGCCCTCGTCAGGCGTGGGCCATGTGGCCGCATGGGCTGTCGGACCGGCGCAAAGCAGCACGAAAAAAAGGGCAAGCAGCACGCGTCGCGACATCAGCAATCCTCGACATGAAAAGCCCGTTCAAGGGCAGGGTTGGGTGGGAATGGAAGGGTGTTCAACGTGAACGGAAAGAACAACCGGAGGCGACCGGTATTGCCGACACCGCTGAAACGGAACGGATTGAAAGCTGGACTGACGCGAGATCACGGATCGCGCATCACCATCAAGCGCAGTTCGGTCATGTCCTCGATGGCATATCGGATACCTTCGCGGCCGAGGCCCGAATCCTTGACGCCGCCATATGGCATGTTGTCGACGCGGAAGCTCGGCACATCGCCGACCACGACGCCGCCGACATCGAGTTCGTCCCACGCCTTCATCGCCTTGCGCACGTCGTAGGTGAACAGGCCGGCCTGCAGGCCGAACACGCTGTCGTTGACGTTGGCGATCGCCTCATCGAACGTCTTGTACCTCTGCAGCAGCGCGACGGGGCCGAACGCCTCCATGCAGCTGACTTTCTGCTTCGGGTCGACGTCTTCGAGCACGGTTGCCTCGAGCATCGCCTTGTCGCGCTTGCCACCGCACAGGAGTCTTGCGCCCGACCTCAGGGCTTGCTGGATCCAGTCGTCGAGGCGCGTGGCTTCCTTCTCGTCGATCATCGGACCCACGAAGGTCTTTTCGTCCTTCGGATCGCCGGCGACCAGCTTCTTCGTCGCGGCGACGAATGCGTCGCGGAAGCGGTCGTAGAAGTCTTCCTGCACGAGGATACGCTGCACCCCGATGCAGCTCTGGCCGGATTGATAGAACGCGCCGAAGATCATGCGCTCGACGACGAAGTCGAGGCGATCGCCCTGGTCGGAATCGACGATGCACGCGGCGTTGCCGCCGAGTTCCAGCACGACCTTCTTCCTGCCCGCACGCGCCTTCAGATCCCAGCCGACTGCCGGGGAGCCGGTGAACGACAGCAGCTTGAAGCGATCGTCGGTCGTGAACAGGTCGGCGCCGTCGCGATGCGCCGGCAGGATCGAGAACGCGCCCTTGGGCAGGTCGGTTTCGGCCATCACCTCGCCCATGATCAGTGCGCCGATCGGCGTGCGGCTGGCGGGCTTCAGCACGAACGGACATCCGACGGCGAGGGCGGGCGCAACCTTGTGCGCGGCGAGGTTCAGCGGAAAATTGAACGGCGAGATGAACGAGCAAGGCCCGATCGGAACGCGCCTGGAAAATCCGCGATAGCCTTTCGCGCGCGGCGAGATTTCCAGATTGATGATCTCGCCGTCGATCCGCACCGATTCCTCGGCCGCGACCTTGAACGTGTCGATCAGCCGCGTCACCTCGCCGCGCGAATCCCTGATCGGCTTGCCGGCCTCGATGCACAGCGCCATCGCCAGTTCGTCGTAACGCTCGCGGAAGCGCTTGACACAATGCTCGAGGATCGCCTGGCGCTGGTACGGGGCCATCTTGCGGCACGCCTCTTGCGCTTCGACCGCCGCGGCTATGCCGGCGTCGATCGCCTTCGCATCGGCCATCGCCACGCGCGTTGCTACTTCGCCGGTGTACTTGTCGGTGACTTCGAGGTCGGTATTCGGCTGCTGCGCGACGTTCGCGAGGTAGTACGGATAAGTCGGCTTCAGCATAGCGGGACCTCATCCTGGCGGAAGCCGCGATTCTACTCGCATCGCCGTGTTCCGTTCGATCCGGACCGACGCGCGCCGATAGCCGTGTCGCAGGGCCGACGCGGCATTCCGGAAGGCTCAGGTCCCCTTCGGGCGGATCGCCTGCTCGATGGAAATGCCTGTCGCCAGAATGCGGCGGTCCGCGTTCTGCGTGCCGGCGATCATGAGCCCGACCGGAGGCTCGCCGGGTTCGTGGCAAGGCACCGAAAGCGCGCAGCCATCGAATGAGTTGACGATCGACGTGTTGCGCAGCATGCGCGCATTGAAATGCAGGTAAGCCTCGTCGCTTTGCCCGACTTCTGCAATCGTCGGGGCGATGTCCGGCGTGGTGGGCATCAGCATCGCATCGAAATCGCCTGCGGCGGCAGTGATCGTGCCAATGAAGCGTTCGCGACGCCGCAGCATGTCGATGTATTGCGCAGCAGAGACGTTTTCGCCCCGGCGAATGCGCATGAGCACGCGTGGATCGTACTTGCCGGCACCTTTTTCCAGCCATTGCCTGTGCAACCACCAGGCTTCGGCGCCGGCCAGCGCGCCGCGGGGGTTCACCTCGACGGCTTGCTCGAACTCCCGCATCGGCAACTCGATGATCGTCGCGCCGGCAATCGACAGTCGTGCAATGGCCCTGGAGAATGCGCGGGCGACTTCGGTGGACAGGTCCGCCTGAAACACCGCCGTCGGAACCGCAAAACGCAGGTCGCGAAGATCCACCGGCGCGGGAATTCCGGCAGCGTCGCCCGACATCACCTTGTCGAGCAAGGCGCAATCGGCGACCGTGTTGGCGATCGGTCCTGCCGAATCGAGAGAGAACGACAACGGCAGCACGCCATCGAGCGGAACGCGCCGCGCGGTCGGCTTGAATCCGACCAGGCCATTCAGGGCGGACGGAATGCGCACCGACCCTCCCGTGTCCGTGCCGATCGCTGCGGCGGCCATGCAGTCCGTCACCGATATCGCGGCACCGGAAGATGAACCGCCAGGAATACGGCCTGCGGGACGATCGAAGGCGTTTTTGGGTGTGCCGTAGTGCGGATTGAGACCAAGTCCGGAGTAGGCGAACTCGGTCATGTTGGTGCGCCCGACAATGATTGCGCCAGCGTCCCTCAAACGCCGTACGACAGTGCAGTCGCGAGCAGCCGGCGGCAAGTCGGCGAGCACGGTCGAACCGGCCAGCGTGGTGCTGCCGGCCTCGTCGAACAGATCCTTGATCGAAATCGGTAGGCCGCAAAGTACGGGCAGTTGCGAGCCGCTGCGTCCAAGGGCGTCACAGCGATCGGCGGCCGCCAGCGCTTCGTGTTCATGCACCGCCAGAAACGCGCGCCTGCCTTCGCCTGCGGGATCGCGTATCGCCGCGATCGCTTGCTCGACGAGTTCGCGGCTGCTGATCTCGCGGTTGGCGAGAAGGCGAGAAAGCGCGGCGAGCGACACGCCCTGCAATGGATGAGCGGCAGCCTCCTTCAAATCTTCGCACTCAGTTCGCGGATCTCGCGATTCAATATGCGATCGTTGTCCGAGTAGTCGATCGGCACGTCGATCAGGTGCACGCCCGGCGTGCCGAGGCACTTCTGCAGCGCCGGCGCGAATTGGTCGGCGGAGCCGGGGCGATGGCCGTGTGCGCCGTAACTTTGCGCATAGGCGACGAAGTCGGGGTTGCCCATGTCCATGCCGTAGTTGGCGAAGTGCATGTGCGCCTGCTTCCACTTGATCATGCCGTAGGCGTTGTCGCGCAGCAGCAGCACTGTCAGGTCGAGCTTGAGGCGCACGGCGGTTTCGATTTCCTGCGAATTCATCATGAAGCCGCCGTCGCCGGCGACGGCGACGACCTTGCGTTCCGGGTGCACGATCTTCGCGCCGATTGCCGACGGCAGCCCGGCGCCCATCGTCGCGAGCGCATTGTCCAGCAGCAGCGTGTTCGGTTTGCGGCAGCGGTAGTAGCGCGCGAACCAGATCTTGTACATGCCGTTGTCCAGGCACAGGATACCGTCGTCCGGCATGACCCTGCGCACGTCGGCGACAAGGCGCTGCGGGTAGATCGGCCAGCGCGCATCGTCGCTGCCTTCGGCCAGATGGGCATCGTGATGCCTGCGCACGCTGTCGAAGTAGCCGAAGTCCCAGTGCGGCTGCTTTTCGATCGACTGGCACAGGCGCCAGATCGTGTTGCCGATATCGCCGACGACCTCGATCTGCGGGAAGTACACGGTGTCGACTTCGGCGGAAAGGTAGTTGACGTGGATCACGGTGCGCAGGCCCCGACGCATGAAGAACGGCGGCTTTTCGATCACGTCGTGGCCGACGTTGATGATGCAGTCGGCGTGTTCGATCGCGCGATGGACGAAGTCGCCGTCGGACAGCGCGGCGTTGCCGAGCCAGAGCGGATGCGTCTCGTCGACCACACCCTTGCCCATCTGCGTGGTGAAAAACGGAACGCCGGTCTTGTCGATGAATTCGCGCAGCATGCGGCTGCTGGTCTTGCGGTTGGATGCCGCGCCGAGCATCAGGATCGGCCGCTTCGCCGCGAGTATCGCCTCGGTCGCATGCAATATCGCCTTGCCGTCGGCAATCGGCCGCCGGTGATAGCTCGCGGGAATCAGGATCGCGTCGGTTTCGTCGCGCGCGATGTCCTCGGGCAGTTCCAGGTGCACGGCGCCGGGACGTTCCTCGATCGCGCGGCGAAACGACTCGCGCACACGCGCCGGAATATTGTCGGCCGAGACGATCTGGCGCGTGTACTTGGTCAGCGGCTTCATCATGTCGACGATGTCGACGATCTGGAAATGCCCCTGCTTGGAGGCCTTGACCGGCTTCTGCCCGGTGACCATCAGCATCGGCATGCCGCCGAGCTGGGCGTAGGCCGCGGCTGTGACGAAGTTGGTCGCGCCCGGCCCGAGCGTGGCGAGGCAGACGCCGACCTTGCCGGTCAGGCGCCCATAGGTCGCCGCCATGAAGCCGGCGGCCTGTTCGTGACGCGTCAGGATGAGCTTGATCGACGAGGTGCGCAGCGACTCGAGCAGGTCGAGGTTTTCCTCGCCGGGGATGCCGAACACATAGCGCACGCCTTCGGCTTCCAACGCTTTCACGAACAGCTCCGAAGCCTTCATGGCGCTCTCCCCGGCGAATGGGCTTCGATTGTCGGCGCCGCTGCAAGGCCCGTCAAATAGGTGGCAAGACGTTGGCAGCTGGCGTCGATGAAGCGATGCCGCTTGCGAAACAACCCGCCCGCTCCGGAAACACGACCGTGCAGGCGGGGCGATCGACGTCGCGCGGCATGAATGTGCGCAGGCCGCACTCGTCAGGCGGGCGACGACGCTCCCCGCAAATCGATTGACAATGTCGCGACGCGCGACTACCTTGCGCGCACCTTACAGAACGAGGTCGTCCTCCGTGGACCCTTGCAGTAGAAGCACCACTGCAGTTTGCCAAGCTTGATCCCGCGGAAGCCCGTTCCACCGGCCGTTTCCGCGTAGGCGGAAAACAGCGCCGGCCCCTCGCTTTCGAAGCGAACACCAGCGTCATTCATCTGTCATATCGGCTCGACAGGCTGCCAGAGTAATCTGGAGCACGACATGCTGGAACTGATTCCCTTCGCCATGCTGATCACCGGTGGCGGTCGCGAGCGCGCCAGGAACGAAGCGGCGGCGCGCGCGGCTGCCGAACTGGCGGGATTGGCGCGCCTCGAAGGCGCTGACGCCCTGGCGCGTCTGGACGCGACGCCCGACGGCCTGAAGCACGAGCAGATCGAGGAGCGGCTCGAAACGTACGGGCCGAACGTCGTTGCGCAGGAAAAGAAGAAGCCCTTCCTGCTGCACATCCTCGAACGCTTCGTCACCAATCCGATCAACATCCTGCTGACCGCGCTGGCCGTCATCACCTGGGTCACGGGCGCGGAGACCAGCGACAAGATCGGCGCGATCATCATGGTCGCCATGGTGGTGATGGCGGTGTTCGTCGCGCATTTCCAGGAGGCGCGGTCGGGGCGGGCAGTCGAGCAGCTGCGGCGCATGGTCAGCAATACCGCCACGGCGCGGCGCGAAGTGATCGAGGAATTGCCGCAAGGCGCCGACGACGACGTGCCGGCGCCGCGCACGGTCAGGAAGCTCGAGGTGCCGATCGACGGCCTTGTGCCGGGCGATATCGTCTACCTGTCGGCCGGCGACATGGTGCCGGCGGACCTGCGGCTGCTCACCGCGAAGGACCTGTTCATCAATCAATCGGCGCTGACCGGCGAGTCGATGCCGGTCGAGAAGTTTTCCGGTCCCGATGTGGAGGCGAAGACAGCGCTGGACGCGCGCAATCTTTGTTTCATGGGCTCGAACGTCGTCAGCGGCAGTGCCACGGCGGTCGTAGCCGCGACTGCCGCGAGCACCTACTTCGGCGCGCTGGCCGGATCGCTGGTCGGTCCGCGCGTGGAAACCAGCTTCGACCGCGGCATCAAGCGCTTCGCCTGGCTGATGCTGCGCTTCATGGCGGTGATGGTGCCGGTCGTCTTCCTGATCAACGGCGTGACCAAGCACGACTGGTTCGAGGCGTTCATGTTCGCCGTCGCCGTCGCCGTCGGCCTGACGCCGGAAATGCTGCCGATGATCGTCGCGATCAACCTGGCCAAGGGTGCGCTGAAGATGGCGCGCAAGGACGTCATCGTCAAGCGCCTCAATGCGATCCAGAATTTCGGCGCGATCGACGTGCTGTGCACGGACAAGACCGGTACGCTGACGCAGGATCGCGTCATTCTCGAACGCCACACCAACGTGCGCGGCGACGAGGACGAGCGCGTGCTCGAGTTCGCCTGGCTCAACAGCCACCATCAGACCGGACTGAAGAACCTGCTCGACGTCGCGGTGCTCGAGCGCACGGAAGGCACTACGGCCGAACGCCTGAAAGCAGCCTATACGCTGGTCGACGAGGTGCCGTTCGATTTCACGCGGCGGCGCATGTCGGTGATCGTGCGCGACGCCGGCGGGCGGCACTTCCTGATTTCCAAGGGGGCGGTCGCTGAAACCGTTGGCGCCTGCACGCACCTGGCCAGCGGCGACGAAGTCGACGCGCTGACGCCCGCGCTGCTGGACGAGGTGAAAACCGTGGCGCGCGACATGAACGACGACGGCTTCCGCGTGCTCGCGCTCGGCGTGCGTGAAATCGAAGTCAGGCCGAGCTATTCGCGCGACGACGAAAGAGACCTCACGCTGATGGGGTTCATCGCGTTTCTGGATCCGCCGAAGGACAGCGCGGCCGAGGCGATCGAGGCGCTCAACGCAAACGGCGTCGCCGTGAAGATCCTCACCGGCGACAACGCGATCGTGACGCTCAACGTCTGCCGCCAGGTCGGCATAGCGGTCGAAAACTACCTGGTCGGGCCGCAGGTCGAGGCGATGGGCGACGAGGAGCTGACGCTCGCGGCGCGCACGACGCAGGTGTTCGCGCGCCTCAACCCGCAGCAGAAGGTGCGCGTGATCCAGGCGCTGCATCGCGACGGGCACGTCGTCGGCTTCCTCGGTGACGGCATCAACGACGGCCCGGCGCTGCGCGCGGCCGACGTCGGCATCTCGGTCGATACCGCGGTCGACGTCGCCAAGGAGTCGGCCGACATCATCCTGCTCGAGAAGAGCCTGCTCGTGCTCGAAGAGGGTGTAATCGAAGGCCGCAAGGTGTTCGGCAACATCCTCAAGTACATCAAGATGACCGCCAGTTCGAACTTCGGCAACATGTTCAGCATGATCGGCGCGAGTGCGCTGCTGCCGTTCCTGCCGATGCTGCCGGTGCAGGTACTGCTCAATAATCTGCTGTACGACTTTTCGCAGACCTCGGTCGCGTCCGATGACGTCGACGCCGAATATCTGGCGAAGCCGCGCCAGTGGGACCTGAAGGCGATCACGCGTTTCATGTTGTCGATCGGTCCGATCAGTTCGATCTTCGACTACGCGACGTTTGCGCTGATGTGGTTCGTGCTCG
>DATNFS010000158.1:0-19947 GCA_035606275.1 Rudaea sp.
CGTCACGGCGGCAGCGGTCACGGCGAGAATCACGATCACGACAAGGATTTCGATCAGGCTGAAGCCGGCCGGGGGCAGAACAAAAGAACCAGGGCACAGGGAACAGCGAGGATCAGCAGCGGCTTGGTTCCCGGCAGGCACCGTCCGCGAGCATCGAGGTTTCATCTTCTACCGAGTTCCGGTTCTCGCGTCCTGGCCCATGGTTCCGGCTCTACTGGTCCCAGTTGCCGACATCCGCATCCTCGCCGTCGCCGCCGGGCTTGCCGTCCGCGCCGTAGCTGAAGACGTCGACGTCGCCGTGGCTGCCTGGATGCAGGTACAGGTACGGATGGTTCCAGGGATCCTTTGGCGCCTTGTCGAGGTAGCCGCCCTTGCGCCAGTTCGCCGCCTCCGGGCTGCCGCTGGGCTTGTTGACCAGCGCGTCGAGACCCTGCTCGGTGCTCGGATAGACAAAATTGTCCAATTTATACATGTTCAGCGCGGTCACGATCGCCTGGATGTCCTGCCTGGCGCGCACCTGGCGCGCCTCGCCCGGGTGCTCCATGACCTTCGGCACGACGATGGCCGCGAGGATGCCCAGGATCACCACGACGACGAGGATTTCGATCAGCGTGAAGCCTCTTGCCGGGGGCCGGGGACCAAGGTCGAATGCGGCGCGCGCGCGCGCAGCATTGGGGCGCACCGCGTTCGCCGCGCGAAGGTGAGACAGGGGCGCCGATGGGAAGGCGCCGCGGGGATGGCCACTGGAATCGAGGGCTAACGGCTGCATCGTCGACCTTGCCTTGTGCTGGATGGCGATGACGCCGATCATAGCAAAGCATGAACGCCCTTCCCGCCCACGAACCGCAACACGGCAGCGCGACGGATGCCGCCTGGAGCCGGCGCGACCTCGCCGCGCTGTGGCATCCGTGCACGCAGATGCACGATCACGCCGCCGGCGTGCCGATGATCCCGATCGCACGCGGTGAAGGAGCGTGGCTGATCGGCCACGACGGCCGCCGCTACCTCGACGCGATCAGCTCGTGGTGGACCAACCTGTTCGGCCACGCCAATCCGCGCATCGGCGCCGCGCTGAAGGACCAGCTCGACCGGCTCGAGCACGTGATCTTCGCCGGTTTCACGCACGAGCCGGGCATCCTGCTGGCCGAGGAACTGTTGCGCGTGGCGCCGCCTGGACTGGCGCGCGTGTTCTACGCCGACAACGGCTCGAGCGCGGTCGAAGTCGCGCTCAAGATGAGTTTCCATTACTGGCGCAACCTCGGCCGCAGCGGCAAGACACGTTTCATCGCCCTGACCGGCGGCTACCACGGCGAGACCCTCGGCGCGCTGTCGGTGACCGACGTGCCGCTGTACCGTGCGACCTACGCCGCGCTTCTGGGCAACCCGATCTTCGTGCCGTCGCCGGACTGCCACGAGCGCGAGCCGGGCGAGACGTGGCACGGCTATTCGCTGCGGCGCCTCGACGACATGCGCGTCGCGCTGGAGCGCCATGCCGATGAAGCCTGTGCCGTGATCGTCGAGCCGCTGGTGCAGTGCGCCGCCGGCATGCGCATGTACGATCCCGTCTACCTGACCGGCCTGCGCCGCCTGTGCGACGAATTCGGCGTGCACCTGATCGCCGACGAGATCGCCGTCGGCTTCGGCCGCACCGGTACGCTGTTCGCGTGCGAACAGGCCAGTCCGGAAAATCCGGATGGGGACATCGCGGAAAAACGCGGCATCACGCCGGATTTCCTGTGCCTGTCGAAGGGTCTCACCGGCGGCTTCCTGCCGCTGGCCGCGGTGCTGACGACCGCGCCGATCTACGCCGCGTTCTACGCGGAGTATACAAGTGGAAAAGCGTTCCTGCACTCGCACAGCTACACCGGCAATCCGCTCGCCTGCCGCGCGGCGCTGGCGACGCTGGAGATCTTCCGCACCGAACCGGTGCTCGCGCACAACCGCATCCTGGCCGAACGGCTGGGCCGGCGCCTCGCCGCATTCGCCGACCACCCGCATGTGGGGGAGGTGCGCCAGACCGGCATGATCGCGGCGCTCGAGCTGGTGCGCGACAAGGCCGCGCGCGCGCCGTTTCCGGCGCTCGAACGGCGCGGCCTGCGCGCCTACCTGCATGCGCTCGAGCACGGCGTGCTGTTGCGGCCGCTCGGCAATGTCATCTACTTCATGCCGCCGTACGTGATCACGCCGGATGAGATCGATCGGATGGTCGACGTTGCGGCGACGGCGATTGCGCACGCGCTGCGTGAGACGTAAGGTCGCCCGCGCGGGAGTGCAGCGGTTCGCTGCGCGTCCCGGCGAGATCGCTTACGTTTCGTTGCTGCGCGTGCTTGTGACGGGCGAAGCGGAAAGGCGTTCCCTCATGCGGACGCCGCGCAGCGGCCAACCCCGCTCCTCGCAAGGCCGCGCAGCGGGCGACGTCGGATCAATATCCGCGCAGCGGCCGAACTTGCTCTTACAATAGGTTCATGCGAATTCCACGCGTCCACGTCGCTCAACCGCTGCAGGCCGGCCGCGAAGTGCTGCTGCCGGAGCAGGCCGGCGAGCACATCTCGCGCGTGCTGCGCCTCGAGCGTGGCCATCCGCTGATCCTGTTCAACGGCGACGGCAACGAGTACGACGCGACGCTGGCGTCGCTGGCGCGGCGTGCGGTCAGTGCGGAAGTCACGGCGGTGCGCGCGGTCGACCGCGAGTCGCCGCTGCCGTTGACGCTTGCGCAGGGCATCGCGCGCGGCGAGAAAATGGACTGGATCCTGAAGAAGGCAACCGAACTCGGCGCTGCGCGCATCGTTCCGATCGTCACCGAGCGTACCGAAGTCAAGCTCGACGAGGAACGTGCAGAAAAGCGCCTGCTGCACTGGAACGGCGTCATCAGCGGCGCCTGCGAACAGAGCGGGCGTACGCGTCTGCCGCTGCTGGAGCCGCCGCAGCGGCTCGATCGATGGCTCGTCAGCCTCGATACGGATTCCGCGCTGCGCCTTGCGCTGCTGCCAGACGGCGACGTCGAGGCGCGCGCGCTGCCGACGATGCCGCATGGCGCGATCGTCTGCGTCGGTCCCGAAGGCGGCCTGTCGGAAAGCGATGTCGCGATGCTGCGTCAGACAGGGTTCCTCGGCCTGCGCCTGGGCCCGCGCATCCTGCGCACGGAAACAGCCGGCATCGCGGCGCTCGCCGCCCTGCAGGCATTGCAGGGCGACTTGTGAAGTCATGCGCTGGAAGATCCGGCGGAAGAGCTTTTGAACGCGGATCAACGCGGATGAAGGGCAATCAACGCGGATAGAGCAGGACCGAAATGATTTTTCCTTGCAGTATCGGCGTGAATTTTCTTCATCCGCGCAATCCGCGTTCAAAGTCTTCCTTCTTCACGAGGCCAGCGCCGCCGCGACCAGCGACTCGATCTGGTCGAGATTCGGAATCACTGCCTGGTCGTCGCGCACGAACACGTGCGCGTGCACGCCGGGCGGACGTTCGCCCTCATCCACGCTCGGGATCAGCAGGTCGGGTGTAATCGTGGTCAGGCGCGGAAAACCCTGCGCGAGCATCGCGATGAACGGCATCTTGGCGTTGCCGCTGAGT
Organism: Rudaea sp.; assembly: GCA_035606275.1. Classification (GTDB taxonomy): domain Bacteria; phylum Pseudomonadota; class Gammaproteobacteria; order Xanthomonadales; family Rhodanobacteraceae; genus Rudaea. The sequence goes on from DATNFS010000158.1 coordinate 3,574, forward strand.
GCCTTGAGCACGGCGACCTTGGCGTTGCCGACGGTTTCCGGCTCGGTGCGTCCGGTCAGCATGGCGAACGAGAACAGCGGCAGGCGCCAGCCGCGCCACGACAGGCGGCCGAGCAGCCAGGACGGTGCATCGGCGATCTTCTCGGGCACCGAATAGGTGATCACCTCGGCCACCGTCGCGTTCGGCAACAGCACCCGCGTCCCGGTCACCGGGATCATCAGGCCGCGGATTTCGCGACTGGTAATGTCGGCCAACGCCATCAGTATCCCCTCGTCATTCCGTGCCGAAATCGGCAATCATCTTGGCTGCCAGCTGTTGCGGCGTGCCGACGTAGGCAACCGCGCCGGTCTGGCGAACCGAATCGACCATCGTGCTGATCGTGCAGGAATCCGGATCCTGCGCCCACACGGCGGCGCCTTGCGCGCGCATGTACTTGCTGCCTTCGATGGCATCCTGCGCCATGCCGGAAAAGACGATCGCCGTCGCACGCGCACCGAACTCGTCGGCGACATCGCGCAGCACCTGGTCGATCGACGGACTGTAGGCGGTGCGCTCGATCAGCGGCGACAGCGTGATCACGCCCTCGTTGTCGATCTGCATGCGCTGACGGGTCGGGACGATGACGACTTCGCCGTGCCCGACCCGCTCGCCGTGCGTCGGCGTGCGCACCGTCAGTTTCACGGCCTTGGCCAATTGCGCCGACATCAGTTCGAGAAATTCGTCGCCCATGTGCTGGGCGAGCACGAACAGGGCCGGGAAATTGCGCGGCAGCGCGCCGAGGAACTCGCGCACCGCCTCGGGTCCGCCGATCGATGCGCCGAGCACGACCACATGGCGCAACGGCGCGCCGCTGCCGACTTTCAGCCGTGCGTCGGTTCCGGATTCGGAGCGCATGCCGGCGCTGACCGGCACCGCGGCCGCGTAGGCCTCGGGCGCAACCGCATCCTCCATCGGCATCAGTTCGAGCGTGAGGCCGGGCGTGATCGGCGGCGGCGACGCAGGCTCGTCGTCTTCCGGCGCGAGATAGTCGCTGGCCGTCATGGTTTCGATGCCGAAGGCGGCAGCCTTGCCGGCTGGCGGCGTGAACTCGGTGTTTTCGTCGAGCGGTTCGAGCGACCACTCCGGCGGCAGCAACGGTTCGCCCAGGCCCGGCGTTGCGGGCGTTGCCGTGCGTGCCGGCAACGCCGCCGGCTTGAAGCTGCCGTCGAGTGCCTCCGGAATGGACGCGGCGGCCGAATCGAACTGATCGAAAATGGCCGGAAACTCGGCCATGCCCTCGGCTGCGGCCTCCGGCACAATCGGTGCCGCGGCGTCGCCGGCATTGGCGGCGCGCGTTTTTGATCCGCGCGTGTCGGCGAACAGCGCATCGAGCTCGCTGGCGAATTCGTTCGCCGTCGGCGCGTGATGCTGGTGCGCCGGCACGTGCGCCGCGAAATCTTCCAGTGCGCTGGCAAAATCGCTTTCCGCGGCAGCTTCCGATCCGGCAGCCGCATTGCTGCCCGGGTCCATCTCGACATCGGTCAGATCGAATCCATCGAGTATCGGCAACTCGAGCGTCGGCACCTCGCCGGGCTGCGCCGCGACACTTGCCGGAGCAACCGGCGCGGCCGCCGGCTCGTCCGTCATCGCTTCAAGCTGGAGCTCGGCGGCAGCAGGAACCGGCGGCGGTTCGGGCGCCGATACGGGGCTTGCGACCGGCGTGATCGATTCGACCGCAGCCCGAACCACGCCTGTCGCGGCGCGCGGACGCGGCACGCTCTCGGCCCAGGCTGGGCGCGGCGGCTCGACCATTTCGGGTTTGTGCAGGATCTTGGCGGCCAGATGCCTCGCCCAGCGCGCGTGGTCCGAGCCGGACAGCTGTGCGGATGCGTCGGCGTCGTTGAACACGACTTCGTAGCCGCCCTGGTCGAGCACCTCGTAGACCTGGTCGATCTGCGCCTCGGACGCCGGATCCAGATTGAACACGACGATGCGCGCGCCGGAGCCCGCGAGCGCGGCGCGATCCAGGTTGCTCGCCATCGATTCATAGACGATGGCCGCACCGAGCTCGTTCAGCGCGTCCTTCAGATGGCCGCCGAGATCGCCGGCTTCGTACAGCAGCGCGACCGGAACCGGTTCGGTTGACATGACCTGATTCTCAGGCACGGCTCAGCCTCAGGGTTTCCTGCAGGTTGCGCAACAGGTCGGCCTCCTGGTAGGGCTTGCCCAGATAGCGTTCGACGCCGATTTCCAGCGCGCGCTGGCGATGCTTTTCGCCGGTGCGCGAGGTGATCATGATGATCGGCACGTTCTTCAGGCGCGTGTCGTTCTTCATGTAGGTGGCCAGTTCGTAGCCGTCCATGCGCGGCATCTCGACGTCGAGCAGCACGACATCCGGCACCTTGTCCTGCAGCTTCTCGACCGCGTCGAGGCCGTCCTTCGCGGTGACCACGTCCATGTCGTTGCGCTCGAGCACGCGCGTGGTGACCTTGCGCATCGTGATCGAATCGTCGACCACCATGATCAGCGGATGGCGGCGCGGCTCGGCCGTCGGCGTCGGCGGCAGCAACGGCGCCGCCGGAATCTCGAGCACTTCGCCGGAGTCGGCGCGGGCGCGCAGCGCAGCATGGCGACGCACCAGCGGCGCGAGATCGAGAATCATGACGACCGAACCGTCGCCCATGATCGTCGCGCCGAAGATGCCCGGCACCGAGCTGATCTGCGGACCGACCGACTTGACCACGATTTCGCGCGAACCGATCACCGCGTCGACGCGCACCGCTGCGCGCTGGTCGCCGGTGCGCGTCATCAGCAGCGGCATCTGGGTTTCGTCGGCGATGCGCCCCTGCGGCACGTTCAGCAGGTTCGACAATTCGTAGATCAGGAATTCCTCGCCGGCGTACACGTAGCTCGGATTGACCTCGCTCATGCGCCGCTCGAGGTCGCCGCGCGCGATACGCACGACACCCTGCACCGACGACATCGGCACTGCGTAGGTGCCTTCGCCCAGACGCACCAGGATCGCCTGCGTGACGGCCAGCGTGAACGGCAGGCGGATGACGAAGGTCGTGCCGGCGCCATGGGTCGAATCGATCGCGAGCGAGCCGCCCAGCTGCTTGATCTCGCTGTGCACGACATCCATGCCGACGCCGCGCCCGGCCAGCTGCGTCACCGTTTCGGCAGTCGAGAAACCGGTTTCGAGAATGAAGCCGTACAGGTCGCGGTCGGACAGCTGCACGTCGGGCTTGAGCAGGCCGCGCTCGATCGCCTTGCGCCGGATCGCGTCGCGATCCAGGCCGCGGCCGTCGTCGGACACGCGCAACACGACTTCCGTCGCCTCGCGCGACACCTGGATGCCGACCGTGCCGTCGAGCGGCTTGCCGGCAACCAGGCGTTCTTCCGGCGTTTCGATGCCGTGCGCGAGCGCGTTGCGCATCATGTGCTCGAACGGCGCCTTCATGCGCTCGAGCAGGTTGCGATCCATTTCGCCCTGCGCGCCTTCGACCTTCAGCTGGGCGCGCTTGTTCAGTTCCTGCGCGGCCTGGCGCAGCGTACGGCGCAGGCTCGGCACGAGCGAGTCGAACGGCACCATGCGCGTGCGCATGAGGCCTTCCTGCAGGTCCGAGCTGACGCGCGACTGCTGCAGCAGCAGCGTTTCGGACTGGCGCGTCAGGTCGTCGAGCAGGCCCTGAATCGAGGTCAAGTCCGATACCGACTCGGCCAGCGCGCGCGACAGCTGCTGCAGCTGGCTGAAGCGGTCGAGTTCGAGCGGGTCGAAGGTCGATTCGGTCGACTCGGCTTCGCGCTGGAAGCGCGACAGGATCTGCGCTTCGGTTTCGAGCTCAAGCTTGCGCAACTGGTCGCGCAGGCGGCTGACCGTCGTTTCGAATTCGACCAGGTTGAAACGGAACGTCGAGATCTGCTGCTCGAGGCGCGAACGATAAATCGAGACCTCGCCGGCGTAGTTGACGAGCGAGTCGAGCAGGTCCGAGCGCACGCGGATCATTTCCTGCGGCGCGCGCGCGCCGATGTCCTCTTCCTCGAATCGCGGCAGCGGCCGCGGCGGCAGGCGCACCGGCGCTGCAGCAGGCTCCGCCGGCATGCTCGCCGGCGCGGCAGTGTTCTCGGCGTCGGTCGTTTCGACCGGCAGCTGCGATTCTACGGCCGGCACAGCCGGTTCGGCATTCATGGCCGGCACATCGCCGGAAACCAGTCCCTCGAAACGGGCGATCGCATGAGTCGGCATGGCAATCGCCTGGCGCCTTGCCACGCGCTGCACCAGTCCATGCAACCGGTCGAAACCGCGTTCGAGCGATTCGACCGTGATACGGTCCATCACGCGGCGATTGTCGCTGACCGCATCGAGCAGCGATTCCATCGCGTGACTCAGATCGCCGATCGGCGCCAGTCCCGCCATGCGCGCGCCGCCCTTGAGGGTGTGCAGATCGCGCTGCAGGCCGCCGACGATTTCGCGGTCATGCGGCGTTGCACGCAGGTTCGCCATCAGCGAATCGGAATGATCGAGAATGTCGGCGCCTTCCTGCACGAATATCTCGAGCAGGTCCTCGTCCATCTCGCCCAGCTCGAGGCGGCCAGCCGGCTGCGGATCGTCGGCCAGCGACGGCATTTCGGTCCAAGTTTCCGAAAGGCCCGAGGCGGCCACCATCGGCGCCGGCTCCGGCACGGTCGGCTCCGACACCGCCGGCAGTTGCGCGACAAACGCTTCGGGTATCTGCGCGGCGACCGGCGTGTCGACGAACTCGAGTACATCCGCGGGCGAAATTTCACCGAGCACTTCGTCGACCAGCGGCTCGCCGGCAGGCGCTTCGACCGGCACGGCCGCCGCTGCGACCGGCGTATCGGACACATACGCGGTCAACTCGTCGCCGCTCAGTTCGAGCACGTCGACATCGGCCGGTATGTCGATCGCGAACACTTCGGGCGGTGCCGGCAGCGCTTCGGCTTCGGGTTCCGCCGCCGGCGCGACCTGCGCATCAGCGGCGTGGCTCGCGAATTCTTCCGTCGCGGCGGGCGAAGTCTCTGCCGCGGCGAGCGCCATTTCTGCTTCAGGCGTCGGGGTTTCGGCGGCCACTGTTTCGACCGTCGCTGCTTCGGGCATCGCGGCCTCGGATATTGCCGCTTCGAGGGATGCTGTCTCCGTCGCTACGGGCGTCGGGGCCTCGACTTCATCGACCACCGGCGCCTCGGCCTGGGCGGCCTCCTGCACCGGCGCCGTCTCGGCAGCCGCCGGCAACAGGGCGTCGAGCCAGTCGGTTCGCGACGAGATCGCGCTTTCGTGCGGCGCCTGCAGGGCCGGCTCCGCATCGACACTCTCGACCGGCGCACCGACCGTTGAAGCGGCCTCCGCTGCCACGACGTCGCCGCCGTCCGGCGCCGGTTCGGCACGCGTGAACAACGTGTGCATCAGCTGCGGTTCGGGCAGCGAGTCGCGCAATTCGGCGATACGCCGTGCAAGGTCGTGGGCGTTCGGCAGGTTCGCGGCACCGCCATCAAGCGCGGCCAGCACGCGGCGGATCAACCCGCCGACTTCGGTCAGCGCGTTCAAGCCTTCCGTTGACGGCGCCTGATGTCCGGCGCACAGGCGCTTGATGTAGTTTTCCAGCGGCGCCAGCACCTGCGTGATGACCGGAACATCGACCATCGAAACGGCGCCGTTGAGCGTGTGCACGGCGCGCAGCAACGGCTCGGTGGCCAGCAGCGGCGCCGGCGCAGCCTTCGCCTCGTCGACGAAGCCGTCCATCACGGCAAGATGCGAAGCCACTTCGCTGGTGAAGATGTCGTACAGCAGCGGATCGATGTGCGGCAGCGGGCTGCTGTCCGCCGGGCGCGCCGCCAATTCCAGCTCGCGTTCGAACAAGGCCTCGATCGATGCGTCGCTGTCGGCGCCGGCGTAGGCCGGCGTGAACGCCGCGTCGGCGTCCGCGGCGAACGCGGCCTGCGGCGGCGCTTCGTCCGCCACCGGCACCATGCGGCGTACGGTGCGGCGCACCTTCTTCATGCGTACCGGAGCGGTGGTACGGACCCAGACTTCCTCGCCGGCCGCGATACGGTCGGCGCCACTCATGATCGCGCCGATGTCGGACTTCGGCGCGCCTTCGCCGCGCAATCCTGCCAGCAACTCGGGCAGCACGCCGATGGCCTGCGCGGTCAAGGTCTGCGCCGCCATGTTCGGCGGCACGGTCTTGTCGAGAACGCGATTGAGCATGTTCTCGATCTTCCAGCTGAAGTCGCCCAGCGCCAGCGCTCCGACCAGGCGACCGGAACCCTTGAGCGTATGGAACGAACGCCGGATCGGCTTGAGGCGTTCGAAGTCGCCAGGATCGGCCTGCCACAGCGGCAGGTTGCGGCTGAGGTTTTCGATTTCCTCGTGCACCTCGTCGACGAAGACTTCGCGGATTTCCGCGTCGATCTCGTCCGAGGCGCTGGTGTGGAAACTCGTGTCGGCCAGCGAGGCCGGCGCATCGGTGTCCGGCACCTCTTCCTCGATTTCCTCCTCGACTTCCACGTAGCGCACGGTCGGCGCCGTAACCGCTTCGGCCGGCATCGGCGGCGGCGTGGTCGCTTCGGTTTCCGTCAACGCCAGGCCGTGCAGGTCGTGTGCAACCGGTTGCTGTTGCGGCGCATCGCCGACCAGCAGATCCTCGACGCCGCGACCCGGCGCGATGTCGACCGCATATCGCAGGTCCACTTCTGGCAATGCGACCGGCGCGGCTGGCGCCGGTTCGCCCGGCGCAGCGGGCTCGCCACGCTCGAAACGCGCAATGAAATCGTCGATGCCGTCGCCACCGGGCAGCTCGATGCTGGGCAGGTGCGCATCGGCGGATTGCGTGGCGCCGGCTGGCGCGGTAGCGCCGCGATCCATCGGCGCGTGCTCGCCCCAGTCGGGAAATTCGCTCATGCCTCCGGCACGTGCGGCTTCATTCATTTCCGCCGCCATGTCACGCGAGAAATCCGCCGACGTCGTCGCGGCTGCGGTGTGCGGCACGGGTTCGACCGCAACCGTGTCGACGTGCGTTTCGGGCTCGACGCTGCCGTCGTTCTGCGGCACCGGCCAGTAGCCGAGCGATTCGAGGCTGCGCCGCGTGACATCCAGTATCTGCTCGCGGCCGCCGCGCTGTTCGCGCGTGGCTTCCATGAAGTATTCGATCGAAGCGAGCGCGTCGGCCAGCTTGTCCATCTGCTCGACCGTCGGCACGCGCCGGTGCTGCAGCAGTTCGACTTCGACGAAGCGGACGATGCCGCCCATCAATGCCGCCGGCTCGACCAGGCCGAGCATGCGCAGAGCGCCGGAAATCTCCTCGAGCAGCCGCGGAATCTGTTCGACCTTGGCGTGGTCCCACGGCGACTCGACGAACGCGACCATGTCCTGCTTGGCCTGCACGATGTTGACCGACGCTTCCTTCATCAGCGCGTCGAGGATCTTGCGCACCTCGGCTTTCGGCAGCTCGGCTTCCGACGTGCCCTCGCTGTGCGGCTCCTGCGCGCCAAGACGATCGATGTGGTCGTCGAGCGATGCTTCGACGTAGAGCAGCGCGCCGGCGACGTCGAGCAGGGTGGCTTCGTCCGCGCTGCGGGACTTGTTCGCCATCTGGTCGACGATCTCGCGCTGCTCGGTGACGACGCGGCGCGGCACGCCGAGCCCGAGCATGCCGAGCGTGTCGCCGACCCGGTCGAGCACCTCTACCTGCGCGGCAAGGTCGGCCACGTCGCTGTTCGACGAGCGCAGGAAGATGTCGAGCGCTTCCTTGACGCGCACGAGGTCGTCCTTGATCGCGATGGATACGGTATCGAGCAGGGCACGGTTGTGCCCCGAGATCGAACCCTTCGCGTGTTCGACTTCGCGATCGCTCGGCAGCAGCGTATCGAGCTGGTAGACGCGGGCGATTTCCGCGGCGCGCGGGCCGGCGGCGGCCGAATGGGCCAGGTAATAGAGCAGGTTCTTGGTCAGTTCGGTCGGCGGTTCGACGCTGAAGTCCGCTTCGCCACTGTCGACGAGGCGCTTGATCTGGCGGTCGATCTTGCCGAACAGCAGCTTGATCGCCGCGCTGGCCTGGACCGAGCCGCTGCGCACCGTTTCGAGCAATCCGGAGGCGACCCACCACAGGCGGCGCGCGTCCACATTGCTGCACAGGCGGCGCACGCGATCGAGTACGTCGATCAGGCGATCGAGCTGGTCACCGGCCGAATCGTCGCGGATCCAGCGCAGCAGCGACAGCTGGAACGCGGTACGCAGGCGTGCGCCCTGCGCGCGCAGTTCCAGCGCCGGCAGCGGATAGACCGCGCCCGCCGCGGCGGCCGGAAGGTCCGCCGACAGGTCCGGCGAGAACAGCGCCGATTCGGTCAGCAATTTTTCGCCGCGGGTCGCACGCAGGTCGTTGAGCAGCGGCAACAGGACGATCGGGATGTCCTTGTGTCCGCTCTGCAGCCGTTCGAGATAGTCCGGCAGTTGCACGATGCCGCGCATCAGCAGCGAATAGGTGTCGTCCTGCGGCTTGACCGAGCCGTCGAGCAGACCTTGCGCCACGCGTTCCATTTCATCGACGACCATGGCGGCGCCGTACAGCTCGACCATGCGCAGTGTGCCCTGCACCTGGTGCAGATAGGTCGCGCAGAAGCGCATCTGGCTGGCGTCGGAAGGATCCTCGACATAGGCCTCGAGCGCCTGGTGCGACTTGCGCAGCGTCTCGTCGAGTTCCTGCTTGACCCAGTTCAGGGTGGTGAAGTCGATGTCATCTTGCAGTTTCATGAAAAATTCCCGCTGTTCCGGGCTGCCCCGGGCTGCCGCTGGAAGCGCGCACCCGCGCAGGCCGGCCCACGCGCGAGCGCGGGTACCGGATTACACAGGAAGCGGCATTTCGGCATTGTTCGCACGACGTTTTCCAATCGTATAAATCCAAACTAGGCCGGCAGCTTGAAGTCGGCGACCGAACGGCGCAAATCCGCCGCCAGCTGGGCCAGGTTTCCGATCGACTCGGCGGTCTGGCTCGCGCCGACCGATGTCTGCGTCGTGATTTCCTGAATGACATTCATCGTCGCCGAAATATTCGTTGCGGCGGCGGACTGCTGGCGCGCGGCGGACGAGATGTTCTGGATCAGCTCGGCCAGGTCGTTCGAGACCTTTTCGATCTCGCCCAGCGCCAGGCCCGCGTCTTCTGCCAGGCGTGCGCCGGCGACGACTTCGGACGTGGTCTGTTCCATCGACGTGACCGCTTCGTTGGTGTCGGCCTGAATCGTCTGCACCAGCGTTTCGATTCGGCGTGTCGCGCCGGAAGCGCGTTCGGCCAGACGCTGCACTTCGTCGGCGACGACCGCAAAGCCGCGGCCCGCTTCGCCGGCCGAGGCCGCCTGAATAGCGGCGTTCAGGGCCAGAATGTTGGTCTGCTCGGCGATGTCGTTGATCAGTTCGACGATCGATCCGATTTCCTGCGAGGATTCGCCCAGACGCTTGATGCGCTTGGAGGTTTCCTGGATCTGGTCGCGAATCGAGTCCATGCCCTGAATCGTCTGGCGCACGATGCCGGCGCCTTTCGAGGCGATCTGCACCGAGCGCTGCGCGACCTCGGCCGACTCGGCCGAGTTCTTCGACACCTCGTCGATCGAGACGGCGATTTCGTTGATCGCGGCCGATGCCGACGTTATCTGCTGCGCCTGATGTTCGGCGGCTTCGGCCAGGTGCATCGCGGTTGCCTGCGTTTCCTGCGCGGCGGCCGACACCTGCACGGCGGTCTCGTTGATCGTGGTCACCAGTGAGCGCAGCGCTTCGACCGCGAAATTGACCGAGTCGGCGATCGCGCCGGTGATGTCCTCGGTCACCGTGGCCTTCACAGTGAGGTCGCCTTCGGCCAGCGATCCCATTTCGTCGAGCAGGCGCAGAATGGCTTCCTGGTTGCGCTGGTTCAGTTCGGCGGTGATCTGGTAGCGCTGGCGCTGGCTGCGGTACTGGCTGACGCTGAGCCAGCCGACCAGGAAGATCGCGATGAGCGCGGCGACGCCGCCGACCAGCACGCTCGGCCACATGCGCTTGGATTGCAGTTCGGTAATGCGCTGGCCGAGCGGCTCTGCCTTGAGCAGCATGGTTTGCGAGTCGATCGAGGCCTGGTCGGCCGCCTGCTTGACGTCCTGCAGTCCGGACGCGGCGTCGAGCAGCTTCTTGACCGGGTCAGCCAGGTCGACCCATTGCTTGTTGATCTCGGAAAGGATTTCCTTCGCGCTGGCGTTGTCCATCGCGCGGATGTTGAGGTCGGCGTTGCCGTTGATCAGGCCGGCCAGCACGACGCCGTAGAACTGCGCGTCGCGTGCCAGGCCGTCGGCCGCCGACTGCGCGTCTTCGCCGCCGGTCAGGATCGACTGCACGCGGCGCTGCATGCGGTCGGCCAGCAACATTTCGCGCGACGAGATCATGACCTGGCCGGCCGACCCGTTCTTCTCGGTCAGGGCCTTGACCACTTCTTCCATGCGCGAGTTGAGCACCGGCATCTTGCTGTTGAAGTCGGCCGCCACCTGCGCGGTGTTCAGCACTTGCTCCTTGCTCGACAGGATCTTGGTCGCATCGGTGTTGAGCTGCGCCCAGGCCCGGTCGATATCGGTGATCTCGCGGCTCAGGGCATCGACGGATCCGTATGCCTCCATGCTGTTGCCCGGATCGCCCGCCTTGAACTTCTTCAGCAGGTCGTCGATCGCGTTGCGCGTCTGCTCGAGGCTCTTGAACGCGTCGATGTTGCCACCGGCCGCGTCGTTGGCCTGTTTCGACAACTGCTGCGAAAGCACCTGCATGTGCGTTACCAGCGCGCCAGCCTTGGCATCCTGATTGGCCTTGTACGTCAGGAATATGAAATCGGCCAATGCCACGAGAATCGCGACGATAAGCAGAACGATCAGAAACGGATTTGCACCGCCTGCTCGTTCCTTACCGCCCACTGCGCCTGTTGTCGCACTCATGCTTCACCTCACCCCTTGAAAGCGTTGTTGATGCGTGGACGCAATGTCCGCGCGCTGCTCAGGCCGAAGCCTGGGCGAAATCCGGCGTGCGCACGAGCGCCGCCATGCTGAACAGGCCCCAATAGACCTCGCCCAGCAGATATTTTTCGGGTACGAACCGGTTGTAGCGATCGTCTTCCTCGCCGATCGCGTCGGCGCGCTGTTCCTGCGAGAAATTGCGTTGCCCCAATACCTCGTCGATCAACAGGCCGACGCTGCCGCCGGACTGGCGCACGAGCAGGACACGGCTGACTTCCGACACCAGCGTGCGCTCGCCTTCCAGGTACTGCTTGAGGTCGATCAGCGGCACGAGGTTGCCGCGCACGTTGGCCACGCCGAGCAGCCAGGTACGCGTGCCGGGCACGAGCGTCAGCGACGGGTAGGTCAGTATTTCGTTGACCTCGTTGATGCTGCTGACCAGATAGCGCGAGCCGATGCGAAAGCCGATGCCGCGCCACAGTCCCGGCGCCTCGATCTGTTCCGGCACGCCTGCGACGTGCGCCAGGCTGCGCCGCTCGTATTCGGCCAGCGCATCGAACGGGCTCAGCGTGAACATGTCGAGGGCGGTGGACATGGTGTCGGGTCGGCCTCTAGTTCGGCAGCAGGTTCTGGATGCGCGTCAGCAGCTCGTTCGCGCTGACCGGCTTGGTGAGGAAATCCTTCGCCCCCTGGCGCAGGCCCCACACGCGATCTGTTTCCATCGACTTGGTGGTCACGATCAGGATCGGAATGCTCGATGTATCGTTGTCGCGGCTCAACGTGCGTGTCGCCTGGAAACCGTTCATGCCGGGCATGATCACGTCCATGATGACCAGGTCCGGGCGCTCGCGCTTGGCCCGGGCGATGCCTTCCTCGGCACTGCCCGCGCTGCTGACACGATGCCCGCTCTTCTCGAGCAACGTTGTGAACACGCGCACGTCCGTGGGCGAATCATCGATGATCAGAATGTGCGCCATGTTTTCCCCCTGGAATACAGTCAGCAAAAAACATTCAGTGGGCGCGCTTTATACGACGCGTGCCGCACCGCCTCAGATCCCGCTCCTCGTCGCGCGAGGATTCTTGCCCGGTCGAATCCGGGGGAGCCAGCAAGTGTGAAAACCGGTACTTGTCCAATTGTGCAGGCCTCCGGTCAGCGGTTGCCGACATGCCGGCGGATGGCCCCGAGCAGTTCTTCGCGGGTGAACGGCTTGGTCAGGTATTGTTCGGACCCGACGATGCGGCCGCGCGCCTTGTCGAACAGGCCGTCCTTGGAAGACAGCATGATCACCGGCGTCGCCTTGAACATCTGGTTGTTCTTGATCAGCGCGCAGGTCTGGTAGCCGTCCAGGCGCGGCATCATGATGTCGACGAAGATGATGTTGGGCTGCTGATCGGAGATCTTGGCCAGCGCCTCGAACCCGTCGATCGCGGTCACGACATCGCAGCCCTCTTTTTTCAGCAGGGTTTCCGCAGTGCGCCGGATGGTCTTCGAATCATCGATGACCATGACTTTGAGGCCCGTCAGGCTGCCGTTTCTTGCCGTATCTTCCACGTACTACCCCCTAAACTGCGGAGTTCTGCTTCGACGCTCTTGGCGGCGACGACGCTGGACGGGAACTCCGAACCGCTCGCACGAGAGCCGGCAATCCGCCTTGCGACGGACCGCATCCAGGTCACGCGCTGTCATTGGTCCGCGCCTATTAACCAATACTTAGCAATCCTGTCAAGGCTTTCCGCTAACCCGTCGCCAATTCTGGAGAAACTCCGCTTCGCCGTTCAGCCGGAAGAGCCGCCCGCAAGGGTTGCTCGAGCCGAAATTCCTCTTGCGAATGCTAGTATAGACCGTGTTTCCTCAAGCCGTCTGTTAACTGCAACCGCTGATCTTCCAAGCACAGCGCGTGCCAATTTCATCGTTTCTTAACTTATTTCCACGTCGTCGGGCCGATCATCATCCATGACCGCCGTTGCCGTACTGATGGATCCGATTGCAGCGATCCATGTCGAGAAGGATTCCACGCTGGCGCTGCTGCTGGAAGCGCAACGGCGTGGCCACGAATTGCTTTACATGACGCAGGGCGACCTCGCCCTGCGCGACGCCGTGCCTTGCGCGCGTATGGCCGTTCTGCGCGTGCGCGACGATCCGGACAACTGGTTTTCGCTCGACACGCCGCACTGGCGCGACCTGCGCGATGTCGACATCGTGCTGGCGCGCAAGGATCCGCCGTTCGACGCGCAGTTCCTGTACGACACGATGGTGCTGGAACTTGCGCAGGCCGCCGGCGTGCGCGTGATCAACGATCCGCGCGGCCTGCGCGACGCGAACGAAAAACTGTTCTCGCTGCACTTTCCGCAATGCATTCCGCCAACCGTCATCGCGCGCGACGCGGATGAAATCCGCCGCTTCGTCGCCGACCAGGGCGATGTGGTGCTCAAGCCGCTCGACGGCATGGGCGGTCGCTCGATCTTCCGCAGCGGCCGCGGCGACCCGAACCTGAACGTCATCATCGAGACGCTGACCGGCGAAGGAAGCAATTTCGCCGTCGCGCAACGCTATATCCCGGAGATCCGCGACGGCGACAAGCGCATCCTGATGATCGACGGCGAACCGGTGCCTTATTGCCTCGCGCGCATGCCGCAGGGCAACGACTTTCGCGGCAATCTGGCGCGCGGCGGCAAGGGCGTCGGACGGCCGCTGTCGGGGCGTGACCGCTGGATCGCCGACCAGACAGGTCCGGAACTGCGCAAACGCGGCATGCGCTTCGTCGGCCTCGACGTGATCGGCGACTACCTGACCGAGGTCAACGTCACCTCGCCGACCTGCATCCGCGAACTCGACGCGCAGTTCGGCCTCAACATCGCCGGGATGCTGTTCGACGCCATCGAGGCAGGTTCTGCGTGAGCGCAGCGCCCGCCGCCGCCGGCAGCGGCGATCGACTCGGCGTGACGCTGCTGTTTTCCCTGATCGCGCACGGCGTGTTGGCTCTGGGCCTGACGTTCGAGTACGAAAAGCCCGCCGCCAGCCTGCCCTCGCTCGACGTCATCCTGGTGCAGTCGGCTTCCGGCACGAAGCCGGACAAAGCCGATTTTCTCGCCCAGGCGCACAATTCCGGCGGCGGCGAAAGCGACAAGCCGGCGCGACCGACCGATCCGCTGTCGAGCCCGATCCACAAGCCGGACCCGGGCCTGGCGCCACGCCCGATCGAAGCGGGTGCGCCCAAGGCACACGCCCCGACGCCGCATGAAGTGCTGACCCGCCAGCAATCGCAATTCTCGGTGCACACCGAGAAGGAAGTGCCCGAGCAGGAAGAGCTGCCGCAACCGACCGCGCGCGAATTGATGGAACGGAAGGTCGAAATGGCGCGCCTGGCCGAGGAGGTGCAGCGCGAGGCGACCGCCTACGCGAAGCGGCCGAAGAAGAAGTTCATCTCGGCCAACACGAAGGAGTACGAGTATGCGGCCTACATGTCGGCCTGGGTCGCCCGCGTCGAGCGGATCGGCAATCTGAATTATCCGGACGAGGCGCGGCGTCAGCAGTTGCACGGCCAGCTTGTCCTGACCGTCGCGCTCAACCGCGACGGCAGCATCAGGAGTACCGACGTGATCCAGAGCAGCGGCCACAAGCTGCTCGACGATGCCGCGATCCGCATCGTCCGCCTGGCGGCGCCGTTTCCGCCCATACCCACCGCGGAAAAGATCGACGAACTGTATGTCACGCGCACCTGGCAGTTCCTGCCGGGCGATGTCCTGCGCAACCGCTAGCGAGGATCAGGATCAGGTCAAAAGATCCCACCACGAAAGACACGACGGATAGCAGGCAGGCAGAGCGAAAAGAACGTTGGGTCGAACAACGAGGGACGGCGGTGGACCGTCGCGGCGCTTCGGTGTGCGGCAAGCAACTCAAACCCGCTCCGGCTTTCCTTCGCAGTTCTTCGAGTCCTTCGTGGTGAATCTTCCAGCTCGTCACCCCGAATCCCGCGCCGCAAGGCTGAGGCCAATGCACGGGCAAGCGCGTACAATGACGACATGCTTGCGACGACCGCGCTGACCAACAGTTTCCTGATCGCGATGCCGTCGATGCGCGATCCGAGCTTCAAGCGTGGCGTGGCGTTCCTGTGCCAGCACGGCGAAGAGGGCGCGATGGGCCTGCTGGTCAATCGCCTGTCGGAATATCGGCTCGGCGACGTGCTGGCGCAGATGAACCTCAGTTCGACCAGCGCCGAAGTCGCCGATTCGCCGGTGCTGATCGGCGGTCCGGTGCAACCGGAGCGCGGCTTCGTGCTGCATGCTCCGCACGGCCAGTGGGAATCCTCGTTCAAGATCTCCGATTCGATCTGCGTGACCACGTCGCGCGACATCCTCGTGGCGATCGCCGAAGGCCGCGGGCCCGAACGCGCGATCGTCACGCTCGGCTATGCCGGGTGGAGCGCCGGCCAGGTCGAAATGGAATTGAAGGAAAATGCCTGGCTCACGGCGCCGGCCAGCGAGACGATCCTGTTCGACACACCGATCGAGCAGCGCTGGGACGCCGCGGCGGCGCTGGTCGGGGTGAACATCGCGAATCTGACGAGCTATTCGGGAAGAGCGTGACGAAGCGAGGGGTGACGGCCGCGGGCTGAGGGTCGACAAGCGGGATGGCGCCCAAGTCAGCATCGGCCGTGACAGGTTTTCGCATCCTGTTCCAATCGGGATATCCACTTGCAAGAAAAGAACAAGACCAACCCTGGCGAGGCTTCCCCGCCACAAGTCCCCGGCCCTCGCATCACCACCGTCATGGGCTTCGACTACGGCGCGCGCCGGATTGGCGTTGCGGTAGGCAATGCGATCACCAACAGCGCGCGCGCGGTCGAGGTCTTGTCCAATGGCGAGCAAGGCCCGGATTGGCAGCGCCTCGATGCGTTGCTGCGCGAATGGCGCCCCGACGCGCTGCTGGTCGGGCTGCCGCTGATGCTCGACGACAGCGAACAGCACAACAGTCGTGCGGCGCGCAAGTTCGGCGGCGACCTCGGTCGTCGCTATCGCCTGCCGGTCAGCTTGGTCGACGAACGCCATTCGTCGCAGGAAGCAGCGCAGCGCTTCGCCGCTCGCCGCGCCGGCGGCGCCGCCAGACGCAAAGATGCCGCGGCACTCGACGCGGTTGCGGCCGAAATCATCGTGGAGCGCTGGCTTGAACATGCATGAACCCGACCTTGCGATCGAAGCCGGCCTGCAATACGACAGCGCCGGCCGCCTGCGCCACCTGCTGACGCTGGCCGGCATGGCGCCGGAACGCATGCGCGCGCTGCTCGACCGCGCCGACGCCTTGCGCAACGCAAGCCGTGGCGGCACGCGCCCGCTCGACCTGCTCGCCGGCCGCACCGTGATCAACCTGTTCTTCGAGCCGTCGACACGCACGCGCACCTCGTTCGACCTCGCGGCGCA
>DATNFS010000159.1:0-23244 GCA_035606275.1 Rudaea sp.
CTGCGCCGGCAAGAGCCGGCAGCATGATCCACGCGAGCACTTCGGGACGAAGCAATATTTTCTTGTTGGCCACGGTCCACCATTCGGGTTTGCCGCCAAGACATTTTCCTGTGGCGGTGTTACCGGATCGTAGCGTGGCGCTTGCGCCATGCCTCTAGCGAAATTCGTGATTTTCGCGGGACGCAAAAGGGACAGCCACGAAGGCACGAAGAAACGCGGGGCAGCCGCGAGGCAGCCGTTGCGGCCAATTCCTCTTCGCGCGTCCGAAAGGAGCTATTGCGACAGAACGATGCCGTGCTTGTGGATCTTGCGGTACAACGTATTGCGGCTGATGCCGAGGGTCTGCGCCGTGCGGCTGATGTTCCAGCGCATGCGTTCGAGCTCGCGCAGCAGCGCCGCGCATTCGGCTTCACGCAGTGCGGCAGACGGCGCCGAGGGCAGCGCGACGTGCTCGCCGGCCGTGGTCGTCACCAGCGGTGCGGCAACCGGAACCGGGCGCGTTTCGGTGTCGAGGATTTCCTGCGGCAGGTTGGACATGCGGATCACGTCGTCCCGGCAGAGCGCCGACGCGGTGCGCAACGCGTTGCGCAGCTGACGGATGTTGCCGGGCCAGGCGTAGTCGAGCAGCTTGCGGAATGCATCCTCGGCGATTTCGATCGGTGAATCGCCGTTTTCTTCCTCGAGCAGCGTGCGGATCAGTTCGGCCTTGTCGGCACGATCCTTGAGCAACGGCAGGTACAGCGTGACGCCGTTGAGGCGATAGTAGAGATCTTCGCGGAATTCTCCGGCCTGGATCATGTGGCGGATGTCGCGATGCGTCGCGCTGATCACGTGCAGGTCGACCGGGATGGCCTGGTCGCTGCCCAGCGGCATGACTTCGCGTTCCTCGATCACGCGCAGCAGGCGCGTCTGCAGGGTCAGCGGCATGTCGCCGATTTCGTCGAGGAACAGCGTACCGCCGCTCGATTGCAGGATCTTGCCGGTGCGGCCGTCCTTCGAGGCGCCGGTGAACGCGCCGCGCGTATAGCCGAACAATTCGCTTTCGATCAGCGTTTCCGGGATCGCCGCGCAGTTGACCGTGACGAACGGCTTTTCGGACCACAGCCCGCTGCGATGCAGGACCTTGGCGAACGCCTCCTTGCCGGTGCCGGTCGCCCCCTGCAGCAGGATCGGAACCTGCTTGGCGAACAACTGGCGGCCGCAGGCGAGGTTCTTGCGCATCTGCGCATCTTCGCTGACGTGGTGCTGGCTGCTGTCCGATGGCGCGCTCAGCGGAGCCGGAGCGCGCTGCGGCAGCGTCGCCAGCGGCAGCGTGCGATTGGCCTTGTTCATCGGCGCGCGCACGACGGCGAAGAAGCGGCGGCCATGCCCCACGTCCCGCACCGGCCAGATCGTGCTCGGGTCGCTGCTGGCGCGTTGCTCGAGCGTGTCGAAATCGAACTGGAAGAACTGGTCGATCGGCTGGCCGACGAACGCCTTACGGTTCGAACTGCCGAGCTGAAGCATCGCGCTTTCGTTGACCGCGACGATCGTGCCGGAGCCGTCGACCGCGACCAGCGCCTCGTGCAGCAGGCCGACGAATTCCGGTCGGCTGTGGAAGCGCAGGATCCAGGCGTGGCGGAACTCGTTGAGGAAGTTCCAGCGCGAGATCAGGTTGGCCGACATGTTGACCAGTGCCATCGTGTGACGCTGGATCATGCGGCTGTCGTTCGAGTTGACCGTCGATGCATCGAGCACCGCGAGCACGCTGCCCTGCGGATCGAGGATTGGCGCTCCCGAGCACGACAATGCAATGTTGTAGCCGCGGAAATGTTCCTCGCGGTGCACCGTCACCGGCACGCCCTCGGCCAGGCAGGTGCCGATGCCGTTGGTACCTTCGTGCCGCTCATCCCAGAGCGCACCGAGCCACAGCCCGGCCAGGCGGAATTCGCGTTGCAGCGTAGGATCGGTGATCGTGCTCAGCACGGCGCCCTGGGTATCGGTCAGGATCACCGCGAAGCCGGAACCGGCGATCTGCTCATACAGGCTTTCCATTTCTGCGCGCGCCGCGCGCATCATTTCGCCCATGCGTTGCTGCAGTTCCTTGACCGACTGCGGATTGAGCACGGCGTTCTGGCGCACGCCGGACGGCTCGATGCCGTACTCGCGCATGCAGCGATTCCACGAGCGCGTGACGTGCGGCTCGATGCCGGCCGGCTGGAGGCCGCTCTGGACGACGTGGAAGATGCGCGAGGCGTGGCTCGAAGCAAGATTCAGGCTGGACAAGGTATCACCCTGCTTTATGGCGTCTCCCCCCTTGCCGCCGGGCATCCTGCCGGGCACTGCAAGGGTCTCTCCCGGACGTCTTGCCGACGAAGGGGCCTGCACGTGTCACGGGAGCAAGGTTGGTCCCTTTGGCCACGCCACGCAAATTGCAGCGCAGCATTTTTGCAGGAGATGTACCAGATTCGTGACAGTCGATCGGGCGCGGAGGCAGCGCGCTGACGCGCTACCTTGAAAATCCGTCCGCGGCAAAAGGCTATTGCTGGTCGGGAGGGGTGCCGTACTTGTAGCTCTGATCCGCGTCGGCGCTGTACTTGGATCGTACGAACGCGAAGATCTTCCACAATTCGTCGGCATTCTTGATCAGCGCACCAAACGGCGGCATCGGGCCGACGACATTCTCGCGTCCCTTGCGTACGTAACCGGCTTTCTGCAGTTCGTCGCTGCCGAGTGTCACGAGGCGGAAGATGGTGTCGTCGTCGCCGCCGTACACCCATGTGTCGTTGGTCAGCGGCGGGCACATGCCGCCGCCGCCGCCGCCGCCGTGGCAGCCATTGCAGCTGTAACTGAGGAACAAATGCTCGCCCTGGGCGACGATGTCGGCCTGGGTGTCCTTGTACGGGTTTTTCAACTGGCCCTTCGGCGTCTGTGCGACCAGATCCGTCGGCTTGATCGTGGTGTAGTCGACCGCCTTGGGCGCGTCGGCCGCCATGGCCGTGCGCAGGGTGTACGTGACACCCACACCAGCGAGCAAGACGACCGCAGCTGTAACAATTCTTCTTATCACCGTAAACCTCCTCCTCTTCAACTGAATTTTCGACGAATGGTGCGCTCCGCTAAGCCGCAACGCATGCATGCATGATCATGCTCGCCTGAAACTGAATCGATGCCGCCTGCGACCTTCGTCGCAGGCGCCGCCTTCAGCCTCCCGGTTTGTTCAACCCGATTTGGAATCGGCGTGCGCTTCGGCTTCCTGCAGCAACTTGAGCACGGCATCGCTGCTGTTGGACTTGGCGATCATCGCGGCAGTGCGGCCATCTTCGCTGAGCGTCTTCGGATCGGCGCCCGACTTCAGCAGCAATGCGCCGACGCGGGCGGCGTTGTTCGCCGCGACGACCATCAGCGGCGTCACGCCGCCGGCATTCTTCGCGTTGACATTGGCGCCATGCTTGATCAACAGCGCGCTCATCTCTTCCGAGCCGCCGGAGGCTGCCAGCATCAATGGCGTGTAGCCGCCCTTGCCGACCGGACGATTGACGTCGGCGCCGGCAATGATCAGCGCCGCGGCCGCATGCGCCTTGGAATTCTGCGCGGCAATGCCGAGCGGGGTGAGGCCGTCTTCGTCGCCGGTTTCGAGCTTGGCACCCTTGCTGACGAAGAGCTTCACCAGATCGGCGCTGTCGGTCCACGCGGCATACATCAGCGGCGTCCAGTGGCTGATGTCGACGATGTTGACATCGGCCTTGTGCTGCAGCAGCAGCGGCACCAGGTCGCCAAAGCCGAAGCGAGTCGCGTTCACCAGTGGCGTGTAACCGTCGCCGAAATGCGCGTTGACGTCGGCGCCGTGGGCCAGCAGGTAGCGCACGCGCTCGGGGTCGTCGGCAACGATCGCGTTGTTGAGTTCCTCGGCCGGCTCGGCGCCGTCGGCCAGTGACTGTTTCAGCCGCGCCAGTTCGCTTGCGCGCTGTTTGGTCGATGCGGTTTCCTTCGGCGCCGGCAGTTCCTTGTACGGCCCGTGCGAGGGCAGATTGCCGGAGATGATGCAGTCATTGCACTTGACCAGCGGCACGCCGAAATCGTCGAGCACCTTGCGGATGTCGGACTTGCCGTCGTGCAGCGCCTGTTCCACCGCGGCCTTGATATCCGGACGTCCGCGCGGCACGGCGAGCGCCATGTCGAATTCGAGCGGCACGGTGTTGTCGATCGTGTTGACCGGCTGGATCGTCAGCGGCGCGTGCTTGATCGTCTTGTAGTAGCCGGCCATCGGTCCCCAGGCCGCCGCGATGTCCAGATGCCCGTCGATGACCTGCTGGACCTGGAACGACGGCTGGTTTTCCTCGACGATGTCGCCGTTGTGGCTCAGGTAATGAATCACCGTGTTCGCCATGATGCCGTGCTGGGCCAGCGCCTGGCGTATGGCCGACACCTGGAACACGCCAATGCGCAAGTCCAGCAGGCGCGGATCGTCCAGGTTCCTGAAGCCGCCGAAACCCTTGTCATCGCGGTAGGCAAGGACGAAGGTCGAACGATAAAGAGGCGTCGTGACGGTCGCGCCCTCGGTGTCCGAGGGCATGTCGAGCCAGACGTCGCAGTTGCCGTCGGACAGCGTGGTGCGCATCAGGCCGCGCTCGATCGAGGGCCGCCAGTAATAGGTGATGCTTGCGCCGAGCGTCTTGCCAAGCACCTCGGCGATCTTGTTCTCGAAACCTTCGCCCTTCTGGTTCGACAACGGCATGTTGCCGGGATCGGCGCAGATCGTCAGCGATTTCAGTTTCAGCGGTTCTGCGGCATTGGCCGCGAATGCGGGGACAAACAGGCCCAGAGCGAACAGGCCCAAAGCAAACAGGGATTTCATGCTGCAACTCCTCCCGGGGTTATCGCCTGAGACAGCAAGCGAGTAAGAAGATTCAAGCCGCGAGGGTAGAGCAGGGCGCTGCAAAGCAAAAGCAACGGGTCCTCGGGATCTCTTGGAAAACGCATTTCTTCAAAAAAACGCCCGGCGTTTCGGCGCCGGGCGTTTGATCACTCTACAAGCGGACTGCCGCCATCAACCGCCGATGCGGAAGGTGAACAGCGTGCCGCCCTGCGGGATGTGATTGAGCCCCGCCGCCTTGGTCATTGCCGTCGCGCCGATCGCACCGAACTTGTCGTTCAGGTCGAGGCCGGCGGTGACCGGCAGGCCGATCCAGCCGCCGATTCCGGACAGGATCGACACATACTGCTTGCCCTTCACCGAGTAGGTGATCGGGTTGCCGATGATGCCGGACGACAGCTTGCGCGACCACAGCACCTTGCCGGTATTGCGGTCGACGGCGCGGAAGTCACCGCCGAGCGAGCCGTAGAACACCAAGCCGCCGGCCGTCGTGAGAGTGCCGCCCCAGTTGGGATACTGGTCCGGAATTTCCCACTCGGTCTTGCCGGTTTCGACGTTGAACTTCTTCAGCTTGCCCGTCACGCCCGGCTTCTCGGGATACATGTATACATTGGCGAACACGTATACCGTGCCCTGCTGCGTGTGCGAGCGTTCCTGCGGGTTCAACTCCATGCACCAGTTGTTGGTCGGTACATAGAAATTGGCCGGGTCGGACGGATCGACGGATGCCGGCTGCTGGTCCTTGCCGCCCATGGCGGACGGGCAGGCTTGCACATTCTGCTGCGGCAGCAGCGGCGAATGCTCGGCAACCTTGACCGGGCGACCGGTCTTCATGTCGACCTTCTCGGCCCAGTTCGTCGTCACGTACTTGTGCGCATGCAGCAGCGTGCCGTCGGTACGATCCACCACATAGGCGAAACCGTTGCGATCGAACTCGACCAGCGCCTTGTGCGGCTTGCCGGCGTTGTCCTTGATGCCATCGACCAGGATGACTTCATTGATGCCGTCGTAGTCCCACTGGTCGAACGGGGTCTTCTGGTATACCCAGGCGACTTCGCCGGTGTCGACGTTGCGCGCGAAAATCGACATCGAGAACTTGTTGTCCCAGTCACCGTTGTTGCACGCGGCCTGCGTCTGCGGCTTGGCGCCACAGCGGAACGACGGACTCCACAGACCCGGGTTGCCGGTTCCGTAATAGACCAGGTGCAGGTCCGGATCGTACGCGTACCAGCCCCACGCCGCGCCGCCACCACGTGTCCACTCGTCACCCGGATAGGTCTTGGTGCCGAGCTCGTGGCCGGCGGTGCCGTATTCCGGATGGGCCTTGTTCGAATTGGCGGTCAGGCCGATGTCCTTGTCGGTGCCGTTGCTGTAGAACTCCCACACTTTCTTGCCGTCGGCCAGCGCATACGCGGTGACGCGACCACGCGCGGCGAATTCGTCGCCGCCGAAGCCGATGAACACCTTGTCGTTGACGATGATCGGCGCAGGCGTGATCGTCTCGCCCTTGTCCGGATGCGCGTGCTTGACGACCCAGGCTTCTTTTCCGGTTGCCGCATCGAGCGCGATGACATAGCCGTCGAGCGTGCCGAAAACGAACTTGCCATCGGCATACGAGCCGCCACGATTGACCGTGTCGCAGCACGCGCGCGGTACCGCGGATTCATCGCGGCCGGAGGTCTTCATGTAGCTCCATGCCTGCACCGGATGGTCCGGATCGGACAGGTCGAGCGCCTGCACGATGTTGCACTTGGACATGTCGGGGCAGCCGCTGATGAAGATCATCATCGGTTTGCCGCCGATATCGTTGATTACCAGCGGCTGGCCCTCATGGCCGCGCAGGGCACCGGTCGATTGCGCCCACGACATCTGCATGTCCTTGACGTTGCCGGTATTGATGTCCTTGAGCTCGCTGTAACGCGTCTGGTTGAGGTTCCCCGCCGGCGCACCCCACTGGGTTGCATCCTTGAAGCGCGCGAACTGCTCGGCATCCGACCCGGCGAATGCCGGAAGCGCAGCCAGCAGCGTCGTGACGGCGGCGAGCATCATCAGCAACAGCGAACGCTGCATGCGCCGCGGTTGAGTGGTGCACCGTGATTCATTTGAGCCTTTCATTATTTTCCCTCCGCTGTGTGTTGCTGTTGTGATATTGGAAGCGCACTCGACGGCTGCGTGGCTCGTGCGGCCATCTTGTTCTTGTCGCGACAAACTAGACCTCTACTCGCACAAACACCAGTCAGGAAGTGCTCCTGCTGGCCCGAATAAGCAAGGGTGATGCCATCAGGCGCAACACATTGCTGCGCTTGGGCCGGAGCCGCGCGCAATCGTTTGTATTACATGGTGCGGGCACGTGCCGGCCGGGAAAATCGCGGCGGTCCGGATTGCCGTGGCGGGATCTTGCCGCGCGGGCGGAGTGGAACACTGCGCCTCATGCGCAGCAGGGTGTATCGAAACCGGCGCAGCAAATAATTGCCGCGGGAATGCGCGGGGAGACCGAATTGCCCCGTCCGGCGCCGACGCCGCGCCGCAACGCGCGAAAGATCGGCTCAGGCCGGCTACTTGGGATTACGGATCCACACGCCCCAGGGCAGGCCTCCGACCGGGATCGACTTGATCGTCTTGAACGTCGCGGTATCGATCACGCTGACGCTGTTGGAGCGCCCATCGGCGGTGTACAGCTTGCTGCCGTCCGGCGACAGCGCCATGTTCCACGAACGCTTGCCCACGCTCGCCGTGCCGACGACCTTGCCGCTCGCGACATCGATGGCCGATACCGTGCCTTCGCCGCCATTGGCCACGAAAACGCGTTTGCCGTCGCGGCTCGCGACGGCATCGGCCGGGCGCACGCCGGTGGCGATCGATCCGGTCACCGCGTGCCTGGCCAGATCGACGATGTCGACGCCGCCGGATGTTTCCTGCGCAACGTAGGCGATCTGCTTGCCCGGCAGCAGCGCGGCGCCACGCGGATGCCCGGATGTCGCGATCCTGGCGATCGACTTGCCGGCTTTCAGATCGATGATGTCGATGTCGTTGGAGTTCTCGTTCGTCGTGATCAGCCAGCGTTCGTCCGGCGTGAACACGCAGTGTTCGGGGTTCTTGCCCTGAGTCGGAATCTTGCGCACGACGGCTGCGCTCGTGACGTCGACGAGGGCGACTTCGTTGTCCTCCTCGACACAGACCGCAATGGTCTTGCCCGACGGCGACAGCGACGCGCCTTCCGGGCTCTTGCCGACGGCGATGCGCTGCCTGACCTCGCCCGAGGCAAGGTCGACCGTGACGAGTGCATTGCCGTCGGCGTCGACGACGAAGGCGGTCTTTTCCGCCGGATCGGTCACGACGGCCTGGATCTTCTGTCCGATCCGGCCGTGCTCGGGAATCGTGCGCACGACCTCGTCCCTGGCGGTGTCGATGATCGACAACGTGCCATTTTCCTGGTTCGCGACGTAGGCCAGCGGCGCCGCGGCGAGGCCGCTGCTCCAGGACGCGGCAAGGACGGCGGCGGCAAATGCGACCGGACGGTACGACGTTGCGTTCATGCGGGCGACCTCAAGCAGGAGTTTGGATACGCGACTTTGGACAACCGGCCGGCACGATCGTTCGCGAGCATGGCAGCTGCCTCCCGACAGTGTAAGCGTTTGGGCTGCAGCGGCGCCGGGTCGCCGTCGCGGCGCGTGAAATTTTCCCGGATGCATGCGCGCCGGTCCGCATGCGATCATCGCTTCCATGCGGACGAGTGCGCGCGCGGCCAATCGATGAACCGTAAACCAACCCGCGTCGTGCTGGTCGACGATCATGCGATCGTGCGCTCCGGCTTCCGGCGCCTGCTCGAGGAGTTTCCGGACATCGCTGTCGTCGCCGAGGCCGAATCCGGCGAGCAGGCCTATCGCTGCTACCTGGAATACCGGCCCGACGTGCTCGTGCTCGACATCTCGATGCCGGACACCAGCGGCCTGGCGCTGATGCAGCGGCTGTTCGCGCGGGAACCCGACGCGCGCGTGATCATCTTCAGCATGCATCACGACGCCGGCATGGCCGAGCGCGCGCTGGATGCCGGTGCGCGCGGCTACGTGACCAAGAGCAGCGCACCGGAGATTCTGGTCAGCGCCATTTGCGAGGTGGCAGCCGGCAAGCTGTTCCTGAGCCCCGACATCGCGCATGCGCTCGCCGTTTCGCGCTACGCCGGCCAGGATGATCCATTGAAACTTCTTTCGACGCGCGAATTCGAGATCCTGCGCCAGCTCGTTTCGGGCCGTGCGCCGGCCGACATCGCGCGCGCACTGAATCTCAGTGCCAAGACGGTCGCCAACTACCACACGTCGATCAAGCAGAAGCTCGGTGTGGCAACCGATATCGACCTGATGCGGATGGCGTTGCGCCAGAACCTGGTCTGATCCGGCGCAACGCCATGAACATGTCCCGTTACATCGTCCGGCGCATCATCGCGATCAGCGTCGTGATCCTGCTCGCCGCGCTGGGTCTCGCCTCGTGGCGGGCGCAGTTCGATGTCGCGCGCGAGGAGCGCGGGGCTGCCGACGAAGTGCGCCTGTTCGAATCCCTGTATGCGCTGGAGAACGGCCCGGCAGCCGACATCGACGGCAACATTGCGTCGCTGCGGCGGATCAATGCCTCAGGCAACCTGCGCCACGTGCGCTTCGCGCTGGACGATGGCGAAGGCCGTGTCCTGGTGGCGCCCAGCGCCGACGCTACACCGACGCTGCTGCAGCGCGCATTTGCCGCGATTGCGCCCGGCATGCCCACGCCGCAGCTGGATGCGTCGGCACCGTGGCTGCTGCAGCGGGACGACGGCCGGCGTTTTCTTGCGTCGTTGTCGCTCAGCCCCGCCAGCGAGCAGCTCGAGGCGCTCGACAATCTGCTCGGGATGCTGATAGTGCTGCTCGGCTACGCCGCGGCAATCCTGCTTGCGTTGTACGGGACCCTGCGCCGCGCGCTCGCGCCGATGACGCCGATCCTGGCCGCGATCGACCGCTTCCAGCGCAACGACCTTTCGCACCGGCTGCCGGCGCTGCCGTTCGCGGAAACCGACGCGATCGGCCGCGCGCTCAATCACATGGCGGCGAACCTGGCCACGGCGCAGGAACAGCGGCGGGCGTTGAGCCTGAAGCTCGTTTCCTCGCAGGAAGACGAGCGCACGCGCCTGTCGCGCGAGTTGCACGACGAATTCGGCCAGCGCCTCACCGCGATGCGTGCCGACATCAGCTGGCTGACACGCAGGACCGCCGAGCAGCCGCCGCTGCAGGAAGTGCTGCAGGGGATGACCGCGCACTGCGAGCGGCTGCAGCAGGATATCCGCGAGCTGTTGTCACGCCTGCGGCCGCTCGAGGCGCGTGCGTCGGGATTCGGCGCCTCGCTGGAAAAACTGATGGTCGACCTGGTGCGCAGCTGGAACGAACGACCGGGCGGGAAGACGCGTTTCACGCTGCACTACGCGGTCGGCGATACGGCGATCCCGGACGATCTGGCGCTGACCGTCTACCGGCTGACGCAGGAAGCGCTGACCAACAGCGTGCGCCACGCGCGCGCGACGCTGGCGCAGGTCGCGCTGGCAACCGATCGCAGCACGCTGGCGTGGTCGGTCGAAGATGACGGCATCGGCATCGACGACATCAGCGGCGGGATTCAGTTCGGCAATGGCCTGGCCGGCATGCGCGAGCGTGCGTGGGCGCTCGGCAGCGACCTGCAGATCGGACCGGCGCGTGCCATGCCGGAGCACCCTGGACTCAGGGTGGCTGCCGTGTTCGTCTTGCCGAAGCCGTCCACGCCGACGCCGGCGAGCTGATGGCAAGCGTCGTTGTTTGCGCTGTGCAGGCAGGAAGGCGCGGCAGGCCCATTGCGGCAATCCTCGGCAGCACAATCTGACTCTCGTCTGACACACGCTGTTTCCGCGTCCGGGAAATTTTCCCGCGGTCATCGGGATGGCATCCCGACAGGCGGCTGGCGCCGCAAAATGGCGCCGCGATGCGCTAAACAGGAGGCATCCACGACGAAGAGGAACCAGACGCAATGCAGCGCAGCCGGGGGAAGGTGCAACTGGCCACGAAAATGCTGGCGGCGGCGATCGGCCTGATCGTCGCGACGCAGGGCACGCGCGCAGCCGATGCAATCGACCCTGCCGTCGCGCAATCGGATGCGGCGAGCGGCGACGGCCGGGGCACGGACCTCGAAACGATCCACGTCATCGCCGTGACGCCGCAGCAGGGCGCGGAGCTGCCGGAAGCGATGATTCCGTACAACGTGCAGTCGACCACAAGCGGCGAGCTCGACCGCACGCAGACCAGCAGCCTCACCGACTACATGAATCGCAACATGACCGGCGTGACGATCAACTCGGCGACGGCGAACCCGCTGCAGCCGAATCTGCAGTTTCGCGGCTTCACCGCCTCGCCTCTGCTCGGAGGCTCGCAGGGCGTGTCGGTCTATCTCGACGGCGTGCGCGTCAACGAAGTGTTCGGCGACAGCGTCAACTGGGACCTGATTCCCGAGGAGCTGATCTCGACGATGTCGGTGATCTCGGGCGCCAACCCGGTGTTCGGATTGAACACGCTCGGCGGGGCGATCCAGATCAAGAGCAAGGACGGCTTCAGCGATCCGGGCCTGCACGCGGAAATTTCCGGCGGCTCGTTCGGCCGCACCGAGAGCACGCTGCAGGGCGGCAACAACAACGACACCTGGGGCTACTACCTGCTCGCCAACCATTTCGAGGAAACCGGCTGGCGCGACTACTCGAACTCGAATGCGACCGGATTCATGAGTGCGCTGAGCTGGCGCGCGGACAAGGCCTCCGTCGACCTGCACCTGGCGCATTCGGAAACCAAGTTGAACGGCAACGGCGCCTCGCCGATCGGAGCGGTGGCGATCCGCCCGCAAAGCGTGTTCACCGCGCCGGATCGCACGCAGAACTACTACAGCCTGATCAACCTGCAGGGCAGCTACCGGTTCAGCGCCGACTCGACGCTGTCGGCAACGGTGTTCAAGCGCCAGGTCAATACGCGCTCCTACAACGGCGACGCGAGCGATTTCAGCCTCTGCGACGACGACGGCGGATCCCTGTGCGATGGCGACACGCCGATCTTCGACCAGTTCGGCAAGCGCGTGCCCTCGACCTTCAATGCCATCAACAA
Source organism: Rudaea sp. (assembly GCA_035606275.1). Taxonomy (GTDB): domain Bacteria; phylum Pseudomonadota; class Gammaproteobacteria; order Xanthomonadales; family Rhodanobacteraceae; genus Rudaea. Next base: position 11,995 of record DATNFS010000159.1, read on the forward strand.
CATCGGCGTGCGCAAGCAGTTGAGCTACGGCGGTTCGCTGCAGTGGGTCGACAAGACGACGCTGTTCGGCCTGCGCAACCAGTTTGCCGCCGGCGTCGACTACGACCATGGACGGGTCGGCTACACGGCGCTGCTGGAACTTGCCAACCTGATCGTCGATCCGGCTCTGCCGCTGAGTTCGATCACCTCGGCGAACTCGGGCGTGTTCGTGCCGGACGATGCGCTGGACGTGTATGCCTACAATGTCAACATCGGCGGTTACGCAACCGACACGCTGAGCCTGACCGATCGCGTGGCCCTGACCGTATCGGCGCGCTACAACCATACGCATTCGGTGATCCAGGACATCGCCGGCACCAATCCCGATCTCAACGGCGAGCATCGCTTTCGGCGTGTCAATCCGGCGCTCGGCCTGACCTGGCAATGGACGCAGGCGGTGAACCTGTATGGTGGCTACAGCGAATCCACGCGCGCGCCGACCGCCGTCGAACTGGCCTGTTCGAGCCCCGACGCGCCATGCAAGCTGCCCAACGAATTCGTGGCCGACCCGCCGCTCAAGCAGGTCGTCGCGAAGAACTGGGAAGGCGGCCTGCGCGGCAGTTTCGATGGCGGCTGGTTCGGCACCACGCACTGGAAGGCCGGGCTGTTCCGCACCACCAATGTCGACGACATCGAATTCCAGTCGACCGGCGGCGCACAGTCGAACGAGGGCTTCTTCGCCAACATCGGTGACACACGCCGCCAGGGACTGGAGGCGTCGCTTTCGGGCAAGGCATTCGACAATCGCGTCGACTGGTTCGTCAACTACACGCACCTGGACGCGCGCTATCTGACGCCCTTCACCGAGATCAGCGCCAATCATCCGGATGCCGATCCGCAGACCGGCCTCATCGAAGTCGAAAAAGGCGACCACCTGCCCGGATTGCCGCAGAACACGTTCAAGCTCGGCGCCGACTACGCGATTACCCGCCAGTTCACGATCGGCGGCGACATTGTATACAACTCGTCGCAATACCTGCGCGGCGACGAGGCCAACCTGCTGGCGCCGATCGGCGGATTCGCGCTGGTCAACCTGCGCGCCGTGTATCGCATCGGCGCGCATTTCTCGACCTACCTGCGTCTGCAGAACATTTTCGACCGCCGCTACGCCGACTTCGGCGTGATCGGCGACGCCACTGCCGTGCTGCCGCAATTCACCGATCCGCGCCTGCTCAGCCCCGGCGCACCGCGCGCGGCCTGGCTCGGCCTCAGCTTCGACCTGTAGTCGAATCGCCCGATCAGGAACAAGTGGAGCGCGGATTGCGCCGATGAGGCGCAGAACGCGGATCAGGAGCAAACCCTGTCGATTGGCTCTATCCGCGGCGATCTGCGAAATCCGCGTTCAAGTTCGCTGCTGCCGGCAGTCAGCAGCAGCCGCGATTGCCGCCGTTCTTGTAGCGTGCCTGCTGGCATTGTTCGAAGAACTGCTCGTAGCTCGGCACCGCGCGCTCCGGATGGTGAGAACGCAGGTGGCGGACGTAGGTGTCGTAGTCCGCCACGCCGATGGCCAGGCGTGCGGTGCGCACGGCCTGGCGCCAGAAGTGCCGCAGTGTCGACTGCGCTTGTGCCATCGAATTCATCAGCATGCTCCGTCAGTGGGCGCCGACCGATCCCAGCGCGACATACGGTTCTTCGTTCGCGGTCGGCTGTGCGACGGCGCGTGCCTTCATGATCGCGCGAACGCCGAAGACGACCGTCGCGACCACAAGCAGCATGAACAGCGCCGTCAGCGCGGCATCGACGCGGTTGTTGGTGATGATGGTCTGCATCTCCGCTACGGACTTCGCCGGTGCCAGCAGCTTGTTCTGCGCCATCGCGTCGGCATACTTGGCGGCGATCGCCGGGAAACCGATCTTCGCGTCGGCGAGCTTGATCCAGCCGGCAGTCAACGTGCAGATGACCAGCCAGGCTGCCGGAATTCCCGGCACCCAGGCGTAGCGTTCGGACTTCTTCTTGACCACCACGACCAGGCACAGGGTCAGCGCGATCGCCGCCAGCATCTGGTTGGCAATGCCGAACAGCGGCCACAAGGTATTGATGCCGCCGAGCGGATCGACCGCGCCCTGGTACAGGAAATAGCCCCAGATGGCGACGCACAAGCCCGACCCGACCACGTTCGCGCCCCACGACTCCGTCTTCTTCAACGCCGGGATGGCCAGACCGGCGAGTTCCTGGATCATGAAACGCGCGACGCGGGTGCCGGCATCGACCGTCGTCAGGATGAACAGCGCCTCGAACAGGATTGCGTAGTGGTACCAGAATGCCATCATGCCCTCGCCGGGCAGGATGCCGTGGATCAGTTGCGCCATGCCTACGGCGAGCGTCGGCGCGCCGCCGGCGCGGCCGAGGATCGTCGACTCGCCGATGTCCCCGGCGGTCTGCGTGAGCACATCCGGCGTGACCACGAATCCCCACTGGCTGATTGCCGCCGCGGCCGACTGCACGTCGACGCCGACCAGCGCGGCCGGCGAATTCATCGAGAAGTAGACCCCCGGTTGCAGGATGCTGGCCGCGATCATTGCCATGATCGCCACGAATGCTTCGGTCAGCATGCCGCCATAGCCGACCAGGCGCGCCTCGCCTTCGTTGCGCAGCAGCTTCGGCGTCGTTCCCGACGAGATCATCGAATGCCAGCCGGAAACCGCACCGCAGGCAATCGTGATGAACAGGAACGGGAACAGATTGCCCTGGAATACCGGGCCGGTGCCATCGATGAACTTGGTCACGGCCGGCATCTGCATGTGCGGCGCGGCGAACACGATCGCGATCGCCAGCAGTGCCACGGTGCCGATCTTCAGGAATGTCGACAGGTAGTCGCGCGGCGCCAGCAGCAGCCATACCGGCAACACCGAAGCGACGAAGCCGTAACCGATCAGCAGCCAGGCGAGTTCGGCGGCCTTGAAGGTGAACATCTTGGCCATGTCCGGATCGGCCGCGACCTTGCCGCCGAGCCAGATCGAGACAACGAGCAGGACCAGGCCGATTATCGATACTTCGAGCACGCGTCCGGGCCGCAGGTAGCGCAGGTAGATTCCCATGAAGAGGGCAATCGGTATCGTGCAGACGACGGTGAAGGTTCCCCACGGACTGATCGCCAGCGCTTTCACGACCACGAGCGCCAGCACTGCCAGCACGATCATCATCAGCACGAGCACGCCGAACATGCAGACCACGCCGGCGACATCGCCCAGTTCGGCGCGCAGCATATGGCCGAGGGAGCGCCCATCGCGACGCAGCGACAGACCCAGCACCATGAAATCCTGCACCGCGCCGGCGAAGATGACGCCGAACAGGATCCACATCGTTCCGGGCAGGTAGCCCATTTGCGCTGCCAGGACCGGGCCGACGAGGGGACCGGCGCCTGCAATCGCCGCGAAGTGGTGGCCATAGACGATCCACTTGTCGGTCGGCACGTAGTCGAGCCCGTCGTTGCGCAGCACGGCCGGCGTCGCGCGCGTCGGGTCGAGCCGCAGCACGCTGTCGGCAATGAAGGTCGCGTAGAACCGGTAGCCGATCGAGAAAACGCATAGTGCGGCGACCACGAGCCAGATCGCGCTGATGCTTTCGCCGCGCTCCAGGGCGATCACGCCGAGGCAGATCGCGCCGACGACCGCAACGGCGACCCAGACCAGTTTGCTTGCAAGGGAATTCATGAGGACTCCTCCGCGAAGTCTTGAGTGGACGACCTGTGCCGGTCGCCTTCTAGGTGTATGCAGGCCCGTCGGGGACTGCGTCATACACGGCAAGAGTCCCGCGCCGGAGCCTCTGCGGTCAAGACGCAAGCGCACATCGGCTGGCTAGCCTTTGGTCGTAGACCGTGGCGCTGTCGGCGGAAAATACGTTCGTTGCGGGCAGAAGCGAGTCGATTACAGCCACTTCGAGCGGCGCAGCCACCAGAACAGGCCGACGCAGATGCCCACGGTCAGTGAGATCAGCGTCGGGTATGCGTACGGCTTGTCGAGTTCGGGCATATGGTGGAAATTCATGCCGTACCAGCTGGCGATCAGCGTCGGCGCCGCCAGCAGCGCGGCCCAGCCGGCGAGGCGCTTGACCACCTCGTTTTGGCCGACAGACACCATCGCCAGGTTGACCGACATGGCGGCAGTCAGCAGTTCGCCCATGGCATTGGTCGAGTCGCTGATGCGGGTGGCATGATCGAACACGTCGCGCAGGTACGGCCGGATCTCCTCGCGGATCAGGCCGCCATGCAGGCGCACGAGCTGGTTGAGGATGTCCTGCAGCGGCGATACCGCCAGGCGCAGCGTCACGAGCTCGCGCTTGAGCAGGTACAGGCGCTCGACCACTTCGCGCTTGAACGTGTCCTCGAAGATCTCCTGCTCGAGTTCGTGCAGCTCCTGCCGGAAGGTGTCGACGATCGGCATGAAGTTGTCGACGATGAAGTCGAGCACCGAATACAGCGCGTAACTGGGTCCGAGCGACAGCAGTTCGCGGTTCTGCTCGCAGCTCTTGCGCGCCGGCGCGTACGACAGCGACGCGCCGTGGCGTACCGTGACCAGATAGTTGCGGCCGACGAACAAGTGCGTTTCGCCGAACACGATCTTGCCGGCGACGACCTGCGCGGTGTGCAGCGCGATGAAGAGCGAGTCGTCGTACAGTTCGACCTTGGGCCGCTGGTGCGCGTTGTGCGCGTCCTCGATGGCCAGGTCGTGCAGGCCGAATTCCTCCTGCAGTTTTTGCAGCAGCACTTCGTCGGGTTCGTGCAGGCCGACCCAGACGAAGGCATCCGGGTCCTGGACGAAATCGCTGATCTCGTCGAGCGTGATGTCGCGCAGCTTGCGCCCGTCCTTGCCGTAGGCGATGCAGTTGACCAGCATCGGCTGATCGGCTGGCGCGGACATCGATTCGTTCATGACAGGGTATCCGGGGCTCGCGTGCATCATGCCGGAGCGCGGTGCGCGCGTGCAATGAATGAAAGGCCGCAACAGGCAGCCGGGGAGCCGGACAATCGGTTGCTCTTGATTTCGGCTACCGGTTCCGGCTGGCGCCTTCGGTCAGTGCGAGCGCAAATGCCAGGTGCAGCGGCAGCAGCAGCGCGATCCAGAAGCGGTTGTCCTGCGGGAACGCCGGAAACACCTTGACGAAGAATGCCAGGCCGGCACAGAAGGCGATCGCCATGCCGACCCGGAACGCGAAAGGCGACGGCCGCCAGCGTGCGCGGAATGCACCGAGCCAGCACGGCAGCAGCAGCAGGCAGAGCGGGTTGAACAGCAGGATGTTCTCGTTGCGCCAGGCCGAAACGTGATCGGTCAGCGCCCACAGCCCGATCAGCACGAGGCCGCCGAGGCCGAGCACCAGAGCCATGACTGCGGCAAGCGTTGCAAATGTCGCGCGCGCCCAAAGCCGCCGGCGCAAACGCACCAGGCCGAGCAGTGCAAGCGCGCCGACAATGCTCAGCGCCAATGCGCGCCACACCCAGGCCGGCGCGTAATCCGGCGGATCTGCCAGGCGCGCGCCGGCCAGCCGGCGTTCGCTTGCAACCAGCGGTTGCATGGCGCCGCTTTCGTCCTTGATCCGGATGTCGCGCAGATGGCCCATCAGCTCCATCGGCACGAAGCCTTCGTCCCAGTAGGTCAGACGCTTGTCGGCGAATGGCCCGAGCCCGGCATCCATGGCCAGCATGATCGCCGGGTCCGGCGACATCAGGCGGTCGGCCTCTTCGCGGTAAGTGAGGCCACGCGAGGGCGCGATCGTCTGCGCCCTGATCGCACCGCCCAGCGCGGCGTCGAGTGCGTCGCGCACGCGCGTAGAGCAGTTGGCGCGGAAGTAATCGTAGCGGTACTCGGCATTTTCCGGCCGTGCATTGTCGGCGAGAAAGCCGGCCAGCTGCGCCCGCTGCGCCGGAGTCAGGTTCAACTTCTGTTCGACGATCCAGCGGCCTTCGGCGACGTACATCGGCAACTCGTCGGCCGGATCACCGGCGGCGATGCGGTAGGTCATCAATCCGCGCGCGAAGTTGAGAAAGAAATTCTTCTGGCCGAAGTCAAAAATTCCGTAGTTGTACAGCAGCGCGGAGCCGCTGCTGCGCTCGCGGATTTCGATCGCGTTGTGGCCGAAGCGTTCCCAGACTTCCTCGCCCGGGCCGAAGGTCAGCAGGGAGACCTCGAGCTTTGCGCCGGGTGATTCAACGGCATCTTCCGGTCGGCTCTGGGCGTTGATACCGGCCGCGAACAACAGGCCGGGCAGTATGATGACGAGTGCGCGCAAGATGTGCCAAAGCCTTCTTCCCCCGGCACGCTGGAGGCAGTGGGGGTGTGATCGCTCAGGCGTCATGCACGCGCACCGCAAATTGCAGCACGCGGCGATCATCGGCGCGGGTCACGCGGAAGTGGAAGCCGCCGACCACGATATCCTCGCCGGATTCCGGTAGGTGGCCCAGTTCGGAGGTGACCATGCCGCCGATCGTGTCGAATTCGTCGTCGGCGAATTTGCTGCCCAGGCGGCTGTTGAAATCGGCTATCGGCGTCAACGCGTTGACCAGGAAGCCGCCGTCGGGCTGTGCCTGGATCAGTTTCTTGCGGGCCGGATCTTCCTCGTCGTGCTCGTCGTCGATTTCGCCGACGATTTCCTCGAGCACGTCCTCGATCGTGATCAGCCCGCTGATGCCGCCGTATTCGTCGACGACGATCGCCATGTGATTGCGCGACAGGCGGAACTCCTTGAGCAGGATGTTCAGCTTTTTCGACTCCGGGATCATGACCGTCGGCCGCAGCAACGCGCGGATGTTGCACGGCGAGGCGTCGACGAAGCACTTGAGCAGGTCCTTGGCCAGCAGGATGCCGAGAATCTCGTCCGGGTCGTCGCCGTGGACCGGGTAGCGCGAGTGTCCCGATTCGATCACGCGGCGGACGATTTCGGCGACCGGCGCATCGACCGGCAGCGACACCATGTGCGTGCGCGCAATCATCACGTCGCGCACGCGCAGGTCGGCGACCTCGATCGCGCCTTCGACCATCGACAGGGTGTCGTTCGACAACAGGCCGTTGGCCTGCGCGTTGCGCAGCTCATCGAGCAGTTCGTCGATGTTGCGCGGCTCGCCGGAAACCAGATGGCTGATCCGCTCCAGCCAGGATCGGGACGGCTGGATACTAGGGGGATCCTCGTTCATTTCCGTTAAAGCAAGGCCCGCGAGCGGGCGAGCAGCCAATTCTAGCCGATTTTTCGTCGTCGATTAATAAAGTCTTATAAGTCAATAAATTGGACGAAGGTACCCTGGCTCAGACATAGGGGTCTGGGATATTAAGGCGGGCCAGGATGCGCCGCTCGATATCCTCCATCCGCGCGGCGTCGGCCGCCGATTCATGATCGAAACCGAGCAGGTGCAGCACGCCGTGTACGGTCAGGTGCGCATAGTGATGACGCAGCGGCTTGCCCTGTTCGGCGGCCTCGCGCGCGACCACCGGCGCACAGATCGCCAGATCGCCGAGCAGCACCGGGCGTTCGCGCGGCAGCGGCTCGCAGGCAAAGCTCAGAACGTTCGTGGCGTAGTTCTTGCCGCGGAAACGATGATTCAGGTCACGGCCTTCGCTTTCATCCAGCAGGGCGATGTTGACCTGGCGGCGACCCTGATGGCGGCCGCGCAGGGCGGCCTGCACCCAGCGTTCGAACGAGGAAGTCGCCGGAACGCCTTTTCTGCCGACCCGGTTCTGCACGAAAACCGCGGGTCCCGGGCGTGTCTTCATTGCTTCGGCTACGCCTGGGGGCCGCCGGTTTCGGCCTTCCGGCCCGGCCCGGCCTGTCGCGGAGCCGTTTCCTCGCCAGGCCCTGCTTCGCGCTTTTCATAGGCGCGCACGATGCGCTGGACCAGCGGGTGGCGCACGACGTCGCGTGCGGTGAAGAACGTGAAGCTGATACCGTCGACGTCGCGCAGCACCTCGGTCGCGTCGCGCAACCCCGACTTCACGTGGCGCGGCAGGTCGATCTGGGTGACGTCGCCGGTGACCACGGCGACCGAGCCGAAGCCGATGCGCGTCAGGAACATCTTCATCTGTTCGGTCGTCGTGTTCTGCGCTTCGTCGAGGATCACGAACGAATCGTTCAAGGTGCGGCCGCGCATGTAGGCGAGCGGGGCGATCTCGATGACGTTGCGCTCGATCAGCCGCGTGACCTTTTCGATGCCGAGCATTTCGTACAGCGCGTCGTACAGCGGGCGCAGGTACGGATCGACTTTCTGCGTCAGATCGCCCGGCAGGAAGCCGAGTTTCTCGCCGGCTTCGACCGCCGGCCGCACCAGGATCAGCCGCTGCACGCGATTGTCGTTGAGCGCATCGACCGCCATCGCCACGGCGAGATAGGTCTTGCCGGTGCCGGCCGGGCCGATGCCGAAGTTGATGTCGTGCGTCGCAATGGCGTGCAGGTAGCGCGTCTGGTTCGCGCCGCGTCCGCGCACGGTGCCGCGCTTGACCTTGACCGCAACCTCCTGTGCGCCTTCGGCGGCCTTCGCGTCGAGCGCATCGATGCCGGATTCGGACAGGCGCAGGTTGATCTGTGCGCCGTTCAGGGTTTCGTTCGCGGTCGCGTCGTACAGATCGTGCAATGCGCGTTCGGCAAGCCTGACCGAGTGCTCGGCGCCGCTGACGCGAAACACATTCCCGCGATTGGCGATTTCGACGCCCAGGCGCAACTCGATCTGGCGCAGGTGTTCGTCGAACGGACCGGACAGGTTGGCCAGCCGCTCGCTGTCGTTCGGCTCCAGCGCGAAGTCGCGTTGGCTGATCTGTGCGGACATCAAGCCGTTGCTGCCGCCACCGGGTGCACCGGCTGGGCGATGCCGCTGGCGTCCGACACCAGTCGGCCTCGCAACGAGTTGCTCATCGCCTGCGTGATCTGCACATCGACAAATTGACCGATCAGAACCGGTCCGAGGCCGGCCGGCCCGGCGAAGTTGACGAAGCGCATGTTGTCGGTGCGGCCGGTCAGCTCGGCCGGGTCGCGCTTGCTCGGGCCCTGGACCAGCACGTTCTGCACGCTGCCCACCATCGCGTCGGCAATCCTTTTCGCGTTCGCGTTGATGGCGGTCTGCAGGCGCGCCAGGCGCTCATGCTTGACCGAATCGGACGTGTCGTCGGCCAGGTTCGCCGCCGGCGTTCCGGGCCGGCGCGAGTAGATGAACGAGAAGCTCTGGTCGAATCCGACGTCGTCGATCAGTTTCATGGTCTGCTCGAACTCGGCATCTGTCTCGCCCGGAAAACCGACGATGAAGTCCGACGAGATCGAGATGTCCGGACGCACCTTGCGCAGCTTGCGGATCTTCTGCTTGTACTCCAGCGCCGTATAGCCGCGCTTCATTGCGCCGAGCACGCGATCCGAACCGGCCTGCACCGGCAGGTGCAGGTAGTTCGCCAGCTTCGGCACGTTCGCATAGGCCTCGACCAGCGAATCGGAGAATTCCAGCGGATGCGATGTCGTGAAGCGGATGCGGCCGACGCCGTCGAAAGCGGCGATCGCGTGGATCAGCACGGCGAGGTCCGCGACGCTGCCGTCGTGCATGATGCCGCGATACGCGTTGACGTTCTGGCCGAGCAGGTGGATTTCGCGCACACCCTGTTCGGCCAGCGCCGCGACTTCGGCAATCACGTCGTCGAACGGCCGGCTGATCTCCTCGCCGCGCGTATAAGGCACGACGCAATACGAACAGTATTTCGAGCAGCCTTCCATGATCGAGACGTACGCGGCCACGCCCTCGCGGCGCGGCTCGGGCAGGTGGTCGAACTTCTCGATTTCGGGGAACGAAATGTCCACCTGCGGGCGCTGCGTGGCCTGGCGCGCGTCGATCATCTGCGGCAAACGGTGCAGGGTTTGCGGGCCGAACACCAGGTCGACGTACGGCGCGCGCCTGACGATTGCCTCGCCTTCCTGGCTGGCGACACAGCCGCCGACGCCGATCACGAGTTGCGGATTCCTTTTCTTCAGCTGTTTCCAGCGACCGAGCTGGGAGAAGACTTTTTCCTGCGCCTTCTCGCGGATCGAGCAGGTGTTGACCAGGATGAGGTCGGCCTGGGTTTCGTCGTCGGTCAGTTCGAGGCCGTGCGATGCCTTCAGCACGTCGGCCATCTTGGCCGAGTCGTACTCGTTCATCTGGCAACCGTGGGTTTTGACGAAGAGCTTGCCGGCCATGTGCTGATTCGCTGGTGAACTAATAATTGTAAGGCCATGTCATAGGGCCGGCCAGACTTTCTTGAGGGCCGGGGGTTGAGGCCCTGAAGGCTCGAAAGGCCGGCGGCCTCGTTGCTCGGGGATTCCTGGCCTTGTGTACCCTCTGCCATCGACCCGCAGATCCGTGAACCAGGCACTTGGCAAATCCTGATTATTGTCAGAAACTTAAGACAGGGGCTGCCCTGGAAATATGAAGTCGAACCGTTTGCGATGGCTGATTCTCGGCAACGCTGCCTTGTGCGGCGCGTTGGCCTGCGCGCTGATGATGCCGATTGGCGCGACGGCCGGAGCGGTGTATCGCTGCACCGGTTCCAACGGGCAGCTGGCTTTCACCAACAAGCCGGGCGGCTACAGCGGCTGCACGAAGGTTGCCGACTACGCCGAGCGTCCGGCGCCGAAGGCGTCGACTGCGGCACCGGCGCAGAAGCATGCCGAATACCACTCCGAGCCGGCCACGGAGGCCGACGGGACCCAGGCCCCGGCGCCGGACACGAACGCCGCGTTGCCGGCTGCGGCGTCCAAGGACGTCGAGGTCCATCGCGGCGCGGTCTACAAGATCGTGCGCGCCAACGGCGTCACCGAATACACCAACACCCGGCCCAGTCGCGGCGGATACCAGTTGTTGTTCACGTACATCAGCACCTGCTTCGCGTGCAATATCCAATCGAACGTCAACTGGAGCTCCACGGCGCTCAACCTGAGCGCCTATCGCGCCGAAGTTGCGGCGGCGGCGGCGGAGTTCGGCGTCGACCCGTCGCTGCTGCGCGCCGTGATCCACGCCGAGTCCGCTTTCAATCCGAATGCAATCTCGAACAAGGGTGCCGAGGGTCTGATGCAGCTGATTCCGGAAACGGCATCGGATATGGGTGTCAACAATCCGTTCGACGTGTCGCAGAACATCCGCGGCGGCGCGCAGTATCTGGCCGGCCTGCTCAAGCAGTTCAAGGGCGACGAGCGCATGGCGACGGCAGCCTACAATGCCGGGCCGCAGAACGTGCTCAAGTACAACGGCGTGCCGCCGTTCGACGAGACGCGCGT
>DATNFS010000160.1:0-12159 GCA_035606275.1 Rudaea sp.
CAGCTGCGCTGTTCGCGCCGCTCCTGCGGCGCAGTGCTTGTGCAAAGAAAGGTAACCAAAGAAACACACCCCCGGTGATGCGCTCTCCGGGCATCCTGCCCTGCGAGTGCGCGAGCGCGCTACGGGGTTCGCTGGATGTACGTCCATGTACATTCAGCGAACGGCCGCGCATCGTGCGCGGCGTCCTGCGGACTTTTCCTCCGCGCGCCCGCCGCATCACAGGGGGCCCCATTTGGGCGGCATCCTGCCGCAGAAGCCAAGGCAAAGGCCAAAGCAAGAATCGAAGCCAAAGCCAAAGCTTTCCACGCCGACACCTCGAGGCAGTGCAGGGATGCACGGCTTCGTGGATCCCGGCGCCGTTCGCGGTGCCGAGCATCGCAGGGGACGGCGGAAATGCCCGTAAGGGGCGCGCGCACGATGTGCGCGCGTCGGCTGACAGTACAAGGATGTACTGCCAGACGACCCCGCCGGCACCGAGAAGCACAGGTACACCCCGCCGCGCATGATGCGCGGCGGGGCACCGCGTCCGGCGCCTAGCGTTTTGGTTACTTTTGCGCAATGGCAAAAGTAACCCGCGCAGCGGAGCTGCGCGGAAGCTCTATTCAAGAAGCGCGCGAGCGCAAAGACGTCAGATGCGGTAAAAAGGCGGGATGAGTCCTCCCACATACTCGATGAAATACAGAACCAGCCACAACGCCAGCGCGCGTGACCTGCTCGGCGCAGACGGCCCGTTCGCGGCGGAAATCGAAAACTTCGCGCAGCGTGAAAGCCAGCTGGACATGGCCGAGGCGGTCGAGATGGCGATCGCCGATGGTCATGCGCTGATTGCCGAGGCCGGTACCGGCACGGGCAAGACCTTCGCCTATCTGGTGCCGGCGTTGCGGTCGGGCAAGCGCGTGATCGTATCGACCGGAACCAAGACGCTGCAGGACCAGTTGTTCCATCGCGACCTGCCGCGCGTGCGTGCCGTGCTTGGCGCGCGCGTGCGCACGAGCCTGCTGAAAGGTCGCGCCAACTACCTGTGCCTGTACCGGCTCGACCAGACGCACAAGGAAGGGCGGCTGTCCTCGCGCGAACAGGTGGCGCACCTGCAAGGCATCCGCGCCTGGGCGCAGCGCACCGGCAGCGGCGACCGCGGCGAGTTTGCCGAGGTGCCGGAAGACTCGCTGCTGTGGCCGCGCGTCACTTCGACGGCGGAGAATTGCCTCGGTGCCGAATGTCCGATGTTCGGCGACTGCTTCGTCGTGAAGGCGCGGCGCGCGGCGCAGGAAGCCGACCTTGTCGTGGTCAATCATCACCTGTTGTTCGCGGATCTTGCGATCAAGCAGGAAGGCTTCGGCGAGATCCTGCCCGGCGCGCACGCCTTCGTGCTCGACGAGGCGCACCAGATTCCGGAACTGGCTGGCGTGTTCTTCTCCACCAGCGTGACGTCGCGCCAGATTGCCGAGGTGGCGCAGGATGCGCTGGCCGAGTGCGGCGCGGTCAGTGGCGCCCTTGCCGGGTTGCAAAAGCCGATCGAGGCGATCGCGCCGCTCATCAAGCGCGCGCGACTCGCGCTCGACCGCCTTCCGGCGAAGGGCGGCTTTGTGCAGATCGACAACGATGCGGCGGTCGGCGGCGAACTGCGTGCGCTGGGCGAAGCGCTGCACGCGCTTGCCGATGCATTGGCGCCGCAGGCCGAACGCTCACGCGGCATGGCCAGCCTGCACGAGCGTGCCGAGGCGCTGTGCCGGCGCCTGGCCGACGTGCTCGACGGCGGCGCGCACGAATGGGTGCACTGGTACGAGTTGTCCCCGCACGGTTTTTCGCTGCATGCGACACCGCTCGACCTGGCGCCGCCGTTGCGCACCCTGCGCGAGCAGAGCCGCGCGAGCTGGATCTTCACCTCGGCGACCTTGTCCGTCGCCGGTGATTTCGATCATTTCGCGCGCCAGCTTGGCCTGGATGACCCGGTGGCCCTGAGTCTGCCAAGCCCGTTCGACTATGCAAGCCAGGCGTTGACCTATCTGCCGAAGGGATTGCCGGATCCGAATGCCGCCGACTTCACCGATCGCGTCGTCGCGGCGGCGCAACCGGTGATCGAGGCGGCGCGCGGACGCACGTTCCTGCTGTTCACGTCGCATCGCGCACTGAAGCGGGCGGCCGAACTGCTGGCCGATTCGGCGTTTCCGTTGTTCGTGCAGGGCACGGCGCCGCGCCATCAGCTGCTGACGGAGTTTCGCGAATCGGGCAACGGCGTGCTGCTCGGCGCGGCGAGTTTCTGGGAGGGGGTCGACGTCGCCGGCGAAGCGCTGTCGTGCGTGATCATCGACAAGCTGCCGTTCGCGGCGCCGGACGATCCGGTGCTCGAGGCGCGCCTGTCCGCGTTGCGCGAGTCCGGCGGCAACCCGTTCTTCGACTGGCAGGTGCCGGCCGCGGTGATTGCGCTGAAGCAGGGCGCCGGACGCCTGATCCGGGACGTCGCCGACCGCGGCGTGCTGATGCTGTGCGACCCGCGCCTGACGTCGCGCGCCTACGGCAAGCTTTTCCTGAAAAGCCTGCCAACGATGCCGGTGACGCGCGAATTGTCCGACGTGCAGGCGTTTTTCTCGGCCGAGTCGCCCGCCGGCCCGATTCCGAAATCGCCTCTCGCGCAGGAACCCTCTCGCGCCGGCGGGAGCATGGAATGATTGCGGCATGACCGGATCCCCGGTTGCGCGCATCGAACTGAACGGCGCGCCGGCGAGCGCCGACGACCTGCGCCATCTGGTGCAGACGAACTACGGGCATTTCAGTGCGATGCGCGTCGAGAACGGCGGCGTGCGCGGCCTCGACCTGCACCTGGCGCGCATCGAATCGGCGACGCGCGAGCTGTTCGGTTCGGCGCTCGATCGGGATCGCGTCCGGCAGTGCCTGCGCGATGCCGTGGCGGGCAGCGCGGAAATGCTGGCATTGCGCGTGAACGTGTTTTCACGCGCGCTCGATCGCGATCGTCCGGCCGAGGCGGTCGAGCCGGACATCCTGGTGACGGTCGCGCCGGCTGCGCACGCGCCGGCGCGTGCGCTGCGCGTGAAGTCGTTCGCGTTCACGCGCTCGCTGCCGCACATCAAGCACGTCGGTACATTTCCGCTGTTTCACCATCGCCGCCTCGCGCAGCAGGCCGGTTTCGACGACGCGGTGTTCGTCGACGACGGCGGCAACATCGAGGAAGGCTCGATCTGGAACATCGGCTTCTTCGATGGCAACGGCGTGGTCTGGCCCGACGCGCCGCAATTGACCGGCGTCAGCATGCAGCTGCTGCAGGCCGGGCTGGTGCAGCGCGGCCTGGCGACCTCGACGCAACGCATCGCACTTGGCGACATCGGCCGTTTCCGCTCGGCGTTCTTCACCAATTCCAGCGCGGCCGTGCGCATGATCTCGGCGATCGATTCGGTTGCATTCGACGTCGACCCCAGCCTCGAAGCACGCCTGCGCGAATGTCACGACGGTCATCTGCTGCAAGCGCTTTGAGCGCGACGCGGCGCAGGCGTGCCCGTGCAACGTGATTTTCAGAACTGGAAGTAGATGAAGGGAATCTGCGCGTCGACGCGGGCACAGATTTCAAGCGCCAGCACGGCTACGACCGTCGCGCCGACGGCGACACCGAAGCGCGCGCGCCCGACCAGCCAGTCCTGCAGGCGGCGATCGCGATCGATGACGCAGAAGGCCAGCGCCGCCAGCGGGATGCCGATGATCGCCGGATACGCGGCGAGCACGGCGTTGTCCGGAACCTCGAGCAGCGCGCCGAGCGTTTGCCAGGTGGTGGCGAAGTCCGCGGCGCGGAATGGAATCCAGCCGATCGTGACCAGCAGGAACGTGCAGCATTGCCAGAGCGGCTGCAACGCGGCGCGATCGGCCACGCGGTCGAGGCCGGCGCGGACAAGCGTGCGGCGCCAGTAGCGATGTCCGATCAGCAGCGCGCCGTGATACAGGCCCCAGGCGGCGAAATTCCAGCTCGCACCGTGCCACAGGCCACCCAGGCCCATGACGATGATCAGGTTCGCGCAGGTTCGCGCTTCGCCGCGGCGGTTGCCGCCGAGCGGTATGTACAGATAGTCGCGCAGCCACGACGACAGCGAGATGTGCCAGCGGTGCCAGAATTCGCCGATGCTGGCGCTCAGGTACGGTCGTTCGAAGTTGGATGGAAAGCGAAAACCGAGCAGGCGTGCACAACCGCGGGCGATGTCCGTGTAGCCGGAAAAGTCGAAGTAGATCTGCATCGAAAATGCAAACACGCCGATCCAGGCCGGCACGCCGAGGCCGTGGTACTGCGTGTTGTGGAAGTACGCGTCGGCCAGCGGCGCGAAGAAATTCGAGAGTGCCAGTTTCTTGAACAGGCCCTTGAGGATCTCGCGCACTCCCCAGCGCGCATCTTCGGGAGCGAGCGCCAGCACCGTACCGGTCTGCGGAAAGAAGTTCAGCGGCCGGATGATCGGTCCGGCGATGAGGTGCGGGAAGAACGAGATGAACAGCGCGAAGTCGAGCACGCTGCGGCGCGCCGGCAGGTCGCGGCGGTAGACGTCGACCGCATAGGCAATGCCTTCGAACGTGAAGAAACTGATGCCGACCGGCAGCACGATGCGCAGCGCGAGCGCCTGCGCATCCAGGTGCAGCAAGCCGGCGAGCGTATCGGCGAAGAAATTGAAGTACTTGAAGAAGCCCAGGGTCACCAGGTTGAAGGCGACCGCGGCGATCAACGCACGCTTGCGTGTATCGGCCGGGCTGCGGTCGATCCATAGCCCGAACGCCCAGTTGGCAAGCGTCGAGGCGCCGAGCAGGAAGATGAAGCGCCAGTCCCAGCACGCGTAGAACACGTAGCTGGCGACGACCAGCAGCCATTTGCCGGCGGTCGGGCGCAGCGCGCCGAGCACGAGCAGTACCGCCGCGAAGAAGATCCAGTACTGGAATGTGTCGAAGAGCACGGCGCTAGTGCACCAGCGGGGCGACTTGCTGTGCCAGCCGGCGCGAGAAGTTTTCGCGGCCGTCCCGATTCATGTGCAGCGTGTCGAAGAAATATTGCGGCTGTTCCAGGT
Organism: Rudaea sp.; assembly: GCA_035606275.1. GTDB lineage: Bacteria > Pseudomonadota > Gammaproteobacteria > Xanthomonadales > Rhodanobacteraceae > Rudaea. The sequence continues at coordinate 5,052 of DATNFS010000160.1, forward strand.
CCACGAATGCATCTGCCGGCAGAGGCACGATGGCGCCCGACGCCGCCAGTTCGGCGACCGCGCCGGTCGGCACCGGCACCGGCGCCAGCGCCTGGTGCCACGGTCCGCGCGGCACGACGAAGACGATGACCGGAACATGCTTCGAGGCATAGCGGTGCGCAATGCGTCCGAGCCATTCGCGCAGATACGCGGCGTTGGCCGTTTGCGTCTGCACGGGTGCCGGCTCGTGCAGCTGGCGAAAATAGGCCTCGACGCGCGGGCGGGCATCGCTGTCGAGCGGACTGAAATCGACGGGTCGGCCCGTGTTTGCATCGATCGTCAGAGGCGGCAGCCGCGCTTCACGGCCCGGATACACGTCGACATCGTGCAGCCAGTCCTTCCGGTAGCGACGCAGATCGTGAAAGCGCTCGCCGGGGTTGGCGAACAGGCCGCGGACATCTTCGCCGAGCGCCTGCAGCGGCAGCACGATCGCCCGGCGCGCTCGCGCGCGTTCGCCGGCGTCCGTGAAGGTGTTCGGGTAATCCCCGAGGTCGCAGATTCGCAGCAGGGGCTGCAGGTAGTTCGTGTCGAGCCGGTAGTTCGCCATGTCGATGCGGGTCGCCGCGACGTCGTAGTCGACCATCATGGCGACGGCCGCGAACCGGTCCGCATCGGGGTCGACCGTGCGCAGCAGGTAATACCAGGCCCGCGGTGTGGTTCCGGCGTCCGATCCGTTGATGAAGTGCAGGTCGTCGCGCCCGCTCGCGGCGTCCGCGATCCTCGCCGAGAATCCCTCGCCGATCTGCGAATTGCCGAGTACGAGGATGTTTTTCCGGTCCGCCTGACGGAAGGCGCGGATGGCACGCAGGTCGTTGAGCATCGATCCGGCAGTCGATTCCGGTTCGATCAGGCGAAGGTACCAGCCGCTGCGGAACAGCGCCGCATCCGCGATCAGCAGAGCGACGAGGCTCGCTGCGCAGAGCTTGAGCAGCGGCGCCAGGGAACGAAGGGTCATGGGCGGCGGAGTATACGTCGAACGCCTCGACGCCGTTAACCGCGCCCGCAAACCCGCCCCGATTGCCCGCCATTCGCCAGAACACACGCGGCGCGAAGCCAGCGCATGGCGTTCGAATGCAGGCTGCCTTCCCGAGGGAGCCTGCCATGGCGATGTTCCAGTCGATCACGTTCAAGGTGTTCGGTATCGCATTCCTCGCGCTGCTGATGTTGATCCCGCTGGCCCAGGTGCAGGGCCTGATCGGCGAGCGCAACCGGCTGCGCGAGCAGGCCGTCAACAGCATTGCCCAGCGCTGGGGCGCCGTGCAGTCGATCGGCGGCCCGGTCATCGCGGTGCCCAGACGCACACGCGTCGAGAGCGGCAATGGCTGGGCGGTGCACGAGAGCACCGAGATCATACTGGCCGACCGGCTGGACATCGCCGGCACGCTGGCGCCCGAAGTGCGGCGCTACGGCATGTATTCGACGCCGGTCTACACGGCCGAACTGAAGATCACCGGGCGCTTTCTGGCGCGCGATCTGCAAATGACTCCCGGCATCGAGACGAGCTACGTGTGGGAGCGCGCCGAACTGCGCCTGCCCTTGTCCGACGTGCGCGGAATCCGGCGCATTTCCATGCTGCGCCTGGACGGCAGCGAGCATGCGTTCGTGCCGGCAGAGGCCGGTGTCGGCACCTTTCCGGCGATCGCCGCGCCGGTCGACCTGAGCCACTTCGATGGTGACAGCCATGACTTCAGCGTCGACCTGACGCTGGCCGGCACCGCCAGTTTGTCTGTGCTGCCGCTTGCGCGCACGACCGAAGTGTCGCTGTCGGCGCCGTGGCGTGATCCGAGCTTCGACGGCGCGTTCCTGCCGGCCGAACGCAACGTGACGAATGAAGGCTTCGCGGCACGCTGGCAGGTGCTCGACCTCAATCGCAATTATGGCCAGCATTGGCAGCAGTATGATCGGCGCGGCGCGGACATCGCGGCTGCCGCATTCGGCGTCAGCCTGTACGAGCCGGCAAGCGTCTATCAGCAGAACGAGCGAGCCGGAAAATACGGAATCCTGTTCATCGCACTGACGTTCGTCGCGTTCTTCCTGGTCGAAGTCCTGCGCAAACTGCGCGTGCACCCGGTACAGTACCTGCTGGTCGGGCTGGCGCTCGCGACGTTCTACGTCGTGCTGCTGGCATTGTCGGAGCAGATCGGGTTCGGCAGTGCCTATCTCGCCGCATCGGGCGCGGTTGTCGTGCTGGTCGGCGGCTATGCCGCGGCGGTTTTGCAGGCGTGGCGGGCGGGCATCGTGCTCGGGTCGACGCTCGCGGTGGTCTACGCATTGCTCTATGGCTTGGTCGTCAGCGAGCAGTATTCGCTGCTGATGGGTTCGATTGCGCTGCTCGCCGTCGTCGCGACGCTGATGTATCTGACGCGCAAGGTCGATTGGTATGCTTACGGCGCGGCGCGTGCCCTGGCCGCGGGATGAAATGAAGAAGACCATGACCGATTTTTGTCTGCTCGCGATCGACACCGCTACCGAGGCCTGCTCGGCGGCGCTGCTCGTCGGCGACCGCATGATCGAGCGCAGCGAGGTGGCGCCGCGGCGCCATGCCGAGCTGATCCTGCCGATGATCGAATCGTTGCTCGCCGAAGCAGGCATCTCGCGCCGCGGCATCGACGGCATCGCGGTCGGGCGCGGACCGGGCGCCTTCACCGGCGTGCGCCTGGCAATCTCGGTCGCTCAGGGCCTGGCCCTCGGGCTTGATGTGCCGGTCGTACCGGTATCCTCGCTGGCGGCCCTGGCGCAGGATGTTCCGTTGCAGGACGACACGCCGATCCTTGCAGTGATCGATGCGCGCATGGGCGAAATCTACGCCGGCACGTTTCGTCGTGGCGCGAGCGGGTTGGTCGAGGCGCTCGGCCCCGAGTCGGTCGGCCCCGCGCAGCAACTCACGCTGCCGCCGAGCGAACGCTGGAGCGTGGTCGGCAGCGGCTGGTCGGCCTATCGCGACGTGCTGATGACGCGGCTGCCCGGCGAGCCGCGCTGGTGCGACAGCACGCGATTGCCGCAGGCGCATGCGATCGCGCGCCTGGCCGCACCGCAATTCGCGGCCGGCAACGCGCTGGCGCCGGAGCTGGCGCTGCCGGTATATCTTCGCGACAAGGTGGCCTTGACGCTGGAGGAACAGCGCGCGCGCTAGCGCTAAGCCGGGTGCCGGCACGCAGCGCTGCCGCGACAGTCGTGTCGACCTCCCTCAAGTCCTGCCGAGCACCAGCTCGAATGCCTGGCCGCCATCATGGGTGTCATCCCACGACACGACGCCGAGTCCGTGCGCCGGCGCCCGCTGTTCGAACCAGCGCTGCGAAAAATAGGTGATGTGCGCCGGCACGTGCAGGTACGAATACGAGTTCCACGGCGCGATGCCGTCGGATGGCTGCCAATTGCCGGGCCGGAACGGCGCCGTGATGAACAGGTGGCCGGCCGGAGCGAGCAGCGCCGCAAGGTGGCGTAGCATCGCGTCGGGATCGGCCAGGTGCTCGATGACGTGCGTCAACGAAATCAGGTCGAAGCGGCCGGCATCGCGCAGCGCCTCGACCGGACCGATGCAGTACCGGTCGACCCACGGGCAATTCTGCGCGCACTCGCTGCTGACGTCCTGCGCGACCGTCTCGGTTTCCGGGTTGGCTGCCTTGCAGGCGCGCGAAACCCACGCCAGTCCAGCGCCGACTTCCAGCACGCGACCGCCCGTTTCCGGCAGCAGACGCAGGCGGGCAATTGCCGTCGCGTAGTAGTCGAGAATGCGGCTGACCTGGTCGGGATCGGTGTAGTGGGGGTCCGAGAACTGCTCGGATTCCTCGTACAGCGCCTTCAGGTCGGCCGCCGTCGGCAGCGGGTCGAGATAGACGACACCGCAATGGGGACAATGCCGCAGGGCGAACGAATCGGTGTGGAACTTTCCGTGATGCGTCGGTGCGACCGGACCGACCATGCAGGTGCCGCGCTTGCCGCAGAGCCGGCACAGTCGGGCCTTTCGGTTCAGCAGGAAGTCGAGCAGGGGCATTGATTCGGTTCCATCCGGCGCGCTTCGTATAATGCCCGCCTGCAGGTCAACACGAGGTTAAGATGGACTGGATCGATCCTGGCGTGCCCGTGCAGGCATCGGCGCTCGCGCGGAAATTTTGCGAAGCGCAGCCATTCCGCCACGTGGTGATCGAAAATTTCTTCCGGCCGGAAGCGTGCCGCAGGATACTCGACGAATTCCCGCGCTTCGAAGAGCGCTACGCGCTCAACGAGATGGGCGAAGTCGGCGGCAAGGCGGTGCGCATGAATGTGCGCGACGTGTCCGACACCTATCGCGCACTGGATCTCTACCTGCAGAGCGCCGGGTTTCTGGGCCTGATATCCACGATCACCGGCATTCCCGACCTGCTCTACGATGCGGATTATGTCGGCGGCGGGACGCATGAAAATCGCGACGGTCAAGGCCTCGATGCGCACGTCGACTTCAACTATCACCCGCGCACGAAGACGCATCGGCGACTCAACCTGATCGTCTATCTCAACGACGAGTGGGACGAGGCGTGGGGCGGGGCGCTCGAGCTGCATTCGAATCCGTGGAATCCCGTGGCGAACCAGACCCGGCGCGTGCTGCCGCTGTTCAACCGCGCGGTGATCTTCGAAACCAGCGAAGTCTCCTGGCACGGCTTCAGCCGCATCGAACTGCCGGAAGATCGCAAGGCGCTTTCGCGCAAGTCGTTTGCGATCTACCTTTACACGAAGGAACGGCCGCCCGCCGAAACGGCCGCGCCGCATGCGACGATCTACGTTCCCGATGCGCTGCCGCAAGACCTCGTGGCGGGAAAGATCCTGGACGACGCCGACGTCGCCGGCTTGCAGGGCCGTTTTACGCGGATGCGCACGCAGCTGCGCTACCTGTACGACCGGGAAAAGCAATTCGGCGCGCAGATTGCGGCAGCCGAGACGGCGCTCGGCGAGGCACGCGCCGCGCTGCGCGTGCCGCTGCAGGGATACGCCACGCAATCGGCCGCACCGCAGGGAATGTGGCCGGACCAGTGGGTGGGCAGCGAATTTGCGTGCGATTTCGTCGCGCAACGCAAGGCCCGCGCACTGCAACTGGACCTGTGGATTCCCGCCCAGATCGACGGTGAGCAGACGCTGGACATCGAACTTGGCGGAAACCGTTCGCGCCACATCCTTGCGCAGGGCGGCCGCGCGCGCCTTGTCCTCAAGGCCGCGATTGCGGCCGGCGCGGGGACGGCGCTGCGCATTCGTGCGTCGCGTCAGTTCGTGCCGGCAGCAATCGGAGAATCCGCTGATGACCGCGAGCTCGCATTCCGCCTGCTCGGCGCCGTGCTGGAACACTGATGCCTACCAGCGCGGTTCGATGACGATGCCGTGCTGCTTCGCCGGCAGGTCGATCTCGATGTGAATGCCCGGGCGCAGCACCGGCAGAAAGCGTTCCAGCAATGACACCGCGCGATCGCGCAATCGCATCGCTTGCCGCGGAAACGGCACGCCGACCAGCTGCGCGCGCGCGCAGCGAAAATCCGGCGACAGCAGGCCGAAGTAGCGGCGCAGTTCGGCGCGCGAGTATTCCTTCCAGTGGTGGCCGAGCGTCTTCAACGTCAGGATGTCGCCGACGGCGATGCCGCCGCCGAGCCCGCGTACGCCGCGCTGCCAGCGGCGCACCGTCGCGCGCAACGCGTAGTAGTTCGGCGTCGTGACGACGAGGCGTGCGCCGGGGCGCATGACGCGGTAGATCTCGCGCCACAGCGCGACGGGATTGAAGGCCAGGTGTTCGATCACCTCGGTCATCAGCACAAGATCGAAATGGCCATCTTCGATTTGACGCAGTGCCGAAGGGTGTTCCAGATCGGCGTTGGGCAGCAGCCGTATCGCGTGCGCGCCGGCCACGGCACGCACATTGTCCGCGGCGAGAGTCAGCGGAAGGTCCAGTGCGCTGACCTGGAAACCATCGGTGGCATAAAGCACGGCCTGATGCAGCCAGTGCGCCCCGACATCGAGCACGCGCATGCCGTTCGCGCGGTTCCAGTTGGCCAGGACGCGTCGCTTGGTATCGGCGTGGCGCGGAAAGTGGAAGCGCAGGTAGTCCAGGTCGGTGCCGCCGCAGGCAGTGAACAGGCCGGCAAGTTCGTCGGCGCTGCGCGGTTCGTCGCTCACGGTCCGGGAACCGCGGCGCGAAGCCCGCCGGCGCACGGCGAGCAACGCGCGTAGCCGCTGTATCCGGGCGGATCCAGGCGCGCGTCGCTGCTGGCCACGCCGACAACGATATCGCTGGCGTCAACCAGCAGCACCGGCGCCGAAGGCGTCGCACCGACCGGCAGGCCGCGCGCAATGATTGCGCTGCCGGCCGAGCCGATCAGGTTGTCGTCGATCGGCCGGATCGTGATCGCGGCCTCCGGCAATATTCGCGCGGCCGCCGGCAGCGCGCCTCCGATCGCCGCCGCGGCCGGCGTCGCGAATTGAGCAATACGCTCATGCCGCAGCGTCGAAAGGCTCCGCACGAACTCTCCGGTTTCCGTCTCGCCGAGCGACGTGCCGCGCTCGATCACACCGACGATGCTGCCGTTTGCGGTGTTGTCGATCACGCCCCGTGTCAGCGCCGCGAAGATCGCGCCACCGAGCTCCATGGGCCAGCCGAAAAACGGCAACAGCAGCGCGAACGCCAGCGTGCCGCGCGCCGCCGCGTTGCGTGCCGGACGGGTCAGCGCGACCAATGCGAGGCCGAGCCAGAACAAGCATGGCCATGGCAGGTAGCGGTCGGCGTAGATCTGGTCGGGATAGCGGGCGAATGCTTCGAGGCGGGAGACCGATACGATACCGGCCGCGAGCAGACCGAGCCAGGCGATGCCGAGTCCCAGCGCTTCGGTCGGGCCGGCCGGCGCAGTACTGCGCAGGCGTCGCAACGAAGCCCACATCAGCGCGATCATGCCGCCGGCGCCGAACGCTGCATACGGCATCACGTCGGTTCGCAGGTTCGGGTATTGGTTCGACATCATCGTCGCGAAGCGGAAGGTGACGCCGTAAAGGTCCTTGCCCACCAGGGCGCTCGCGTGCGGATCCCAAAGATAGGTGAACAGGGTGACGAACGGCG
>DATNFS010000161.1:0-7440 GCA_035606275.1 Rudaea sp.
GACGGCCCGCTCGACCGGTTCGGCGCCCGCGGCGCCGACCAGCAGCGTGCCGGCCTCGGAATATGCGCGTAACGCGGCCTCCGTCAACACCGCGCCGGACGGCTTCAGGGCCGCTGCCGGCAGGCGCTCGGCCAGCGCGGCAAGCAGGCGCTCGCGTCCGAACGGCGCTTCGGCGATGGCGATCTTTTCGGCGCCACCGGCACCTGCGACATTCGCCGTGGTCACTGCGCCGCCGCGAATCGAAAGCGTCACGTGCACGACGTCACCCTTGCCGGGCGCATCGACCTCGATCGCATCGTGCAGCAGGGCGCTTATTGATCGCGCGTCGGCGCTCGCGCCAATCGCTCCGCCGACGGCGTCGGCCGCGTCGACGACCAGCCAGGGCTGCATGGAGCGCGCCGGCCAAAGCGTCACGAGCAGCAGGGCGGCCAGCGCGCCGGCGAGCAGGCCGCCGATCACGGTTGGGTGTTTCCGGCGATCGATGACGTCCGGCCCCGCTGCCTGCCTGAGATCGCCGGCAAGGCGCGCCGGAATCTCGATAGACGGTGCCACCGTCAATTCGCGCGGCGCCGGCCCGATCCAGCGGTAGCCGCTGGCGCGCAATGTCTCGATCAGGCGCGGCTCGCGTGCATCGTCGCCGATCGCGCGGCGCAGCTTGCGCACGGCGGTATTGAGATTGCGTTCGAAACTTTCCCAGTCGTAGCGCGGCCAAAGCACGTGATGCATGTCGCGCCGCGAGACCGGCCGGCCGCCCTGTTCGAGCAGCAGGCACAGCAACCGCAACGGCGTCTGCTGCAGCACGATGCGCTCGCCGCCGAGATGGACCCGGCGCAGTTCGAGATCGATCACCAGATCGCCCGCGCGCCAGCCGCGCACGGCTGATTTCGGGGCGTCCCGCATCGGGGTCAGATGCCGATCAGATTCGAGGACTTGTCCGGTCATACGCCACCGCTCATTCTGGCACCACGTCCTGCCAGCATGGCGCGGGCGGACCGGCATCGACAGTGTCCGCAGTCATGCCTGCCCTGCCCTCGACCGAACCCCGACGGAGAAGTACGACGCATGAAATCCGCCCCGTTCGCCTGGATGTTCGCACTGAATCTGACTGTGGCGGCAGCCGCCAATGCATCGCCCGGGCCGGCCGATGGCGGGTTCTCGGTCGAAAGGCTCGCCGACGGGGTCTATGCGGCGGTGCGTACCGATCCGCCCGGCCTGATGGTCGATGCCAACAGCCTGTTCATCGTCAACGACAACGACGTGGTCGTGGTCGATGCGCCGGAAGCCTCGGTCCAGATGATCGCGGCATTGCGCAGGATCACCGGCAAGCCGGTCAGCTACCTGATCAACACGCACTGGCACGACGATCACGTGATCGGCAACGCGGCCTGGCGCAAGGCGTACCCGGGCATCCGCTTCATCGCCCACGCCAGCCTGCGCGAGTACCTGCCGACGACCGGCGCGAAAAACCGCGCAGCCATGATCAAGGGCGCGCCGCAGTTCGCCGCGCAGATGCAGGCGCAGATGGACAAGGGCAAGGATCTGCAGGACCAGCCGATCGACGACGAGGAGCGCACCAGCTATGCCAGCGACATCCGCCTGGTCAGGCATTACATGGAGGTGGTTCCCGGCACGCCGAGCGTGCTGCCGGACATCGACGTCGACGAAGGCCTGACGCTGGTCCGCGGCACGCGCCGCATCGAGGTGCGGCACCTGGGCAGCGGCCACACCAGGTCCGACCTCGTCGTCTGGCTGCCGGCCGAGCGCATTGCCGCAACCGGCGACCTCGTGGTGTGGCCGATCCCGCTGGTCGGCAATGACCAATCGCACGTGCGCGACTGGCCGCAAACGCTGGATGCTGTGCTTGCACTGCAGCCCGCCATTCTCTTGCCGGGCCACGGACCCGTCGAACGCAATACGGACTATGCGCGCCAGATGCGTGACCTCTTCGCCAGCATCAACCAGCAGGTCGCAGCGGCGGTCGCCCGCGGCGCGAACCTCGACGACACCCGCAAGGCGGTCGACCTTTCCGCTTTCCGCGAAAAATTTGCGGGCGACTCGAAAGTCCGTCGCGTCGCCTTCGGCATGTACGTGACGGGGCCGGCGGTCGAATCGGCATGGCGCGATGCGCAGGCCACGCCATGACGACTGATGCAGGAGCGTCCGGAATGCGCCCTGTCGCGCTGATCGCCGCGCTGGCCGTGGCCATCGTCGCAAACGCCGAACCGCGTGCGCCGTTCGACGAATCGGCGATCCGCTCGGCCACCGGCATCATGGCGTTCGCCGAGGTGCCGACGCCGCCATCGACGGTGCACGCGAATTTCCACTACGACACGGTTCCGGTCGCAGCCGGCATCACGACCTTCATCGAAGGGCCTTCGCACGGGCTCGTGCAGGGCAACATCACGCTGATCGTCGGCACGCAGGCCGCGCTGGTCATCGACACCGGCCAGTTTCCGGCGGTCGCGCGGCGCGTGATCGCCGACATGCGCAAGCTGACCGACAAGCCGGTGCGCTACGTCGCGATCACGCATTGGCACATGGACCACTACATGGCCAATGCCGAGTTCGCCGACGCGTGGCCGGGCCTGACCGTCATTGCGCAGGACTTCACCGCACCGATGATGGACAAGTACGGCGCGCGCTATCCGCACCTTGGCCCCAAGCTCGAGGAAAACATCAAGGCGATGCGCGACATGCTCGCCAGCGGCAAGGCCCCGGACGGCACCCGGATCGATCCCGACCGGCGCAAACGCATCGAAACGGCCATCGCCGATACCGAGCAGGACAAGGCGGAATTCGCGCTGATGCGCTATCGCGGCGCAGACGTCACGTTCGAAAGCGGGATCGACATCGACCTTGGCAACCGCATCGTCAGGCTCATGCACCTGGGTCGCGGCAACACGGCCGGCGACCTCGTCGCCTGGGTGCCCGATGCAAAGACCCTGATCGTCGGCGACATCCTGGTCAGCCCGGTGCCGTATTCCTACGGCAGCTATCCGGGCGAATGGTCGGCCGTGCTCGGCAAGCTCGAAGCGATGGACGCCGACGTGATCGTGCCGGGCCACGGCCCGGTGATGCACGACAAGGCGTACATGCGCCAGGTGCGGGAACTGCTCGACGGCGTCGTCGCCGAGGTCGGGCGCGTATGGAAGCCCGGGATGAGCGGCGACGACGTGCGCAAGGCCATGGATCTGTCGAAGGCGCGCGATGCGTTCTGCCACGGCGACAAGTCGCTCGAAGCGAGCTTCAAGGCGTCGATCGAAACCGCCGGCGTCGACCGCGCGACGCAACAGCTCGAAGGCCGGATGAAGCCCGAGTCGTTCGACGAATAGCTGACGTGCGGGTCAGCCCGCGAGCTGCTTCGCGGCGGCGACGATGTCGGCATCGCCCGGCAGCACGAGCAGCGCGGCGCCGGCCAGCGGCGTGAACGTGTCGACGCCGACGACGCGGTGCATCGGCTTGGCGCCGTGGCCGCCTTCGACAATGGCGGTGATGATGCCTTCGCCCACGCCGGCCGATTTGCGCCCTTCGTCGACGACGAGGATGCGCGCGCATTCGCCGGCGTGGCGTGCGATCACGGCGTCGTTCAATGGCACCAGCCAGCGCAGATCGACCACGCGAACCTTCCAGCCGTGCGCGTTCTGGATCTCGCGCGCGGCGCGCAGGCTCATCGGCACGCCGTTGCCGTAGGTGAAGATGACGAGGTCGCGCGCCTCCGGCTCGTACACGCGCTCTTCGCCCAGCGTCAACGCCCGCTCGATGGCGGGATACGCGAACTGCCACTGGCCGTCGCCGGCGGCGTAAAGATCCTTGGTCATGTACAGCGCGATCGGTTCAAGGAACGCACAGACGCGGCCGTCGACCTTGGCCAGCGCCAGCAGCGTGCGCAACATCATCGCCGCGTCGTCGCCGCGCGACGCACAGCCGACGATCAACCCCGGGATATCGCGCAGCGCCGTGATCGAATTGTCATTGTGGAAATGTCCACCGAAGCCGCGCTGGTAGCCGAGGCTCGCGATGCGCATGACCATGGGGTTGCGGTACTGGCCGTTCGAAAAGAACTGCAGCGACGCGGCCTCGCCGCGGATCTGGTCGCAGGCATTGTGGAAGTAGGCCAGATACTGGATCTCGGGCAGCGGCAGCATGCCCATGTTGCCGAAGCCCTGCGCGAGGCCCAGGATCATCGTCTCGTCGAGCAGCGTGTTGAACACGCGCGCGTTCTTGAACGCCTTGTGCAGGCCCCTGGTGACCGTGTAGACGCCGCCTTTCTGCGCGACGTCTTCCCCAAACAGCAGCGTTTCCGGATATTTCGCGAAAAGGTCGTGCAGCGCGTTGTTGATCTGGATCGCCAGATGGCGCGGCGCCTGTTTTTCAGGCAGCTTTTCCGTGCTGCCGAACACGGCCACGCGCTTCTCGGCATAATCGGCGCGCTTTGCCTCGACGTCGACCTTGTCCGCATGATACGGCGCGAGCGGCGCGATGACGTCGGCAAGATCGGTCAGCTTCGGCCGCCGATCGGCTTCGTCGGCCGCGGCAAAGCAGCGTCTGCGGAAGTCCTCGTACTTCGCCAGCAGCTGTTCCCTGGTATAGATGCCGGCCTCGAGCGCGATCGCGGCCGAGCGCAGCAGCGGGTCGCCCGCTTCGACCGCCATGAGCTCTTCGACGCTGCGCCATTCGATTTCGAAGTCGGTGCCGGCATGGCCCATGATGCGCGTCGTGCGCAGGTGCAGGAATGTCGGCCGGCGCGTCGTGCGGCAGTGATAGACGGCGCGCGCGACGCCTTCATAGCCGGCAGCAAGGTCGAGTCCGTCCGCGCTGAAATAGTCGAGATCGCGGCGGCCGCTGAAACTGGCGCCGATCCAGTCGCGCGGCGTCTTGACCGAAATGCCGATGCCGTTGTCCTCGCAGACGAACAGGATCGGCGCCGGCAGTTTCTGGTACGCGGTCCATTGCGCTGTATTGAATGCCGTTTGCGCGGTCGCATGGTTGGCCGAGGCATCGCCGAACGAACAGATCGCGATCGAATCGTCGGGAATCGGCAGCTTGTGGCCGATGCGCTTGCCCTGCTCGATCGCCACGGCCGTACCAAGCGCCTTGGGCAGGTGCGAGGCGATCGTCGAGGTCTGCGGCAGCACCCAGAGCGGCTTTGATCCCCACACCTTGTGGCGGCCGCCCGAAGCCGGATCGTCCTTGCTCGCGGCGAAGCTCAGCGCCGAGTCCATGACGGGATCCATTCCCGGCAGTTTGCGAAAGCGCTCGGCCATGAATGCGCCGCTGCGGTAATGCAGGAACGCCGGGTCGGTATGGCGCGTGAGGCGTGCGACCATCGCGTTGCCTTCGTGGCCGGACGAGCCGATCGTGTAGAACACCTTGTTCTTGACGCGCAGCACGCGCGCCATCAGGTCGAGATGGCGGCTGATCAGCTGCGAGTCGAACAGCTCGACGAAGTCGTTGCGCGCGCAAAGGCTCCCGGGCAATACCGGCGCATCGGCGAGCGCAACGCGGACCGGATTGCCGCTCCAGTCGCGCACGAACTCGATGAAGTTCTGGTCGCAGACCTCGGCACGGTTGACGTTCTTGTGGCGGGCAGGAATTGCAGCTACGGGATTGGCGGCCATGGCTCTTGATGTCGGAATGTCGCGCCGGATTCCCCGTCGACGCCTGCGGTGTGGTGGCGGCAATCGCCGCGCACAGCGCAGCGGCGTGCCAGCTCATGCCTCGTGACGTGCGGCGCACGCCTCCAGCCCGGCTATTGTATTCGCTCGCCGGCCGCGATGCTAAAGCGCGGCTCTACGGCTGCGTGGTGTGCTCGCAGGCACCGCCGGTCAGGTCGCCGATATTGGCGTAACTGGCGCTGGCGCAGGTCCAGTGCACGTCGCCGCCGCCGCTTTGCGCGGCGAACTCGGGATGAAAGCGTATTACCCCGTTATCGACTCCGCTGGCCGCGGTCAGCGTGACGTCGATGACGCCGTCTCCGCCGACCGCAATCGAGCGCACGCTGTTGCTCGCGAACAGCGGCGGTGCTCCGACTCCGGCTTCCACGTTGGTTGCCGGAAACGCGTCGTGCGTCAGCCGGTAGCGCTTGACCGCGTCCTCGACCGGCGCAACCGCCTGCAGCGCTTCGCCGACCGCGTTCATCTGCGTCTGCGTATCGAGCGCGCCGGCCTTGGCCGGCTCGTCGGCAAGCGCCGGGACAACAGGCAATGCGAGGATGACCGCTGCCAATGCCATCTTGCCCAGGGCCCTGTTGCTCATGGCGAAATCCTCCTTGCGCGCACCGACGAGGCGAGGATGATCCGGCCACGCTGAATGCTGCTCAACCGGCGCTGCGCGACAGCTCGATCAGGCGGATGTTTTCGGCCGCATAAGACGCCATCGGCGCGAACCCGGGCTGGGCACGAATCCGGTCGAGCCAGTGGCGTATCGCCGGATAGGGACCCAGGTCAATGCCGCCGTCGGCGGCGCAGTGCGTGTACGCGAACAACGCGATATCGGCGATACCGTAATCGCTGCCGCTGAACCAGGCCGCGGCCGACAGGTGCTTCTCCATCACCGCCAGCGCCTGATGACCGCGTTCGCGCAGTTTCGGCAGATCGGTGCGGCGCGGCGAATCGATGGGCGTCCAGCCGCAGATGAAACGCGCAACCGCGACGTACGGCTCATGGCTGTACTGCTCGAAGAACATCCAGGCCAGCGTATGCGCGCGTTGCCACGAATCGCCGGAGAAATACGCCGTGCCTTCGGCCAGCCAGCACAGGATCGCGTTCGACTCGGCCAGGATGCGGCCGTCGTCGAGTTCGATCATCGGCACGCGACCGTTTGGATTCTTGGCCAGATACTCCGGCGTGCGCGTCGCACCATGCGCGCTGTCGGTTTCGATCCAGCGAAAATCGCGGCCTTCAACCCGGCCCAGATGGCTGAGCAGCATGCGCAGCTTGTGGCAGTTGCCCGAAGGCGAGTAACCGTAAACCGTGATCACGTCGTTCTCCAGTTCCTGCGTCGCGCGTGCCATTCGTCGCGCGACTGTCCCCAGATGTCGATGACGACGCCTTCGTATGGCGCCGGCATGGTCGCGGTGCGCAGCTTGCGCGAACCGAGCTTCGTCGCGAGCGCAACCGATGCCTGATTGCCGTCGTTGATGCAATGGATCACCTCGCTCCAGCGCAGATGATCGAACGCCCAGTCGATTGCGGCAGTCGCCGCCTCGAACGCATAGCCGCGGCCCCAGAACGCCCGGGCCAGCGCCCAACCGACTTCCGTCCCTGGACAGCCTTCCGGCCGCAACGGGCCGACGCGACCGACCCAGTCGCCGCTCGCCTTCTCGACCACGGAAAAACCGCAGAAACCCTGCAGGTGCCAGCTGCCGACGGCGAAGGCAAAATTGCGCCATGCGACCGTGCGCGGCTGCACGCCGCCGAGATGGCGCATCGTTTCCTCGTC
>DATNFS010000162.1:0-19582 GCA_035606275.1 Rudaea sp.
GTCTCTCGTCTCTCGTCTCTCGTCTCACCTTTCACATTTCACCAATTCCGCCATGATCGCCTTCTGCACATGCAGCCGGTTTTCGGCCTCGTCGATCGCGATGCACGCGGGCGAGTCCATGACGCCATCGGTTGCCTTGACGTTGCGGCGCAATGGCAGGCAGTGACTGAAGACAGCGCGGTCGGTCCACGCCATCTTGGCTTCGTCGACGATGAAGTGCCTGTACTTCTCGCGAATCGGTTTTTCCTCGTCCCAGCGGCCGAAGTACGGCAGCGCGCCCCAGCTCTTGGCATAGACGACGTCGGCGCCGCGATAGGCCGACTCGATGTCATGGCTGACGGTCAGCGAACCGCCGTTTTCGGCGACGTTGCGGCGGCCGAACTCCATGTAGCGGTCGTCGAGCACGTAGTCGGGCGTGGGACACAGCAAAGTCACCTCCATGCCGTAGCGCGTCGCGATCTGCAGCGCGGAATTTGCGACCGCGGTGTTGAGCGGCTTCGGATGATAGGTCCAGGTCAGCACGTACTTCTTGCCGCGCAGGACCTGCCCCGGGCTCGATCCGCGGTCGGTCGCGCCGAAGTGCCGCTGCAGCGCCATGACGTGCGCCAGTTCCTGGCACGGATGCGTGATCGTCTCCATGTTGATCACCGGCACCGTCGCGTATCTGGCGAAGGCGTGGATCACGCGGTCCTCGCGATCGACGGCCCAGTCCCTGAATTTCGGAAACGCGCGCACGCCGATCAGGTCGACATAGCGCGACAGCACGCGCGCCACTTCGGCGATGTGTTCCTCGGCCTCGCCGTCCATGACCGTGCCGACCTCGAATTCGATCGGCCATGCGTCCTTGCCCGGCTGCAACACGACCGCATGGCCGCCGAGCTGGAAGGCGCCGAGCTCGAAGCTCGTGCGCGTGCGCATCGATGGATTGAAGAACAGCAGCGCGATCGACTTCCCGGCCAGGTCGTTGCCGGCCTTGCTGCGCTTGAACTCCGTCGCGCGTACGAGCAGCGCGTCGAGGTCGGCGCGGCTCCAGTCCTGGGTACTCAAGAAGTGGCGGTTGGGCATTTTTGCTCTCGTGGTCCGACAAACCCGTGTGATTCTTCCCGCTTTGCTGCGCGATGAATCCGCGCAGACGCCGGAAAAACAAAAACCCGGCGCTCGGCCGGGTCTGGAAAACGCAATCAAGAACGCGCGACAGCTACCCGGCCGGAAGTAGGCTTGCCGGTCGGCGCGCGCGCGACGTCATCCCCGCGGCCATGCGGGCGCTGGTGAGGATGAAAAGATGGGCGATGCGCAGGATCATCGGACGGCGAGACGTCAATTGGCTGTCTGGAAGGCTGAATGATGACACGGATGTTTTGCGCATTGCAACAAGAGGATGAAACGGCTGCCGCGGGATTACTCGGCCGGCGTCACGCTGATGCGCACGCGAATCCGGTCGCCCGGATCGTAGTTCATGCGCGCCGTATACAGTTCGCCGCGATAGCGGTATTCGACCTCGTAGGCGACGATTTGGCGCGGGCCGGTCGTGCCGTCGACGACGCGGCAGTGCCGCTCGCTGCGAGTCGGCGCGGCCGCCGGCGCGGCAACGCCGTTTCCAACCGCAGCACCGGCCGCCGCCCCGACCACGGTCGTGGCCGTGCGGCCGTTGCCCTTGCCGATGGTATGCCCGACCAGACCGCCGATGATCGCGCCGAGCACGGTACTTCCGGCGCGATTGTCGGCCACAGGCGCCTGCTCGATCTCCTCCTCGTAGCATTCCTCGCGCGGCTGCGCGGCGGCCGGCACGGAACCGGCGTCGTCATAGACGGGATCGACACGCAAGACATCGGCCCAGCCGTAATGCACCATTTCGGGCGCTGCCGCCGCGGGTGCCGGATGGGCTTCCTGAGCCTGTGCAAAAAGGCCGCAAAACAGCAATGTCGTGACGGCGATCAGGACGCCGATTTTTTTCATTTCACCTCCGCGACGCGAGCTTCAGGGACTCGCGCCACCGAATGCATGACGGGCAGCCGGTTCCCACGGACAGGCCCGATGCGTTCGGCAGGCGCAAATTAGACCATCGACACGCTGAATGGCGCCTTAGGCCGCCCCTTCCCGACGGCCGTCCAACCGCGGCCCGCAGGGTCGGCTGATACAATAGGCGACGATGACTGACAACGCCATGAATCTGCGCCTGCACAACACGCGAACGCGCCGCGTGGAGGCTTTTTCCCCGCTCGATCCGCAGCGGGTGACGGTCTACCTGTGCGGCCCCACGGTCTACAACTACGTGCATATCGGCAATGCGCGCGGGCCGGTCGTGTTCGGGCTGCTGGTGCGGCTGCTCAAGCATGTCTACGGCGCCGGACACGTCGTCTACGCGCGCAATGTCACCGACGTCGACGACAAGATCAATGCCGCCGCGGCCGATGCCGGCGTGCCGATCGACGTGATCACGCAGCGCTATGCCGCAACCTATACCCAGGACATGGCCCGGCTCGGCGCCGACGTGCCGGACGTCATTCCGTATGCGACCGCGCATATCCCGCAGATCATCGCGATGTGCGAACGCCTGATCGCGCTCGGCCATGCCTACGCCGCCGAAGGCCACGTGCTGTTCGACGTCGCCTCGTACGGCGACTACGGCAAGCTGTCCGGGCGTTCGACCGACGAAATGATCGCCGGCGCACGCGTCGAAGTCGCACCATACAAGAAGAACCCGGCCGACTTCGTGCTGTGGAAACCCTCCACGCCGGATCTGCCCGGCTGGGACAGCCCGTGGGGCCGCGGCCGCCCGGGCTGGCATATCGAGTGCTCGGCGATGAGCGAAGCGCATCTGGGCGAAACGCTCGACATCCACGCCGGCGGCAACGACCTGATGTTTCCGCACCACGAAAACGAAGTCGCGCAATCGACCTGCGCGCACGGCGGCAAGGTGTTCGCGCGCTGGTGGCTGCACAACGGCATGCTGACCTTCGGCGGCAAGAAAATGTCGAAGTCGCTCGGCAACACGCTGGTGCTGCACGAACTGCTCGAGCGGCACCCGGCCGAGTTGCTGCGTTTCATGCTGCTCAAGGCGCATTACCGCCAGCCGCTGGACTGGTCCGATGCGACGCTGGAGCAGGCGCAGCGCACGCTCGACGGCTTGTACGGCACCTTGCGCGACCTTGCCGATGTCGATGCCGGCGAGCCGCTATTGCCGGCCGCACTGCTGACCACGCTCGCCGACGACCTGAACACGCCCGAGGCGATGGCGCTCATCGCCGGCCTCGCCGAGAACGCCCGCAAGGCCGCCGGTCCGGCCGAGCGCAAATCGGCCAAGGCCGCACTGCTCGGCGCCGGCGCATTCCTCGGCCTGCTCCAGCAGGATCCCGAAGCCTGGTTCAAGCATGAACCCGGCGCAGCGAGCGTCGACGCCGCGTGGGTCGAATGCCTCCTCGCGCAGCGCGCCGATGCGCGCAAGCGCAAGGACTACGCGGAAAGCGACCGTATTCGCGATCGCCTCGCCGAAGCGGGCGTCATGATCGAGGACGGCGCGCAGGGCACGCGCTGGAAGCTGGTGCCGAAGCCGGAGGCAAAGCCCGATGAATGCGCCGTCTGAATCCCCGGTCGCTGCGCCCGAGTCGGCGGCGACCAGCGCAGACGCCGAACAGGCGGCAATCGCCGAGGAGTTTTCCTTCTTCAGCGACTGGACCGAACGCTACCAGTACCTGATCGACCTCGGCCGCAAGCTGCCGCCGTTTCCGGAAGAACAGAAGACCGAGGCGCACAAGGTGCAGGGTTGCCAGTCGCAGGTATGGCTGGTCGCCGAGGGCGATCGTGCACGGCTGCAGTTTCGCGCGATCAGCGACTCGGCCATCGTCTCGGGCTTGATCGCGCTGCTGTTGCGCGTCTACTCCGGACGCCCGGCGCAGGAAATCGTCGACACCCAGCCGCGTTTCGTCGAAGCCATCGGCCTTGCCAAGCACCTGTCGCCGACGCGCAGCAACGGGCTCGCGGCAATGCTCGGCGTCATCAAGGCGAAAGCGCGGTCTTTTCTGTAGCGCAACGCAAGTCCGGGAAAAAAAGCATGCGGATCGCGAACCGGCTGCCCCTGCTCGCCCTGCTGCCGCTCGCGGTCGCCGCGGCCGATCCGCTGGTCATCGAAACCGCCGACAACGTGCCGCGCCATCCATCCGGCATGGCGCTGCCGGAGCAGGTCGCGGGCTTCGTGCGCAAGAAGCTGCTGCGCTTCGACGAATCCGGCAGCGATGCCGGCGCCAGCTATGCCTTCAACGATGCGGCGCGGTCGATCCTCGCGACGGTATACATCTATCCGCCGCCGGGCGGCGTCGCACCGGCAGACGCGCTGGAGCGCAACATGCTGTGCTCGCAGGAACTCGACAAGCGCAAGGACGAACTGCACCGGTTCCATCCCGACTCCACGCTGTCGCCAGTCAAGCCGGCCACGCTGACCCAAACCGGTACGAGCCGCAGCGGCTATCACATCGCCTTCAATTCGTATGAGCAGTTCGGCGCGTCTGCGCAGAACGTGTCGTCGGACTTCTACCTGTTCTGTTTCGCGATGGAAGACTGGATGCTGGCCTACCGCTTCACCTACCCGGCGAAGACGGACGTGGCTGGCCAGATCGCGCAATTCATGCGCGATCTGGCCTGGGCGCGCTGAACGGGCGCCACGCGCAGAGCACCCCGCAGCGCGTGCGGGCTAGTCGCCCATCTGCTTCTGGCGATGCTCCCAGCGCTCCTGCGCGTCGAGACACAGCGTCGCGATCGGACGCGCTTCGAGGCGATCGAGGCCGATTTCCTCATCGGTCTCCTCGCAGAAACCGTAGCGGCCCTCCTCGATGCGCTTGAGCGCCTTGTCGATCTTGGCGATCAGCTTGCGATAGCGGTCGCGCGTGCGCAGCTCGAGCGAGTTCTCGGTTTCGCGCGTGGCGCGCTCGGCTTCGTCGCCGACATCACGCACTTCGTCGCGCAGGTTGTCGATGGTCTGCTTGGATTCCTCGACCAGGTCCTCGCGCCACTTCTGCAGCTTGGCGCGGAAGTAGGCGAGATGGCGCGGACCCATGTATTCCTCTTTCATCGTCGGGTGATAACCCGCCGGCAGGTTGATGACGACCGTGTTCGGCAAAGCGTAACGGCCGTCGTCCCTCGAAATTGTTTCCGCGGTGTTCGATGCTGGGGACATTGTTGCCTTTTTCGATGCGGTTGCTGTCTTGCTGGCTGGAACAGGTGTAGTCGCCTTCACCGGTTTGGCGGGCACCGCTGCGGCGGCTTTCTTCGGTGCCGGTTTTGCCGGTGCGGCCTTCTTCGGCTTCGCAGCCGGTTTTGCGGGACTGGGCTTCTTCGCGGCCTTTTTCGGCGCAGGGGCCGGCTTGCGCACAGGCTTCGCCGCCTTTTGCGGCTTGCGCGCGCCCGCCGCCGCGTGCTTCTTCGCGGGCTTGGCCTTGGCTGCTGCCGGCTTCTTCTTCGCGGCAGGCGCCGGTTTGCGTTTCGAATTCGCCATTTTGTTCACCTTAGTTGCTCGGCGGTCGCGTGTTATAGCTCAAGTCACCCCCAGCGGCAACCACTTGAAACGTGCGGATTTGCCCCAGTATGGGCGGGCTGTCGGTCCGATGACATGCGGCATCCGTGTACACTGTCGCGCAACGCCATGCGGCCGCAGGATTTGTTGCGCGCCGCGCATCATGAACGACGACCGGTTGCTCGCCCGTGGCCCGCCTGATTCTTGCCCTGCTCGCCGTCTACAAGCGCACCCTGAGCCCGTTGCTCGGCGAGCGCTGCCGTTTCGAGCCGAGTTGTGCCGACTACGCGCGCGTCGCGGTGGCGCGCTTCGGCGCGCCGCGCGGCGGCGTGCTCGCGCTCTGGCGGCTGGCGCGCTGCCAGCCGCTGTGCCGCGGCGGTTTCGATGCCGTGCCGGACACCTTTACGCTGCGCCGCGCGCGCCCTGCCCGACCGGAACCTCACACATGAACGACTGGTTGATCCGCAACGCCGACATCGTCAATGAGGGCCGCCGCTTCGAAGGCGACGTGCGCATACGCGGCGGACGCATCGACGCGATCGGCGGCACCCTGTCCGCACGCGCCGGCGAACGCGAATTCGATGCCGGCGGCCGCCTGCTGCTGCCGGGCATGATCGACGACCAGGTCCACTTTCGCGAACCCGGGCTCGAGCACAAGGGCGATTTCTTCACCGAATCGCGCGCTGCCGCGGCTGGCGGCGTGACCAGCTTCTTCGAGATGCCGAACTCGAAACCGACGACGACGGACTACGCCGCACTGGCCGACAAGTACGCGCGCGCGGCGCAGAAATCGCTGGCCAACCACGCGTTCTACTTCGGCGCGACCAACGACAACCTCGAGGCGATCCGCCAGCTCGACGCGACCAGCGCCTGCGGCATCAAGATCTTCATGGGTGCATCGACCGGCAACATGCTGGTCGACAACCCCGACACGCTGGCGGGGATCTTTCGTGATGCGCCGGTGCCGGTCGTAACGCATTGCGAAGACACGCCGACGATCGAGGCCAATCTGGCCATCGAGCGCGCGCGCTACGGCGCGGCAATTCCGGTCGAACGCCACCCGTACATCCGATCGCGCGAAGCCTGCATCAAATCGACGCGCCTGGCGATCGAACTGGCCAACCGCTATGGCACGCGCCTGCATGTGCTGCACATCTCGACTGCCGACGAACTGGCGCTGTTCACGCCGGGGCCGGTCGAGGGCAAGCGCATCACGGCCGAAACCTGCGTGCACTTCCTGCATTTCAGCCAGGCCGATTACGCGACCAAGGGCAACCTGATCAAGTGCAATCCGGCCATCAAGGCCGCGAGCGACCGCGACGCGCTGATCGAGGCGCTCAAGAGCGGGCGCATCGACGTGCTGGCGACCGACCACGCGCCGCATACGCTCGAGGAAAAAAACCAGCCGTACGAAAAGGCGCCGTCCGGATTGCCGCTCGTGCAGTTCGTGCTGCAATGCGCGCTCGAGCGCTGGTTCGACGGGCAGCTGCCGCTCGAGCTGATCGTCGAGAAGACCGCGCACGCGCCGGCGAAACTGTTCGACGTGCGCGAACGCGGATTCATCCGCGAAGGCTGCTGGGCCGACCTGACGCTGATCGACGCCACCCGGCCGCAAACCGTGACGCGCGAATCGGTCATCTCCAAGTGCGGCTGGTCGCCGTTCGAAGGGACGACGTTCCGTTCCAGCGTCGCGGCAACCTGGATCAACGGGCACCTCGCCTGGAACGAGGGCCGACTCGACGATTCGCAACTCGGTCGGCGCGTCGAGTTCGACCGATGAAGGGTGCGTCATTCCAGCGCAGGCTGGAATCCGCTTCCTGCCCGCAGCAATTTCGACTTGCCCGTCCGGTTTCCGCGAAAGGCAGGGCGAACCGGATTGCGCGCGACTCCTGTCGCGCGCCCTTCGGCTGGTTGACCGCGCGAATGTTCGCAGCGGCGTCCTGCCTGCGCAATCCGGCTTTCGCTGCCGTGACGATCCTGTTTTGCACCGGTTTCACAGCCTCGGCTGCCGAGCACACGCTTCGTCTTCCCGATCACCTGCAGCAAGGCCAGCTCGTGATCGGTCGTGCGCCGCCCGGCACGGTGATCGAATTCGGCGGGCGCCCGGTGCGCGTCGGACCGGACGGCGCGTTCGTGCTCGGCCTCGAGCGCGATGCACCGGCTGCCGCGCTGCTGGAGGTGCGCTACGCCGACGGCGTGCAGGCGACCCGGAAACTGCAGGTCGCCAGGCGCGACTATCGCATCGAACGCGTCGAGGGATTGCCGCAAAAGACCGTGACGCCGGATCCACAGACCGCCGCACGCATCGAGCGCGAGCAGGCCGCGGTGGCGCAGGCGCGCAAGCGCGACGATGCGCGCGAGGATTTCCTGCACGGCTTCGCGTTGCCGGTGCAGGATGCGCGCATCAGCGGCGTCTACGGCAGCCAGCGCATCGACAACGGCACGCCGAAGGCGCCGCACATGGGCCTGGACATGGCCGTGCCGGTCGGCACGCCGGTGCATGCGCCGGCCGCCGGCATCGTCACGTTCGCCGAACCCGATCTGGTCCTGACCGGAGGCACGGTGCTGATCGATCACGGTTACGGCCTGAGCAGTTCGTTCCTGCACATGAGCCGGCTCGACGTGAAGGTGGGTGATCGCGTGGAGCGCGGCAAGGTGATCGGCGCAGCCGGCATGACCGGCCGCGCGTCGGGCCCGCACGTGCACTGGGGCTTCAACTGGTTCGACGTGCGCCTCGACCCGGCTTTGCTGCCGAAGCCTTCCGGCTGAAGCATGCTGCGCACCGGAACCGCGGAGAATGCCGATGACCGGAATTGAAAACCTCGTCGTGCGCGAGATCGACGCGCAGGAATTCCACCTGCTCTGGCCGGTCTTTCACGAGGTGGTTGCCGCCGGTGACACCTACAGCTATCCACCCGATATCGGTTTCGACGAGGCCCGGCGCCTGTGGACCGGCGCCGGCACGCGCTGCTTCATCGGCACGATCGAAAATGACTGCGTCGGCGGCTACATGCTGCACGCCAACCAGCCCGGCCTCGGCAATCACGTCGCACACGCCGGCTACATGGTCGCAGCACGGTTTCGCGGCCGCGGAATCGCCGGCTTGCTGTGCGAGCATTCGCTGACGCAGGCCCGCGCGGCCGGATTCGGCGCGATGCAGTTCAACTGCGTCGTCAGCACGAACGGGGTCGCGGTGCGCCTGTGGCAGAAGCACGGCTTCGCGATCGTCGGCCGCGTGCCGAAAGCGTTCCGGCATTCGCGCGACGGATTGGTCGACGTGTTCGTGATGCACCGGTTTCTGTAGCGTACCGCCTCGAGCGTCAACTCGGGCTGAGCGCGCGAAACCCGCGCCCCTGACCGTCGAAGCTCGCGAAGGGTCCGAGCCGGCTTACTGCACCCCGGGCGCGTAACCCCCGGCAACGCCCTTTGTCGCGACAGCGACGGCGTCGTGCGCATGCAGGCTTTCCTGGTGCGTTGCGCGAATCCAGAAATCGGCGACGTGCTCGTCGACATCGAGCGCTGCCTGGATGCGCCGCGCCGCGTCTTCGCAGAACATCAGGTTGGCGCCGTTCAACAACGCGAAGGCCTGCTCGTCCTCGCGCTTGACCGCCGTCTGCACCGGAGTCTGCAGCGCGTCTTCGATGCGGTCGACCAGTGCGGCGATCGGCAAGTCGAATCCCGGCGCGAGCCGGACCCGAACCTCGGCCACGCTGCGCTGGCTGTGTGGCGTCGCGCAGATGCCCTGCTCGCTGCCGAGCCAACGCACGACCGCGTCGAACTCGAGCGGCTTGCCGCGAGCGAAGTCCTCGGCGAAACGTTCCTGGATCAGTTGCCGCGCCAGTGCGGCGGAGCACGGGCACGTGCTCGAATACAGCACCTGCACGCCGAGTTCGAGGCTGAAGTGCCCGTTGTCGAGCGTGCCGGTGATCGTGACCGGATACGCCTTCCAGCCGGCGTTGTCGCTTTTCAGCGCGGCCCGACGAAGCAGGTGTTCGAACTCGATGCGCAGCATGGCGCGATCGGAGAGTTGCGCGTGCGATTCCAGGAATTCCCGCAGCAGCCGGCGGATGGAGCACGGCGTGACCGGTTCGGCCGCCAGCGATTTCTCGACGTGCAGGTACAGTCGCGACATGTGGATACCGCGCACGTCGGGCCGCCTGAGATTCACGTATGCCGCCACGCGCGCTGCCGTGCGGCCCGCGCCGTCTTCGCCCGCAAGGCGCAGCGGCACATCGATGCGGTCCATGCCGACCCAGTCGAGCGTGCCGGCAACCGCAATGCCGGCTTCGCGGGCTATATCGGGCATGGCGCGCAGCGCGCTGCGTTCGTTGTGCATGATGTCCTTCCTCGTTGGTGTCGCAAGCAGCGCATGCCGCTGTCTCTACGCAGCCGCTTGCCGGAAATTGGGGCGATCGCCGCCCGCATCAAGGCCGGCGCTGTCCTCAGCGCGTGTCGCGTGTCAAAGCCCGCGCTTCCCGCCATGCTGCCCACAGGCTGGTCCAGCGACCCGGCGCCGGCCGATCGCGGATCCGCGCCAACGGATCGGGCGCCGCACGCGCCGCCACGATGAGCGCAACGTCGAGGCGTGTGCGGACGCGCCGGTACAGGCCGCCGGCGCGCGGCCCGGCAAGCGCGCGCTGCATCGCACCGGCCAGCGCATCCAGGTAGTCGCGCAGCAGCGCGCTGCGCCGGTCCGATGCGGACGAAAGCTGTGCGCGGGTCAGGCCGTGGCGCGCGAGCAGGTCGAGCGGCAACGGCAGGTGTTCGTCCTCGCCGCCGAGGCGCACGAGCTGCCCGAGCAGAAATGAAATTGTCCACAATGTTGCATCACAGTCGATGTCGGCATCGCTGCGTCGTTGCAGTGCCGCGTCGATGCGGGCGGCGGCGCGATGGAATCGGGCGTGCCACGCGAGCGCGTCCGCCAGCGTCGAGCCCGCGCGGGCCGCGGCCTGCTGCGGCGTGGCGTCGGCAAGTGCCAGCCACAGATCCGGCTCGCCGGCTTCGGCCAGCTCCTGCGCGAACAACGCCCGCGTGACCGGATGACTGGCGCGGCCGCGCGAGGCGGCCGCCAGTTCGCCTTGCCACCACGTCACCTTCGCTGCCGCGACCTGTGGATCGCGCAGTTGCGCGGCCGCATCGAGTGCCTCGACGAGGCAGCCGAAGGCGTTCGCCGCCTGGCGCGCGGCGGGCGGCAGGAACACCGAGGCGATCGCATACTCAGGATGCGCGTCGAGCCACTCCTGTTCGAAACTCGAAAACGCGGAGTCTGCCGCCACGTGGGCCTCAGTCGAGACCGAGTATCGGGACCAGGTCCGCCGGCGTCGCGGCAATGTGATCGGCACTCCAGCTTGCGGCGTCCTCGCCATCGAGGTAGCCCCAGGCTGCGGCCACCGTGATCATGCCGGCGCGTCGGCCGGCTTCGATGTCGCGCGCGTCGTCGCCGACGTAGATGCTGCGCGAGGCGGCGACCCCCGCCAGCATGCAGGCGTGCAGCAGCGGCGCCGGATCCGGCTTGCGCTGCGGCAGGCAGTCGCCCGCGACGAGCGCGGCACAGCGCCGGTCGAGGGCGAGCGCGGCCATCACGGCGCGCGCGAGCCGGCCCGGCTTGTTCGTGACCACGCCCCACCGTATCCCGCGCGCCTCGAAGGCGGTCAACGCATCATCGATGCCGGGATAGGTGCGCGTATGCGTGGCGATCGCTTCGGCGTACAGATCGAGGAAACGCGGCAGCAGCAGTTCGATGCGCGCCTCGTCCGCACCGGGAAAGCCGCGTCGCAACATCGCGCGGCCGCCCTTGGAGACGACGTGGCCGATGTGAGCGACGTCGACCCGGGCCTCGCCCTGCTCGGCGCGCAGCCGGTCCATGGCGACCACCAGATCGGGTGCCGAATCGATCAGCGTGCCGTCGAGGTCGAAGAAGACCGCGGCGATATCATTGCCGCGTGTCATGCCGGCTTCAGGGCGCAGGCGAGGTAGTTCACCTGCGTGTTCTTCACGACGCGGGCGCGGCGCGAAAGCGGGTTGTAGGAAAGTCCGCTGAGGTCTTCGAGTTCGAAACCGGCGCCGCGCAGCGCGGCCGCCAACTCCGACGGGCGGATGAACTGCGCATAGTGATGCGTGCCGCGCGGCAGCAGGTTCAACGCATATTCCGCACCGGCAATCGCCGCAGCGAACGCGAGCGGCGTGCGGTTGAGGGTCGACAGAAACAGGCGGCCGCCGGGCCGCAGCAGCATCGCGCAGGCTTCAATCACGCTGCCGGGATCCGGCACGTGCTCGAGCATTTCCATGCAGGTGACGGCATCGAAGACAGCGGGCATTTCGGCCGCCAGCGCTTCGGCGCTGATCTCGCGGTAGTCGACGTGCTGCCCCGATTCGTGCAGGTGCAGCCGCGCGACGTCGAGTACGCGCGGCGCAAGGTCGATGCCGACGACGTTCGCGCCGGCGCGTGCCAGCGCTTCGCTCAGGATGCCGCCGCCGCAGCCGACATCGAGCACGCGCGCCGACTTCAGATCCACGCGCCCGGCGATGTAGTTCAGGCGTGCCGGATTGAGATCGTGCAGCGGCCGGGATTCGCCATCCGGATCCCACCAGCGTGCCGCAAGCCGGTCGAATTTCGACAGTTCTTCGGAGCTGGCATTGGCTTCGGCATTTTTCATGGCATGGCAGGGCGTGCGTCAACCGTCCCTGGCGCGTGGCGCCGGCCTCGGCATCCTTGCCGAGTCGCGCGCCGGCGCGCGATGCGCTTCAACGCATCGCGCGTCAAATCGCGGCTCGCCCACCCGCGTGCCGCAAGGCGGTCGAACTTCGACAACTCCTCGGAACCGGCATTCTTCGGGGCGTCCGCAGGTTCGACCGTTGCCATCATCGTTCTCAGGTCGCCTCACGAATCCGTGCGTGCCAGCCTTGCGCCTTCGCCAGCAGTTCGTCCGAATCGATGCCGCACAAGCGGCGATTGTCGAGTTTGCGCCGGCCGGCGATCCATACGTCGCTGACCTGCTGGCGCCCGGTTGCGTAGACCAACTGCGAAACCGTATGGTACAGCGGCTGGGTCTCGATGGCGCCGAGATCGACCGCCACGAGGTCGGCCTGCTTGCCTGCCACGATCGAGCCGACGCGTTCGCCCAGGCCAATCGCACGCGCACCGTTGAGTGTTGCCGCCTGCAGCGCGAAGGCCGCATCGAACGCACTGGCATCGTTCGCGACGCCCTTGGCCAACAGCGCCGCGGTGCGCATCTCGCCGAACATGTCCAGGTCGTTGTTGCTGGCGCAGCCGTCCGTGCCGATGGCGAGGTTGGCACCGGCGCGGCGCAGCTTCTCCGCCGGGCAGAATCCGCTGGCCAGCTTGAGATTCGATTCGGCGCAGTGCACCACCGACACGCCGAACTCCGCGCATGCGGCAATCTCGGCATCGGTGAGCTGGGTCATGTGCACGGCGATCAGGTGATCGTTGACCAGACCGAGCGACTGCATGCGCGCGAACGGCCGCACGCCATGCTGCTTCCTGGCGTCGTCGACTTCCTGCGCGGTCTCGTGCAGGTGCAGGTGCACCGGCAGGTCGAGGTGGTCGGACAACACGCGGATGCGCGCGAAGGTCTCGTCGGCGACCGTGTACGGCGCATGCGGCGCCAGCGTGGTCGAGATCAAGGCTTCGCCCTTGAACTCGTCGTGGACGGCAAGGTTCTTGTCGAAGTACTCGTCGCGCGTCCTGGCCCAGGCGCTCGGGAACTCGATGAACGGCAGGCCGACCACGGCGCGGAAGCCGTGACGCAGGTACGTTGCCGCCTGCACGTCGGGGAAGAAATAGTTCTCGCTGCAGCAGGTGGTGCCGCCGCGCAGCATCTCGGCAATCGCCAGTTCGACGCCGTCGCGCACGAATTCCGGTCCCATGACCTTGCCTTCGGCCGGCCAGACGTGCTGCTGCAGCCAGGCCATCAGCGGCAGGTCGTCGGCCAGCCCGCGCATGAGCGTCATCGGGTTGTGCGTATGTGCATTGATGAGCCCCGGGATCAGCGCATGGCTCGACAGTTCCACGCGCTGCGCGTCCGGATACTTCGAGCGCGCCGCATCGATCGGCAGGATTTCGGCGATTGCATCGCCGGCGAGCGCCACGGCGTGCTGCTCGAGCACGGCCCCGTGCGGTTCGACCGGGATGACCCAGCGAGCTTCGAGGATGGTGTCGACGATGGACCGGTACGTATCGGTGGCGGTCACGTACTCGACCTCATCGCCCCTGCGAACGGCGGCAACCCGTACCGTTCATGGGATTCGGCCGAAAGCAAGATGCTGGACCCCGGCTTTCCCCGCGTTGACTGATTCGCGACGAAGATTCGCGAAGCGAATTTTTCTGCGAACCGGTCATTTCACGCGACCGACGTATTCGCCCGAGCGCGTATCGACCTTGATCTTCTCGCCCTGCGGCACGAACAGCGGCACGCGCACGACCGCGCCGGTTTCCAGCGTCGCCGGCTTGCCGCCGCTGCCAGCCGTGTCGCCCTTGACGCCCGGATCGGTCTCGGTGATCAGCAGCTCGACGAATGTCGGCGGCGCCACCACCAGCGGTGCGCCGTTCCACAGCGTGACGATGCAGGTCTCGTTGCCCTTGAGCCACTTTGCGGCATCGGCCATCGCGTTCTTGTCGGCGGCGATCTGCTCGTGCGTGTCCGGATGCATGAAGTGCCAGAACTCGCCGTCGCTGTAGAGATATTCCATGTCGGTGTCCATCACGTCGGCCGGCTCGAGCGAGTCGGTCGATTTCATGGTCAGTTCGACGACGCGCCCGGTGCGCAGGTTGCGATACTTCACGCGCGTGAACGCCTGGCCCTTGCCCGGCTTTACATACTCGGTGTCGACGATCGTGCACGGATACCCGTCGACGATGATCTTCATGCCGTTCTTGACGTCGTTCATGCCATAGCTGGCCATACTTGCTCCGTAACACGAAAGCGCCGCTGCGAAAGCGGCTAAAATGGGGTTTTTCACGGGAGGCCGGACGCAACCGGCCATCAAGAAGCGCAATGATAACCGCAAGCGCGCGTCGCGCGCAGTACACCAACCGTGAAGACCCCGCCGAGCCACGCCGGCCGCGCTGGCAACAGCTGTGGCGCGAGGCAGTCATCGATCCGCGCGAGCTGCTTTCCCTGCTCGGATTGCTCGAGCTGGAAGGGACATTGCTGGCCCGCTCCGATACCGGCTTTCCGCTGCGCGTGCCGCGCGGATTCATCACGCGCATGCGCCACGGTGATCCGGCCGATCCATTGTTGCTGCAGGTCCTGCCGCGGGCGGCCGAATTGCTCGATGCGCCGGGCTTCACGCCGGATGCCGTGGGCGATCTGGGCGCGCGCGCGGCGCGCGGCGTCCTGCACAAATACCCGGGGCGGGCGCTGCTGATCGCAACCGGTTCGTGTGCCGTGAACTGCCGCTACTGCTTTCGGCGCAGCTTTCCGTATGCCGACGAAATCGCCGCATCCGGCCGCTGGCGCGAGGCGATCGACCATCTGCGCCACGACACCGGCATCCGCGAGGTGATACTTTCCGGCGGCGACCCGTGGTCGCTGTCGACGGAAAAGCTCGCTGAACTGACCGGTACCCTGGCGACGATCCCGCATCTGCGCCGCCTGCGCATCCATACGCGCCTGCCGATCGTGTTGCCCGAGCGGGTCGACGACGAACTGGCCCGCTGGCTCGCCGGGCTGCCGTGGCCGACCGCCATCGTGCTGCATGCGAACCACCCGAACGAACTGGACGACGACGTGGCCGACGCCCTCACGCGGCTGCGCGCCACAGGTGCGATACTGCTGAACCAGTCGGTGCTGCTGCGCGGCATCAACGACCGTGCGGACGTACTCGCCGCGCTGTCCGAACGATTGTTCGATTGCGCAGTGACGCCGTATTACCTGCACCAGCTGGACCGGGCTGCCGGGACGGCTCACTTTGAAGTCGACGATGCGAGCGCGCGCGCCCTGGTCGGGAACTTGCGGCAGCGTCTGCCGGGCTACCTGGTGCCGCGGCTGGTGCGCGAGGTGGCCGGAGAGAAGTCCAAGACCCCGCTTTGAGTCGCCGGAAACTGCCGCTGACGACCGGTTCTGTACCGTTCGTCAGTCTGGAAATGCCGGTGGGAATCGAGTAAAAGCTGTTCCAGCACCTGAATTCGTAGCCAATGGCCAAGCAAAACCACGTCGTCAAACTGCTGCTGATCGAGGATTCGCTCGAAGAAGCCGAGCAACTGATCAGCGTGCTGCGCAACGGCGGCATCGCCGTGCGGCCGACGCGTGCCGACAGCGCCGATTCGCTCGCCGCGCAACTCGAGGCGCAAGCTCCCGACATCATCCTGGTCAATACGGAAGCCAAGTCGCTGACGCTGGCCGAAGTGTCGGCGCAGGCCGGCCTGGGCGGCCGCGACATCGCCGTGATCGCCGTGGTCAGGCAGCCGAACGAGGCCGGCATCGTCGCCGCATTCAACGACGGCGCGCGCGCGCTGGCGCTGCGCAACCGCGCCGAGCACATACAGTCGATCGTCAAGCGCGAGTTCGAAAGCCTGAACATGCGCCGCAGCGTGCGCCGGCTCGAATCGGCGCTGCGCGAAACCGAACGCCGCTGCGATTCGCTGCTGGACTCCTCGCGCGATCCGATCGCCTATGTGCATGAGGGCATGCACGTGCGCGCCAACCGGGCTTACCTGGAGATGTTCGGCTACGACGAATTCGCCGATATCGAAAGCATGTCGATCCTCGACATGATCGCCGCCGACGACGCCGACGACTTCAAGACCTTGCTCAAGAAGCTGTCGAAGGGCGACAAGCCGCCGCAGCGGCTCAATCTCAAGGCACAACGCGGCGACGGCACGACGTTCGACGCCGTGATGGAGTTCGCCGAGGCCAACTTCGAGGGCGAACCGTGCCAGCAGATCAGCTTCCGCGTGCAGAGCGAGAACGTCGCGCTGGCGCGCGAACTCGATGCGCTGCGCTCCAGGGATCTGGTCACCGAACTGTTCACGCGCCAGCACGGGCTCAACGAGCTCGGCCAGGCCGTCAGCAGCGCCGCCGCCGGCGGCCTTGATCGCGCGCTGTTGATCGTGGAACCCGACAACTTCAGGCGCCTGCTCGATACGGTCGGGCTCGGCAACGCCGACATCCTGCTCGGCGACATGGCCGGCGTGATACGCCAGCACCTGACGGAGGTCGATGTGCCGATGCGCCTGAGCGAGCATACGTTCGCGATCGTGACCAGCGGGCGCAGCATCGAAAGCCTGCGCCAGCTGGCCGAATCGATGCGCAAGTCGTTCGAGGATCGCATCTTCGACGTCGGCGCGCAGTCGATCAGCGCGAACGTCAGCGTCGGCGGCGTCGTGATCGGCGAGAAGAACGCCATCGTCCAGACCGTGCTGACGCAGGCGACCCAGGCGTTGCGCGCCGCGCAGGGAGAAGGCGGCAACCGCATCAGCATCGTCGACCCGGCCGCCCAGGACAAGGCCAAGGACGAGGAGAACCGGCATTGGCTGTCGCTGGTGCGCGATGCCATCGACAACGGCAAGTTCACGCTGTTCTATCAGCCGATCATCAGCCTGCACGGCGACGAGGGCGAGTACTACGAAATCCTGCTGCGCATGCGCGGGCCGAAGGGCGACATCAGTCCGAATTTCTTCATGCCGGTCGCCGAACAGCACGGGCTGCTCGCGGCGATCGACCGCTGCGTGATCCGCGATTCGATCAAGGCGCTCGGCGAGCGCGAACGCGCCGGCCATCGCACGACGTTCTTCCTGAAGCTCGCGCCGCAGTCGCTCGAGGACCAGACGCTGGTACCCTGGATTGCCCAGCAGCTGAAGACGACGCGCGTGCGCGGCGACGCCCTCGTGTTCGAGGTGCCCGAGCCGAAGGTCGTCACCAATCTCAAGCCGGCCCGCGCCTTCGTCAGCGCGCTGAAGCAGATCCACTGCGGCTTCGCCCTCGAACAGTTCGGTTCCGGCCTGAATTCGTTCCAGCTGCTCAAGCACGTCGACGCGAACTACCTGAAGATCGACCGCAACTTCATGGTCGACCTGCCGAAGAACAAGGAGAACCAGGAACGGGTGCGCGAGATCTGCGAGCTGGCGCAACGCTCGAACAAGCTGACCGTCGCCGAGTTCGTCGAGGACGCCGCCAGCATGTCGATCCTGTTCTCATGCGGCGTCAACTTCGTGCAGGGCAACTTCCTGCAGGAACCCGAGAAGGTGATGGCCTACGAATTTGGTACCTGAGCCGGTGACGGACCTCTAGCCTGCTATTGGGGGTAGTGCACCAAAGCCAAATCCAGAGACAACACGCGACGAAATCCAGACTCGCTCTTGTCCGAACCTGCTTTTCTTCGTGGCTTTTTCTTCGTGTCCTTCGTGTCTTCGTGGTGCTCTTTTACCCTTTCCTTCGAAGTTGGCCCAAGTCACGCGGCGTTGCGCAGCGCTGCGATGCGTTCTTCGATCGGCGGATGGCTCATGAACAGACGGCTGATGCCGCTGTCGCCGGAGATGCCGAACGCCTGGAACGCTTTCGGCAGCTGCGCTTCGCCCTGGTTTCCGGAAAGCGTCTGCAGAGCCGAAATCATCGCCCCGCGACTGCCCAGGCGCGCGCCGCCGGCGTCGGCGCGGAACTCGCGCCAGCGCGAGAACCACATGACGATGATCGTGGCGAGCACGCCGAGGACGGTCTGCAGCAGCATCACGATCAGGAAATAGCCGATGCCGCCGCCGCGCGATTCGCCGTCGCGGTTGCCCGACATCGCGCCGTCGATGACGCCGCCGATGATGCGGGCAAGGAACATGACGAAGGTGTTCAGCACGCCCTGAATGAGAGCCAGAGTGACCATGTCGCCATTTGCCACGTGCGTGACTTCGTGGCCGAGGACCGCCGACACCTCGTCGCGATTCATGCTGCGCAGCAGACCGGTGCTGACCGCCACGAGCGCGTGGTTCTTGCTCATGCCGGTTGCGAACGCGTTCATCTCGGGCGCATCGTAGATCGCGATCTCGGGCATGCCGATGCCGGCGCCCTCGGCATGATGGCGCACCGTCGCGAACAGCCACTGTTCGTCCGCACTGCGCGGCTGCTCGATCACCTGCGCGCCGACCGACATCTTCGCAAGCCATTTCGACATGGCCAACGATATGAAAGCGCCGCCCATGCCAAACACCGCGCACAGCACGAGCATGCCCTGCAGGTTCATGCCGGTGTGGCTGTAGGCCCAGCGGTCGATGCCGAACAGCGACACGACGACGCTGAGCACCAGCATGATCGCAAGGTTGGTACCGAGGAACAGGATTACGCGCAGCATGGGACCCCTTTCGGGTTGCGGACATGGCCCGAACGTTGGGGAAATCTGCCGCGTTTCAAGAGCGGCAGGGACAGCGCGAGAACACGAAGATCAGGAAGAGACGCGCACAATGCAATTTCAAATATCATCTGCACCCCGGGCCGTTTTTTGACGACCTCCTTCGTGGTTCTGGTCGGGATCTTCGTGCCTTCGTGGCTGTCTTTCCACAATCGGTCTTGAGCGCATGACCTACCGGGGCCGCTTCGCACCCTCGCCGACCGGCGCCCTCCATTTCGGCTCGCTGGTTGCTGCTGTCGGCAGCTGGCTGCGCGCGCGCTCCCGCGGCGGAACGTGGCTGGTCCGGATGGAAGACATCGATCCGCCACGCGAGGTTCCCGGATCTGCCGCAGACATCCTGGCGACGCTTGCGGCATTCGGCATGGTGTCCGACGAACCCGTCGTCTGCCAGAGCCGTCGCGAGCCGGCCTACCGGGCCGCGTTCACGACGCTGCAGGCGCGCGGCCTTGTTTTCCCGTGCTGGTGCAGCCGCAATGTACTCGAGGGCGAGCAACGCCTGCACCGCGGCGCCTGCGTCGCCGCGCCGGATCCGGACCGCGCACCGGCGTGGAGGTTGCGCACGCCCGACATCGACGTCGGCTTCAGCGACGCCCTATTCGGCAGGCAACGGCAGAGCCTCGGTCAAAGCGCCGGCGACTTCGTCGTGCGCCGCGTCGAGGGCTGGTACGCGTATCAGCTCGCCGTCGTGGTCGACGACGCGGAGCAGGCGATCACCGAAGT
>DATNFS010000163.1:0-26569 GCA_035606275.1 Rudaea sp.
TCCCTATCCCTGTCCTGCAGCTCGAATGCCGATCGCAACGGCAATGAACATAGACGAAGTGATACGTACGTCACAAGATCGCATGGCGTGCTTTTTGCGTCGTTGCGCCATAAAGCGCTGCTAACAGTTCTTGCCGCACATTGTTCGCATGGCGAACGGGCTTTGCTTGTCGGGCTTCGAGCCTACTTGCTGCTCTTCAATTCCTGCAGGAACCCGATCAGCATCTGGCGGCCGCGCGGCGACAGCATGCGGAAGCGGCGCAGCAGGGTTTCCTCGGCATCGTCCAGGGCAAACAGGTCGAGCTTGATCGCCGGAGTTTCGTGTCCCTCGGCCTTGATCCCGCGCTGCTGCGGCCCACGCCCGGTGGCCAGCCATTCAAAACTGACCGCGGTTGCCGTGGCGACGGCCTGCAGCCGGGCCAGCGCCGGGCAGGTTCCATTCGGGTGCTCCCACTGGGCAACTGCGCTCGAGGTGACGCCGACGCGCTCGGCCAAAGCCGTCTGCGACAGCTTCGCGCTGCGCCGGGCGCGGCGGATGCGATCGGCGATGCGATTCCTCTCGTCTACAGCCGCGCTTGAAATATTCACTAAGTTGGCCTGTAATTAAAGCAGAACTTTAGCCCAGTCCGGCGCTGAAAAAAAGAGGTCTTCGGATGACGATCGACCCTCGTTGCGTGTGAGATTCTCGCCGCACGATCCGAAGGCGCCCGGAGGCGAATGGGCAACTTCCGGCCTCATGGCCGCGAAAGCCGCGCAACCAGTGCGGCCAGCCGCTTCGGTGAAACTGGTTCGGCCGTGCCGAGTTCCTGCGCGAACAGCGACACACGCAGTTCCTCGATCAGCCAGCGCAGCTCTTCGAGCGCCACCCGGCCGTCGCTGTCGCGCCCGGCCCGCAGCTTCAGATAGTCGCGCCAGTAACCGCGCACGGTCAGCATGCGCGCCTGGTCGCGCGTCGCATCCTGTCGCAACCGCTCGGCCCGCAGGCGCATGGCTTTCAGATACCTGGGGAACTGCTGCAATCGCGACTTTTCCACTTCGCGCACAAATCCCGGATGGACCAGCGCATCGAGCTGCTCACGCAAATCTTCGTAGTTGGCGCGCGCATAACCCAGCAGCGGTGGATCGAGCCACGGCGACACCTCGGCATATGCCGCGAGTACGTCCTCGACGGCCTCGAGCCAATCGATCGCAGCCGGAAACAGCTTGCGTGCCAGCGCCGACTGCAGTTCGCGAAATGCATCGCGCCGCCGCACATCCAGATCGCCAGCGGCGAGCAGTTCGCCCAGCGCGGCGTCGACCACGTCCTCGCGCAACGAATCGACGCTGGCGATGCCGGCGTACTTGAGTGCGAGCCGGCGCTCGATCGGCAACTGGCGACGGGCTTGCTTGACGGCATCGAGCAGCCCACGGCGCAGCAGGCGCTCGACCCCTCCGGCATGCGCGGCCAGCGCCTGGTCCGCACGTTCGAACACGCGCAGCGCCACGCTCTCACCGAGATCGACGAGGGCGGGGAAAGCGACCAGTCCCGCGGCGCTGCTCACGCGTTGCGGAATTTCGTCGAAGTCGAACCCGTTCACTTCTTCTCGCGTCAGCGCGGCATCGGCACGACGCGAAAATGCCGCGTTCGCGGCGCCGCCCCACTGCGCGCGGATCGCCTCGATGTCGCGCCCCTCGGCCAGCGTGCTGCCGCGTTCGTCGTAGACGCGAAAGCGCATCGACAGGTGCTGCGGAAGCTCGATTACGGCAAAGGCATCTGCCGTCACCTCGACGCCGGTGACACGATGCAGATAGGCAGCCAGTGCCGCGGCGAGTGGCTCATCGCGTGGCGCTTCGGCATCGGCGAATGCGTGCGCAAAGTCGGGCGCCGGCACGAAATTGCGTCGCAAGGCTTTCGGCAGGCCGCGGATCAATTCGGCAACTTTTTCCACGAGCAATCCCGGCACGAGCCATTCGCAGCGCGCCGCCGGCACCGCATTGACGAACGCCAGCGGTATCTGCAGCGTCACACCGTCGGCGGGATCGCCCGGCACGAATCGGTATTCGAGCTTCAATCTGTGCCCGGCGTCGCCTGGGCCTTCGAGGGCATTGGATTCCTGACCGTCGGCATTCTCGCCGCGTCCTGAGAGGCCAACGCCCAGATGCGTCGGAAAATCGCTCGCGCGCAATCCCGGCTCGGCATTCAGCACGAAGTCGAGCGACCAATGCAACGCCGCCTGCCCGGCCGCCGACGTCTTCAGATACCACGCGTCGAATGCGGCCGCCGTGCTGATGCCGGCCGGAATCTTGCCGGCGAAGAACCGTGCAAGTTCGCCCTCGTCCTTGATCAGCCCGCTGCGGCGGCGCTTGGCTTCGAGCTCGTGCGCCTGCTCGAGCACACGCCGGTTGGCGCGCACGCAGTCGGCGCGGCTGTCGATCTCGCCGCGCGCGAGCGCTTCGCGCAGGAAAATCTCGTGCGCGAGTGCGTCGTCCTGATGGCCGAACTGCACGGTGCGTTTTTCGACCAGCGTCAATCCGAACAGCGTGACCTGCTCGAATGCGAGCACGGCACCACGCTTGCGCGACCAGTGCGCGTCGCGCCAGGCGCGCTTGACCAGGTGCGCGGCCTGTTGCTCGATCCAATCGGGCTCGATGCGTGCGCACAGCATTCCGTATACTTTTTGCAAGTCGATGATCTGGCCGGCGAGGATCCATGGCGCCCCTTGCGATCCCGCCGCGCCCTGCGGGGCACCTGGGCTCCTGCCCGGTGGCCTGGCCAGGGCCGAGCCGGGGAAGATCTGGAATTTGCGCTCACGCGTGCCGCGATACTGGTTGCGCTCATCCTTCAAGCCGACCTGTGTCGGCCAGCCGGAAAGCAGGCAGCGGTGGATCGCTTCGTAGACGTCGGGCGAAGGGAAAGGGGAGACCGGAGAAGGTTGACCCGCAGCCTTGCCTGTCCGAACGACGGGCGAAAGCGCGACAGGTTCCGCCGCGCCGGCACTTTGCGCGCTCTGATCTGCCTTCTCCCCTTCTCCCATCACCAGCAGCTGCCGATGCAGTTCGCGCCACTCGCGCATGCGCAGGTACGACAGGAAGCGCTCGCGGCACCAATCACGCAGTTTCGACTGGGTCAGGTCTGCGTGCGCCAGCGCATGCGCATGCCACAGGTTCAAAACCGAAACGAAGTCCGATTTCGGGTCCGCGAAGCCGGCATGCGCCGCGTCCGCGGCCGCGCGTGCATCGGCAGGCCGTTCGCGCGGATCCTGGATGCTGAGAAACGAAACCAGGATCAGCATCTCCCGCAGCACGCCGAGCTTCCCCGCCTCGATCAGCATGCGCGCCAGCGCCACGTCGATCGGCACGCTCGCCATGCGCACGCCCGTGCCGGTCAAATGCTTGTGCTCGTCAATCGCACCGAGTTCGGCCAGGCGCCGATAACCGTCGCCGATCGCGCGCACGCCCGGCGCCTCGACGAACGGAAATTTTTCCACGTCGCCGAGCTTGAGCGCGAGCATGCGCAGGATCACGCCGGCCAGCGACGAGCGCAGGATTTCGGGGTCGCTGTACTGCGGCCGCGCGGCGAAATCCTCTTCCGGATACAGGCGCACACAGATGCCGGGACCGGTGCGGCCGCAGCGTCCCTTGCGCTGGTCCGCGGCGGCTTTCGAGATCGGCTCGATGTGGAGACGTTCGAGCTGGTTGCGTTGCGTGTAGCGCTTGACCCGCGCCGTGCCGGTATCGACGACGTAGCGGATGCGCGGCACGGTGAGCGAGGTTTCCGCGACGTTCGTTGCGAGCACTATCCGGCGCGCGCTGCCGGGCTTGAAGATGCGGTCCTGTTCGCTTGCCGACAGCCGGGCGTACAGCGGCAGGACTTCGGTCGCGCGGTAGTTGCGGCGCGTCAACGCCAGGTGCGTGTCGCGGATCTCGCGCTCTCCGGGCAGGAACACGAGCGCGTCGCCGCGCGGGTCTTCGCGCGTGATTTCATCCAGCGCGGCGATGATGTGCTCGGCCTGCGTCATGTCGTTGCGCTCGGACCGCAGGTCCGCGTCGCGCGCCGCCTTCCGGCCTTCGGCCACCTTCCCCCGCTGCGCAGGGAAAGGGAAACTGTCGCGGCCTGCGGCCGCGTACGCATCGCGCTCGACTCCGTCGTGCTCCCCCTTCCGGCCTTCGGCCACCTTCCCCCGCTGCGCAGGGGAAGGGAGACTGTCGCGGCCTGCGGCCGCGTACGCATCCACGGGGCGCCAGCGAACTTCGACCGGATAGCTGCGCCCTTCCACTTCGACGACCGGCGCGTTGTCGAAATGCCTGGCGAAGCGCGCGGTATCGATCGTCGCCGACGTGACGATCAATTTCAGGTCGCGCCGGCGCACGAGCAGGCGCTTGAGGAATCCGAGCAGGAAGTCGATGTTGAGGCTGCGCTCGTGCGCTTCGTCGAGGATGATCGTGTCGTAGGCATTGAGCCAGGGGTCGGACTGCGTCTCGGCCAGCAGGATGCCGTCGGTCATGAACTTGATCAGCGATTGCTCGCCGATCTGCTCGGTGAAACGCACCTGGAAGCCGACCAGCGCGCCCACCTGCGTGCCGAGTTCACCGGCAACGCGGCGCGCCACGCTGCGCGCGGCAACGCGACGCGGCTGCGTGCAGCCGATCATGCCGGCGACGCCGCGCCCCGCCGCCAGGCACAATTTCGGCAATTGTGTACTTTTTCCTGATCCGGTCTCGCCCGCAAGCACCAGCACCTGGTGGCGACGGATCAGGCCGAGGATGTCGTCGGCGCGCGCGGCGATCGGCAGATCTGCGGGCACGCCGATCGCCGGCACGCTCGCGGCGCGCGCCGCGTAACGCCGCTGGGCCTGCTGCATCCGCCGCTGCCAGTCGGCGAGCGCCGTCGGCGGCAGCGAATCGCGCTGCGCCAGGCGGTCGAGCGCGCGCGTCAAGGCACGCCGATCACGCAGCATCGTCGCATCGAGCCCGGCGCGCAGCGCGGCGAACTCGGCAGGATTTTTCACGGATTTTTCCACGGGCCTGCGGTTCGAATTGTCGCCCGCTCAGGCGGGGCGCCCGGGGCGATAGGTATCAGCTATGACCACGATAGCAACAATTCATTTTTCGGACTGGGCGTTGCGCATTATATTCACTGGCAAACTCGTCAATGGAGATCGCCATGACCAGGAACAAGGCCGGTTCGACCCGCATCGACATCAAGGGCAAATTGCGCGACGCCATGGTGGCGCTGCTGAACCGCCAGCTCGCCGATACACTGGATTTGTATACACAGGTCAAGCAGGCGCACTGGAACGTCAAGGGCCCGAACTTCATCGCGCTGCATGAGTTGTTCGACAAGCTGGCCGAGGATCTCGAGGGCCCGGTCGACGACATCGCCGAACGCGTGACTGCGCTGGGCGGCGTGGCGCTCGGCACGAGTCGCGTCGCAGCGCGGCAATCACGCCTGCCGGAATTTCCGCTCGACCGCATCGACGGCCTGGCGGCTGTCGCGCTGCTGGCGGATCGCTACGCGGCACTCGCAGCGTCGACACGCACCGCAATCCAGAGCGCCGCTGGCGCGGGTGATGCCGATACGTCCGACCTGTTCACAGGCATTTCGCGTGGCCTGGACAAGGCGCTGTGGTTCCTCGAAGCACACTTGAGTTGACGTCGAAGGGCGGGAAGCCCCCGGAGCGCGCACCTGTTCGCGCCCTCGGCGAAAGGCATGTCTTCAGCTTGTGCCTCCCGCTCCGGCGAAAGGCGATTCTGGGCAATCGTACTTGCAGGACCGACGAGGCCGGCTGATTTTTCGGCCTCGACAACAGGCCTGACCTTCACCCCACCCCTCTCCCGGTCGGGAGAGGGGCTCGGCTGGGGGAACCGCGTCGATCAATCACGTTCGAACGGATTCTCGAAGCGCTCGTTCTTCTTCCCGGCACCGCCCTTGCCGCCACCGGCCTCGGCCGGCGCCGCCGCGGGCACTTCCACCGGATCGATGCCCTTGGCCTTCAACGTCTCGTTGACCTTGGCCAGGTCGGTCTTCTGGAAGGCCGCAAACTCGGTTTCGACATCGCCGAGTTCGTGCTGCAGCGCTGCGGTACGCTCGATCAGATAATCGCCGGGCTTGCCCTCGTACTGCATGATCGCGCCGTACAGATCGTCTGTGTATTCGCGCAAACGCTGCTCGCCGGTGATCGCGCCGCCTTCCTTGGTCGCAACGATCTTCTTGCGGATCGTATCGGCCTTGTCGTTCGCCGCATCGAGCTGCTTGCGCGCGGCGTCCTTCTCCGGCAGCTTCGCGGCGCGCGCACCGATGCCTTCGCGCACGGCATTGATCTTGTAGGCCAGATCGCTCATCTCGCCGAACATTCCGTGCACCTTCATGGCCGCATCGAACTGGGCCTTGCGGTCGGCGACGGAGAATGTGGCGCGCCGGTCGAGGCCGACATCGAGCTTGGTCTCGTAGGTCTTGTCGCCCTTGGTCAGCTTGACCGTGTAGGTTCCCGGCACGACACGCGGCCCCTGCGTGCCGTTGAAGGCGAGCTGCGCCGCGCGCGGCACGCGCGGCGGCTTGACCTGCATGTTCCACTCGATCCGATTGAAGCCGCGACGCTCGCTCGCCGGCAGCGTATCGACCAGCTTGCCATCGGCGTCGAAAACCTCGAGCTTGATCTTGCCGAACAGGTGGCGCGCGCGCTGGTAGTACGTGATCACCGCGCCGTTCGGCGGGTTCTGGCCCGAGTAACTGGCATCGCCCTCGGCCCAGCCGCCGAACGCGCGCATGCGCTGCGTCTGCGGGCGACCGGCGACGAACACGGCATCGCTCGACAGCATCTGCGGCGTCAACTCGCGCAGCGGCGTGATGTCATCGATGATCCAGATGCCACGACCGTGCGTGGCAACGACGAGGTCGGAGTCGCGCGCCTGCACGGTCAGGTCATGAACCGATACCGCGGGGAAGTTGCCTCCCTTGAACTGCGCCCACTGGTTGCCGCCGTCCGGCGAAATCCACAGGCCGAATTCGGTGCCGAGGAACAGCAGGCTGGACTTGACCGTGTCTTCCTTGATCACGAACGCGTAGCCGCGCACTCCCTGCTCGGGCGTTACGATGCGTGTCCAGGACTTGCCGTAATCAGTGGTCTTGTACACGTACGGCGTCATGTCGCCGTAGGTATGCCGATCGAATGCCGCGAACGCCGTGCCGGCGTCGAAGTTGCTCGCCTGCACCCAGTTCACCCACGAGTTCTTCGGCAACCCCTTGATGTTGCCGACGACATTGTTCCAGTGACCGCCGCCGTCGCGCGTGATCTGCAGGTTGCCGTCGTCGGTGCCGACCCAGATGAGCTTGCCGTCCTTCGGCGATTCGCTGATCGAGTAGATCGTGGTGTGCGTCTCGGCCGCGGAGTTGTCGATCGTGACGCCGCCGGACTGCTCCTGCTTCTGCTTCTCCGGATCGTTCGTGGTCAGGTCCGGCGAGATGCGGTCCCAGGTCTGGCCATGGTCGCGCGTGCGGAACAGGAATTGCGCGCCGATGTAGATCGTGCCCTTCTCGTTCGGCGACAGCGCGATCGGCGTGTTCCAGTTCCAGCGCAGTTTTTCCTTGTAGTGCGCGGTCGGCTGGATGTTGCGCAGTTCGTGTGTCCTGCGGTTGACCCGGCCGATCGTGCCGCCTTGCGCCTCGGCGTAGATGTAGTCGTCGTCGGCCGGATCGGGAAACATCCAGAAGCCGTCGCCGCCGTACATGTTTTCCCAGCGCGAATTGGTGATGCCGCCCGGGTAGGCCGAGTCGCCGACCCACGAGCTGTTGTCCTGCAGGCCGCCGTACACGCGGTACGGATCGGCGTTGTCGACGCTGACGTGATAGAACTGCGAGACCGGCAGGTTGTTGCCCTTCCACCACTGGTTGCCGGCATCTTCGGAGTACCAGATGCCGCCGTCGTCGCCCGCGATCACGTGCGCCGGATTCTTCGGATCGACCCAGACGACGTGGAAGTCGCCATGCGCGCCGCCGCCGACGTTGGCGAAGCTCTTGCCGCCGTCGAGGCTCTGGATCAGCGCAAGGTCCGGCTTGAACACGCGGTCCGGGTTGGTCGGATCGACGATCAGGTTGCCGAAATAGAACGGGCGCCAGACCATCATCTGGCTGTTGTCACGCTTGTCCCAGGTCGCGCCGCCGTCGTCGGAACGGAACAACGCCGAATGTTCGGACTCGACCACGGCGTAGACGATCTTGCCGTTCGACGGCGCAACGGCGACCGTGATGCGGCCATACGGCTTGGTCGGAAAACCCTTGCTGCCCTTGTCGGTGACTTCGGTCCAGCTCTTGCCGCCGTCAACGCTGCGGAACAGGCCGCTGCCGCTGGGCTTGGTCGAATCCTCGCCGCCGGAACGGAACGTCCAGCCCTTGCGGCGGAAATCCCACAGGCCGGCGAA
Organism: Rudaea sp.; assembly: GCA_035606275.1. Taxonomy (GTDB): domain Bacteria; phylum Pseudomonadota; class Gammaproteobacteria; order Xanthomonadales; family Rhodanobacteraceae; genus Rudaea. The sequence goes on from DATNFS010000163.1 coordinate 8,397, forward strand.
CAGCACCTGCGGGTTCTGCGCGTCCATCGACAGCGAGGCGCAGCCGGTCGACAGGTTCGGGCCCTTGAGGATCAGCGACCAGGTCTTGCCGCCGTCGGACGTCTTGTACAGGCCGCGGTCGGCCGAGTCGCTCCACAGTTTGCCGGGCACGCAGGCATAGACGCTGTTCGAGTCCTTCGGATCGACGATGACCTTGACGATGCGCTCGGAATTCTTCAGGCCCATGTTGGTCCACGTATCGCCGCCGTCGGTCGACTTGTAGATGCCGTCGCCGATCGACACGGAGTTGCGCGTCCACGATTCACCGCTGCCGACCCAGACCGTTTTCGGATCTTTCGGATCGAGCGCGATGCTGCCGATCGACTGGACCGGCTGCTTGTCGAACACCGGATGGAATGTCGTGCCGCCGTCGAGCGACTTCCAGACGCCGCCCGATGCTGCGCCAACGAACAGGGTGGTGCGGCCATCGTCCTCGTGCCGCGCAGCGAGGGCCGCGATACGCCCGCTCATCGCGGCCGAACCGATGTTGCGCGCGCCGAGGCCGGAAATCGTGCCGGCGTCGAACTTCACTGCGGCCGCCGGCTCGGCGGCCAGCGCCGCGGCCAGCGGCAGGGCACAGCAAATCACACTCGTCAGTATCGTTTTGCTCAGCATGTCTGTCCCCTGTCTCATTTGCCGGCCGGAAAGGCGAATATCGCATCGTCGAGCGTTGCGTTTGCTTCCGCCTTGTCCACGGTGAACTTGGTGCGCTGCGTGTCGCCGGGGTTGCCGTTCGACGTCGAGAACGCGATGTAGGTGCCGTTGACCTTTTCGTAGTCGCTGAAGTCGGTCACGTCGCGCTGCTCGACGCCGCGCACGGTGCGCTGCTCGAGCGTCCGGATGACCAGGAACGCGTCGGGATCGAAGTAGACGTATTCGACATCGCCATTGGCCAGCGTCACCTTGAGCTTGTGCGCTTCGGTGCCGTCGACATCCTCGGTGCCCAGGTAGTCGAGCTTGTTGCCCTTGGCAGCGGCGTTGACCCAGCCGCCATCGAAGTCGGCCTGCTCGGCCAATCCCTTGGCGTCGTCGGCCGACGTGCGCTCGGGATCCTTGCGGCCCTGGAACGGAAAGATGCGCCACGCTTCCTTGCCGTCGTACGACTGCACCATCGTCATGCCTTGCAGCGTCCCTTCGAAGCGGTAGGCACCCGGCCGCTTGTAGAGCTGCACGGCGTCGACCTCGGCGCCGAAGCCGCCGAGAATCATCTTGCCGGACAGGCGCAGCGACTTGATCGCACTCAGGCTGTCCATTCCGCCACGCGCCGCGACATTCTTCGCGACCAGTTCATCTGCCGTCATCGCCTGCGCCGAAGCGGCGACGAGATAAAAAGATGCCAAAAACCAACCCTTGCCGATGCGCATGGCAACTCCCCTCGAAATTGAAGTGGGTATGACCAACTGGACAAAAACGGGACAAACTGCTCCGCCGCGGAGCTTAGCGCACTATCCGCCAGCAGAACGATGGGACGAAAGTCATGGATACGCGCTTTTGTCCGATTGGCAGCGCGGGCCCTATCCGTCGCGACGCCCGATCGGCGTAGAATCCGCAATTTCGTCTCGACCGGCAATGCCATCATGATCCGACTTCACCCGCGTCCCGCCACACTCGCCGCGCTCGCGTTGACTGCGCTGACTACGCTCGCTGCGACCGTCCATGCCGCCGACGAGTCCGCCGACGCCATGCGCTGGCGCCTGATCGGGCCGTTCCGCGCGGGCTGGAGCACGGCGGCGGCCGGCGTTGCCGACGCGCCCGACACCTGGTACTTCGGTGCGGCCGGCGGCGGCGTCTGGAAGACGACCGACTCGGGTTCGACCTGGCACGCCGTTTTCGACGGCGTCAAGGCGGCGAACAACATCGGCGCACTCGCCGTCGCGGCCAGCGACCCGAACGTGATCTACGTCGGTACCGGCCAGGTCACCTCGCGCTACGACATCGCCCACGGCAACGGTGTATACAAATCCACCGACGCCGGCAAGACCTGGCAGCATGCCGGTCTCGAGGCGACGCGCTACATCGGCGCGATCAAGGTCGACCCGCGCGACGCGAACAAGGTGCTGGTCGCCGCGGCCGGGCACGCGTTCGGCGCCAACCCCGAGCGCGGCGTGTTCCGCTCCGTCGATGGCGGCAAGACGTGGAACAGGACGCTGTTCGTCGACGATGCGACCGGCGCGGTCGATGTCACGTTCGACCCGGGCAACCCGGACATCGTGTTCGCCTCGACCTGGCGCATGCGCTACTGGCCCTGGCTGCACTATTTCATGTCCGAGGCCGGCGAAAGCAGCGGCGTATACAAGTCGAGCGACGGTGGCGCGACCTGGAAACGTGTGGCGGGCAACGGGTTCCCCGCGGGAAAGATCGGCCGCATCGGCCTGGCCGCCGCACACACCACCTCCGGCACCCGCGTCTACGCGATCGTCGACAGCGAGGATGCTGGCGGCCTGTACCGCTCCGATGATGCCGGCGCGACCTGGCAGCTCGCCAACAAGAACAAGGCCGGCGCCAATGGCTACTTCGCCAGCCTCACGGTGGCACCGGACGATCCGGATGTCGTCTATTTCATGAGCCAGTCCGTATGGCGCTGCGACAAGGCCGGCAGCCACTGCGAAGTCTTCAAGGGCGCGCCGGGCGGCGACGATTATCACCAGATGTGGATCAACCCGAAGCACCCCGAGCGCATGATCGTTGCGAGCGACCAGGGCACGTCGGTCAGCGTCAACGGCGGCGGCAACTGGAGCGACTGGTACAACCAGCCGACCGGGCAGTTCTACCACCTGGCCGCCGACAATCGCTATCCGTACTGGGTGTATTCGGGACAGCAGGACAGCGGCACGGCGGGCGTCGCCAGCCGCAGCGACTACGGCGCACTGAGTTTCCGCGACTGGCATCCGGTCGGCGGCGACGAGCGCGACTACGACGTGCCCGACGCGCAGGACCCGAACATCATCTACGGCTCCGGCCTCGGCGGCCGCCTGTCGCGCTGGGATGCGCGCACCGGCGAAGTGCAGAACATCTCGCCGTGGCCGATCCCGAGCTATGGCGCGCGCGCCACCGACGTGAAGTACCGCTACACCTGGATCACGCCGATCGCGGTGTCGCAAAAGCAGCCTTTTCCACTTTATCAGGGCGCGCAGGTGCTGTTCCGGTCGACTGACCAGGGTCGGACCTGGAGCACGATCAGCCCCGACCTGTCGGCGAAGTCGCCGAGGGCGACCAAATGCGACGGCGACCTCGCGCCGCCGGCCGCGCGCGAATGCGGCTACGGCGTGATCTATTCGATCGGCTTGTCGCCGCGCGACAACGACGAGGTCTGGGTCGGCACCGATGACGGGCTGATCCAGCGCACGCGCGACGGCGGAGCGCACTGGGATAACGTGACGCCGGCCAGGCTGGTCGCGCCGTGGATGAAAATCGCGACGGTCGAGGTCTCGGCCGCGACGCCCGGCAGCGTCTATGCGGCGGTCGACAACCATCGCCAGGACGACTTCCGCCCGCACGTGCTGCGCACGCGCGATGCCGGCAAGACCTGGAAGGAAGTCGTCGACGGGCTGCCGGCGACGAGCTTCGTCGACGTGGTGCGCGCCGACCCGGTCAAGCCCGGACTGCTCTACGCCGGCACCGACCTGGGCGTATTCGTCTCGTTCGACGATGGCGATCACTGGCAGCCGCTGCAGGCCGGCCTTCCGCCTGCCTGGGTACGCGATCTGCTGGTGCACGGCGACGACCTGGTCGCGGCGACGCAGGGGCGCGCGATCTGGATCCTCGACAACGTCACGCCGCTGCGCCAGCACGAGCGCCTGACGAAGAACGACGGCGCCGTGTTGTTCGAGCCGGCGGTGGCCATTCGCGTGCGCGGCAGCCAGAACAGGGACACGCCGCCACCGGCGGACACAGCGCTCGGACAGAATCCGCCGGACGGCGCGATGATCGACTATGCGCTCGCGCACGATGCGCAAAAGGTCATCCTCGAAATCCGCGATGCAGGCGGAAAGGTCGTGCGTCATTTCGCCAGCGACGAGGCATCCGGCCAACCCGATGCCCACCGCTACTTCACCGAGTCGTGGGCCGGACAGCCGCAGGTTCTTTCGGCGCATGCCGGCGCGCATCGCTTCATATGGAACCTGCGCGCCGCGCGTCCGCGCGCCGCGCGCTATGGCTACAGCATCGCCGCCGTGTACAGCGAAGGTACGCCGATCGTGCCGGAGGGCATGCTCGTTGCGCCGGGCGACTACACCGTCGCGCTCGACGTCGATGGCAGGCAATCATTGGCAACGCTGAAAGTCGTCGCCGATCCGCGCGTCGCGCTCGATGCCGGCGCCGTGCGCGACGCGGCGCAATTCGCGGCCGCAATTGCCGCGGCGCTCGAGCGCAACTTTGTCGCGTTCGGTGAAATGCAGTCTGTCGACAGGCAAATCGCTGCGGCGGAGAAAAAAGCCAAGGCCGCTTCGAACGGCAAAGCGCTGCACGCGGCAATCGAGAAGTTCAAGGCGGCGACCAAGCCGCTGCGATCGGGCGAGAGCGAAACCGGCACGAACCTCGGCGCCATCGGCGAGCTGCTCGGCGGACTTGGCACGGACATCGAAGGCAGTGATCGCACGCCGACTCAGCCGCAGCGCGAAGCACTGGCTGCCTGCAACAAACGCATGGACCGGGCGGCAGCGTTGTGGGATCGGGTGAAGCACGCCGAACTCGCGCAGGTCGATACGGCGCTGAAGGATGCGGGTCTGGACGCAGTGACCATTCCAGCCGCGGATCAGATCAAGTTGACGAGCACGCCCGAATCGGTGGAGCGGCCTTGATCGGCGCAGCGCTTCCGTGCGTGATGGATGGAATTCCGGCGTCGGCTCGACGCAAGTCCGACATGACGCCGCCGCAGGTTTGCGACGGCGCTTGACTACCGTTTGCGCCTGCCGCGGAGGCGGGCCAGCGGCGTCGATGCCGCTGATGGAGTAACCCAACGTTCGCGTCACGCACGGCGTCGTGTGCCTGGCGGACGCATCGGCCGAAGGTACTGGCGCATGCGCACGCCGAAACAGTCGATAGTCCGTGCAACGGCACATCCTTGTCTGGCACCGCGCAGGCGTCGCGCATGAAAGCCCGAAGCTGCATCGCCTGGTTTCTGGCAGCTTGCGTGACCCTGGTCGCAGGCACGCGGGCGCAGGGCGCCGCGGCCGAACCCGTGCCGCGGCCGGGCACGGTGCCGGCGAACGTGCAGGTGTTGCCGCCGCTGGAGATGCCGGGCCTCGACCGCGCGCGCGTGGTTCGCCTGTACCTGCCACCGGGCTACGGGACGTCCGCTGCGCGCTATCCGGTGCTGTACATGCACGACGGTCAGAAGCTGTTCGATGCGGCGGGCGGTTCCGGCGGCAACTGGGCGGTCGACGACAGCCTCGACCGCCTGGCGCAGACGAGGCACCTCGAACTGATCGTGGTCGGCATCGACAACGGCGGCGAGCACCGCGGCCAGGAATTGACTGCCTGGGACAAGCCAGGCAGCAAGGCCGAAGGAGAGGCCTACGTTGCCTTCATCGTCGGTGTCGTCAAGCCATACATCGATGCCCACTACCGGACCAGACCCGATCGCCGGCACACGGCGATCATGGGCAGTTCGCTCGGCGGGCTGATATCGCACTATGCAATCCACCGCTATCCGCAGGTGTTCGGCATGGCCGGCCTGTTCTCGCCGTCGTACTGGTACGCCACCGACGTATTTTCGTACACGGCGGCTCATCCGCTGCCGCACGACGCGAAACTGTATTTCTATTGCGGTGGCCGCGAAGATGCGCTCATGCTGGGCAACGTGAGGCGCATGCTCGACCGCCTGCGCGGGTCGGGCCTGCCGGCGCAACAGATCGAACTGGCCGTCGATCTCGGCGCAAGACACAATGAAGCGGCCTGGCGCAAACAGTTTCCGCGCGCCGTGACATGGCTGTTCGCTGACGCGCAGTGACAACGGCGGCGACGATGCAACAATTGATTGCGTTCAATCCACGCCCGCGCATCGAACGCATCGATCTGGTGCCGGGACAGGCCTGCCTGGTCATCGACGATGCCCTGCTCGAGCCCGAACGGCTGGTCGAGTTCGCGGCAGCGCAGAGCGCGGCGTTCCAGCGCGTCGACTACAACGCGTACCCCGGCCTGCTGCTGCCGACTCCGGGCCGGATTTCCGAGGCGCTCGACGCGTTCTTCACCGAGCATGTGCGCCGCTTCTTCGATGCCCGGCGGGTCCAGCGCATGCACAGCCGTCTCGCGCTCGTGACACTGCCGCCGCGCGAACTCAAACCGTGGCAGTGCATCTGCCACAGCGATCGCTTCGACCTCGGCGAACAGCAATCGATCCAGGCTTCCGTGCTGTACCTGTTCGAGGACGCCGCGCTCGGCGGCACCGGCTTCTACGTGCCGGCGTTGCCGCCGCACCAGATGCAACAGGTGTTCGCCGATGCAAACCGGCTGACTCCGGCCGAGTTCACGCGCCGCCATGGCGTGCCGCAGGCTTACCTGTGCGATTCCAGTCGCTGCTTCCGGCGCGTCGGCGGAATCGATGCGAAGTGGAATCGACTGATCTTCTACGACGGGGCAATGCTCCACTCGGGCGATATCCGGCTGCCGGAAAGGCTCAGCGCCGATCCGCGCCGTGGACGGCTGACGCTGAACGGGTTCTTCACCAGCCGCCGCCACGCGCGCTAGCGGCAGCCGGATCACAGCCGCCACGCAGTTGCCGTGCATTAGGCACGAGCCGATAGCCCCCGCATCGCGGCTGCTTGACCAGCGCAGGCGCATGGCCTGGGCGCAGACCGCGATTCGTGCCGATCACCTTGCAGGCGCTTGTTCCTGGTGCAGCTGGACAATCTGCAGGTCGCCGATGCCGGCGCTGTTGACCGGGCCGCCGGGGCCGCCCGGACCGCCGGTGAACTTCGCGTTGTGCGCGAGGAAGGTCATGTTGAAGCCTTCGTCGAGCGTGAACGTGCAGCGTTGTCCCGCGCGCACGCTGAAGGCAACGGCAGTGGAACTCTGTTTGCCTTCGCTATGCGGCATCACCACCGGTGCGGTCTGCGCGAGCGCGCCGGCGCATTGCACCATCAGCATCCTCGTCGCCGCAGTGATACCGGTCGAGATCGGCCCCTGCGTGTTCTGGTAGTCCAGGCGCAGCTGATAGCGGCCATCGTTGTGCGCGGTCCACGTTCGCGGCCAATCGCCGCCAACGGTTTCGGTCTCGCCAACGCACACCGGCTGGCTCGGCAGCGATTCGATGCCCTCGGCCGAGTGCGCCGTCAGGCTGATGCATTGCAACTCGCGCCGGTATGGCAGCGTTGCCGCGCCATTGAACGCGCCGAGCGAGCGATCGTTCACATACAGCTGTTGTGCCGGCGCACCGACGCCGCGGATCTGCCAGTTTTCGCCGTCACGCTCGACGGTCGGCGCCGCCGGTGTCTCCGGTGCAAACGCCGGACGATCCAGCGGCAGCGGCGATGCCGGGACGTGCACGCCGCGCAGCTGCACGCGCGTGTCGGCGCGCGTACCGGATTTCGTGCCGGCGATCAGCAGGTTGTCCTGCTCGCCCAGTTGCGCCGGCAAAACCAGGGTTATGCGCCGGTCCGGCAGCTTGAGCTGGATTTCCCTGCGCTCGCCGAACAGCATCGACAGCAGTTCCCGCGGCAACTTCGGCTCGAGCGCACCGCTGTCGCTCAGGCCGAACACGCCCTCGGTGACGAGGTCGAGATAGGCCGCGATCGACCACAGCTGGCGCCGTGAATTGACGACCGGACCACTGCGCTGTGGTTCATTCGATTGTCTCCTGGGTCGGCTGAACGGCGCAGCGGCCTTCGCCGCCGACCCGGCAGCACCGGACGGCGACTTGCCGGCGGCGCCCGGCGCGACTTGCCCGGGCAACTGGAAATCGCCGCGATCCGGCGGCGTCGATCGCTGCGCGGCGCCGGGCGCAGCTGCCGCGCCGGCGTGGTCTTTCGGCAGCGCAAAGTCGCCACCCTCGGCTGCTGGCGCATCGGACGTCGGGAACGCAGTCTCGCGTGCGTTGATCGTCGACAGCTCGTAGTTTTCCATGTTCGATCCGGCCAGCGCGGCAGAGCCCAGGATCGAGCGCAATTCGTGCGCGATGCGCACCGGCTCGTCGAGCGCACGCGCGGCCTTGAGCGCGTACGCACTCACAAACGGCCACATCGCGCGGTTGTGGTAGACCGGTACCTCCTGGCGCTCGGGCCAGACCGCCGGACTGCCGTCGCTCCAGGTCGGGTAGTTGGCCAGGGCGCGGCGCGCACGCGCGGCCGGCGCAACGCCGGAAACGATCGCCAGCGACGTGCCGAGCAGGTCGTAGGCTTCGATCGTCGACGGAAAATCCGCCGCGCCGGCGTAGCTCATGTACAGGCCGCGGTCTTCGCGCCAGAAACGGCGGTCGATCGCCAGCTTCAGTGCGCCGGCCTGCTCGCGGTACCGTCCCGCCATGCCGTCATTGCGCGACTGCGCCAGCTTCGCCGCGAGCTGCAATGCTTCGTAATAAAGAACGTTGGTCGACAACGCAAACGATTCGGCGATGAATACGACGTTGTGTGCCGTCCATGCCGGATAGGTCTGTTCGCGCCAGTCGAGAAACGAGGTCTCGCCGCGGTACAGGCCCTGCTGCGCGTCGAAGACAAAACGGCGGTCCTGGGCCAGCGTCGCAGCAAGTGCCTTGTATACTTTTTCCGCGAAGGCCGGCTCGCTGGTCAGGTGGCGGGCGCCGAGGAACCATGCGATGCGGTCGGTGCTGACCGGCCAGCTGCCGCCGGAGCCGGCGTCCTGCACCGGATAGAGTGCCGAACCGGAAGCTGCCGGCCGCGCCTTCGAAGAAGACGCAGTGCCCGGGAGTTCGCGCAAACCCGACAGCTTGAACTCGAGGCTGGTGCGTGCGTCCTTCGGATCAAAGCGGAACAGTCCCAGGTCGGTGGCGTAGGCGATGTCTCGCGTCCACACCCACAGCCATCGTTCGCCGGCGACCAGGCAGTCACAGACGAATGGTTCGTTGTTGTCGAACGCCGGGTAGCGCATCGTCTCGACACGCGCCTTGCCCAGCTCATCCTGCGCCAGCGCAAACATCGCATCGAACAGCACGCTCGCGGTCTGCGCCTGCGCAGCCTGCACTGGTATCGGATGATCGACGCGGGCGATGGACAGGTTGAAGCCGTCCTCGCTGGCCGACGCGACGACCGTCTTCCCCCGCCGCGTCAGCTGTGTCTTCCAGGCAGTGTCATCTGCCGCCGTGGCAGAATCGGTGAAGATCAGAACCGCGGCGAAAAGTGCGGTGAGAAACCGCGTCTTGGACAGCAGTACCGTTGAGGACTCGCGCATGGAATATCGACTGGCCTGGCAGTTGCGGTTTCCGCTGCCCGACACGGCCATTGCGCGGACCAGGACCAACGATCTGCTGCAATGCCGGCGTCGCCGCGGGTATCGCCCATGATACCGGCTCGACGGCGGGATTGAATGCGCCGATGCATGCCCGACAGGCGCGAAGCCCGCGCCGGGCCGCGCCAGCCGGCCCTGCCGCGAAACGCGATGGAGCCGTGCCGCGCCCCGGAGTAAGATGGCGTGGACCGCGCTGCCGCGTAAACGCCTGGCCGAGTCGCTGACCGATGAGAACCTTTGCTGCTCTGCTTGCGACGATACTGCTCGCCACCGCGCTGACCGCCTGCTCGACCGTCGACACCTACCGCAAGTGCGGACTTGCCGGCTGTCCCGGTGACGCCGGGATCACCGCCGGGGTCGAGGACCTGTTGCGCGAGAATCGCGCGATCGAGAGCTGGGGTATCCGCGTCCAGACACTGGACCGGGTCGTCTACCTGTACGGCATCGTCGACACCGGTTTGGAACGCAACATCATCGAATCGACCGCGCTCGAGGTTCCCGGCGTCGTGCGCGTGGTCAACTCGATCGGTATTCGCGGCTCGGTCTGGTAGACCGGGCGGCCCGCCTCGCCGGAAGCGCCGGTCGCTTTCCGCCGGCGCAAGATGCCGAACCGGCGTGGCCATCGGCGGCGCGATGCGCGCGCGCATCGAATCAATATGCCTCGTTGTCCTCGTCCTCGTCTTCGATCACGATGCGCCCGTCGGTCGTCAGCTTGAGCTGCGTGATGCCCGGCGACTCCAGTTCCAGCCGGCGCAACTCCGCGTCGCGGCGGCTGATTTTCGCGTACTGCACGCGAACCAGGTCAGCCAGGCGGCGGTTCTCGAGCACGAGCGAGCGCGCCGCCAGTCCCTGGATCACCGCGGACTTCAACTCGAAGTCGTGCCACGGCTTGCCGATGAAGCGATGGATCTGCACGCGGTTGATCGCATCGATGACTGCGTCGAGATCGGCCTGGCCGCTCAACACGAGCCGGACGATGTCCGGCTGCGCCTTGATGACCTGGGCGAGAAACTCCACGCCGTTCATTTCCGGCATGCGGAAATCGGATATGACCAGATCGACCGGCTTGCCGCCGATCCTGGCAAGTGCCTGGCGCGCGGAAGTGAATGTTTCGATCTCCGGCCGATCGCCGTCGAGCTCATCGAACGGTATGGTGAGCAATGCCCGCTTCAGCGCGGACAGAATGTTGATCTCGTCGTCAACCAGCATGATGCGGTACATTGCCGATAGCCTCTACTGCTTTGCCTGCTGATCCGGATTGTAGCCGTCGCCGTCGTCGATTGGCGCACTGCGCGCACCTTGCTGGCGGATCGGCAGCTTGATCACGAATGTGGTGCCGACGCCCAGTTCGCTGCGCACATCGATCTCGCCGTTGTGCTTGCGCACGATGCCATAGGAAATCGACAGGCCCAGCCCGGTGCCCTTGCCGACCGGCTTGGTCGTGAAGAACGGCTCGAAGATGCGCGGCAGGTGTTCCTGCGCGATGCCCTTGCCGCTATCGGAGATTTCGATGTATACAAAGTCGCCGACGGCGCGGGTTGCGATCGTGATCTGGCCGCGCGGGTCGATCGCGTGGCCGGCATTGACCAGGATGTTCATGAACACCTGGTTGATCTGCGACGGCAGGCATTCGACCGGCGGCAGATCGCCGTACTCCTTGATCAGCTCGACCTTGTACTTCAGATCGTTCCAGACGATGTTGATGGTGCTGTCGATCCCGGCATGGATGTCGGCGAGCGTCCAGTCCTCGGCGTGGCCGGCGCGCGAGAACTCGCGCAGGTCCTGGATGATCTTGCGCACGCGCGAGACGCCTTCCTGCGATTCCGCCAGGAGGGTCGGCAGATCCTTGGAGAGGAAGTCGAAATCGATTTCCTCCCGCACCTTTTCGATCTGCTGGATCTGCGTGGCGTGACTCTGGCCGAACTGGCGCAACGCCGCATCCTGGGTGCTGATGAGGCGGAACAGGCTGGAGACGTAGTCGCGCAGCGTTTCCAGATTGGATTGGACGTAGCCGATCGGATTGTTGATCTCATGCGCGACGCCGGCGGCGAGCTGGCCGATCGTCGACAACCGGTCCGCCTGCAGCAGTTGCCGTTGCGCCTCCTCGAGGCGGGCACGCGCAAGTTCGGTCAGGACGTCGGCTTGCAACTCGTCGCCTTCGCCTGGCCCGGTCGCAGCGAGGATCACGGCCGAGCAGGCTTCGGGGCGACCGGCGGATGAGGCGTCGACGAGGATGGCCCGGTATGCCCGTTCGGCTCCGGAATGCTGGCGCAACGGTGCCCTGAGCACTTGCGGGGAATCGTTCCTGTCGAGCGCCGTCAACACAGGCTGCAACGCCGGACCGATTTCCTGCATGAGGCTGCGCGAGGGATCGCCGACCTTGAGCCAGTCGTCGAGTTCGCGCGCCGCGGCGTTGAGCCACGCCGTGCCGTCGTCGTGCAGGATGAGCACCGGGGCGGGCACGTGGTCGAGGACCTTGCCCATGGCCAGGCCGTCGAGCAGCAGACGCTGGCCTTCACTGAGTGCAATCGTAGTCATGGCATCCTTGTGGTCCGAAGCACAACGTGGGGACTGCGCACCTGCGGCACCGGATCTGCGCTTCAGGAAGCGGTCGACTTGCGCGCATCGCTGCGTCGCTGTGCGATGCGGAAAGCGTCTCGAACCTGAAGGCGCAATTCTTCGTCGTCCCAGGGTTTGGTCAGGAACTTGTAGATGGCTCCCTCGTTGATGGCGGAGGTGACTGCGGACAGGTCGGTATACCCGCTCAGGACCATGCGCACGGTTTCCGGATGCATCTCCTTGACCTGCGAGAGCAACTCCGTGCCGCTGATGCCCGGCATGCGCTGGTCCGAGATTACCACCTGTACCTCATTGCGCCCGAGGATGTCCAGCGCATCCTCGGCCTTGGTCGCCGTGAGGATGCGGTAGCCGTCGCGCCGCAGCATGCGGGTCAGCGCGTTGAGAATGTTTTCCTCGTCGTCGACCAGCAGCAGGGTCGGCTTCTGCTCCGCCGGCTGCTCGATGCCCTCGTGCGCCAGGTACCGGTGCCGCAGCAACTCGAGCGCCTGTGCCGGCGAAATCGGCTTGCAGAAGTAGAAGCCCTGGAAGAAGTCGCATTCGTTGCGGCGCAGGTAACCGACCTGGGCGGCGGTCTCGACGCCTTCGGCGAGCACGGTCATGCCGAGCTGGTGAGCCAGCGTGATGACCGCACGGCAGACGCCGGCCGCGCCCGCGTCGGTGCTGATGTCGCGCACGAAGCTGCGGTCGATCTTGAGCGTATCGAGCGGAAAGCGGCGCAGATAGTTGAGGCTGGAGTAGCCGGTGCCGAAATCGTCCAGCGAAAGCTTGACCCCCAGCGCCTTCAATGCGCGCATCGTCCCGGTAACGCGTTCGATGTTGCCGCTCATCATGCTTTCGGTCAGCTCCAGCTCGATGCACTGCGGCGGCAGCCTGAACTGAGCCAGCATCGTGCGGACTTCGGCCACGAAGCCGGGGCGCTGCATCTGCGGCGGCGCCACATTGATCGAGACGGAGAAGTCTTCGGCGCCCGCATCGAGCCATGCGCGCGCCTGGCGACAGGCCGACTCGAGCACGAAACTGCCGATTTCGATGATCAGCCCGAGGTCCTCTGCAACCTGCAGGAAGCGGCCCGGCAGCAACAGGCCGAAGTCAGGGCTGTTCCAGCGCAGCAGCGCCTCGAAACCGCCGATGCGCCAGTCCTGGCCGCTGATCAGCGGCTGGTAGTGCAGCACGAACTCCGAATTGCGCAGCGCATCGTTCAGTCGCAGTCCCAGCGCGATGCGATCGTCCAGCTCCTGCCGCTGTTCGTTGGCAAACGCGACGACGGTATTGCGGCCCTCGGCCTTCGCCTGCACCATCGCCGATTCGGCCTGGCGCAGGAGTTCGTGCGCGCTGGAACCGTTGTCCGGAAAGCAGCTCACGCCGATGCTGCAGCTAAGATAGATGCGCCGGCCTTCAACGATGATGGGCTCTTCTATCCGCGCGCGGACGGTTTCGCCGAATTCGACCTGGTCCTGGGTATGGTCAGGATCGTGCAGGACGATCGCAAATTCGTCGCCGGCGACGTGCGCGACATGTCCGGCGGCACCGGCGACATCGTTCAGACGTTCGGCAACGACACGCAACACCTGATCCCCGACTGCCCGGCCTCGCGTCTGGTTCACCGTATGGAAGCGGTCAAGGTCGACATGCAGGACAATCACGCGCCCATCCTGGGCGGCGGCTTCGACACAGGCTGTCTGCAGGTATTCCTGCAGGAGCGCGGATCGTGGCAGCCCCGTCGTGCGGTCGTGCGTGGCCGCGTGGGCAAGCTGCGCTTGCGCGCGGCGCTGCTCGGTCACGTCCTCGCCGAGGCTGGCGATACCGACGATTTCGCCCGATGTCGCGCGCAGGAAGGTATTGTTCAGGCGGATCAACCGGCGTTCACCGCTGTGCGTGAGGATCTCCCGTTCCAGATGCATCGCGGTCGAATCGCCGGCAACCAGTCTGGCATATTGTGCCCGCCGTTCTTCGGCCTCCGCCGGAAGCGGAAAGTGTTCGAACCACGATCGACCGATTATCTCGTCGCGGCGCCAGCCCGTCATGCGCAGGAAATATTCGTTGCAATAGGTGAGACGGGCGTCGCGGTCGAGCATCACGGCGATCAATTCGACATTGTCCAGCAACTCGCTGAAGCGCCGGTTGCTCTCGCGCAATTCATCCTGGCTGTGCATCGTTGCGCTGATGTCGGTCGCGACGCAGGCAATGCGGTAGGGGCTGCCGCTGGCGTCGCGAATCGAAAATCCGCGCAGATGAATCCAGCGAACGCCCGTCGGGTGGAGCAGGCGATGCTGGAGATCGAATCCGCGCCCGACGACGCTGTATTTGGCGATGGTCTGGTCGACGCGCTCGCGATCATCGGGATGGATCGAATCCATCCAGGATCGCGGTTGCGCGTAAAAACTTGCGCAAGTCAGGCCCCAGACGGTTTCATAAGCCGGGCTCACATAGTGGACGCGCGAACTGTCCGGTTCGATCAGGAAGAAAACGGCATCGATGTTTTCCGCGATCTGCCGGAAGCGCAGCTCGCTTTCACTCAGGGCGTGCGCCGTCTTCTGGCGTTCGGCGATCTCCGTTTCGAGCCATTTCGCGTGGTGCTCGATTTCCTCGTAGAGAGTGAGGTTGCCGTAGGCCAGCGCAAATTGTGCAGCCATCGTGACGCCGAAGCGCTCGTCTTCCAGGTCGAACGGAAGGCCGCTGAGCTTGTCGGCGAAATAGAGCCAGCCGGATGAATGCATCGCCGAGTTGACCGGTATCGGCAGCACCAGAAGGCTGTGCACGGCTGGATGAAAATGCGGCAGCCCGCAGTTTCCGGCTGAGCCGTCACCCTCGACATGAATCGTTTTTTCAGCGGACAGGACCTCGCCGAACATCCCGGACCACGGGTCCATCGATTCGTATTGAACGCGCACCTCGCCGCTCAAGCCGCGCGTGGTTATGCTGCGCAGGTGCCGGCGGTCGCGGTCGAGTATCCCCAGCGCAAGATATTTGCAGTTGATGATGCTCTGCGCACTGCGGCAGAACAGCGTGAGCATCGCTTGCGCATCCCTCTCCGAAGTCAATGCGACATTCAGCTGCAGCAGCGCCTCCAGGCGCAGGCTGAACGGGTAGAGCGCATTGATTCCAGCGCGGGCGATCGCGCCCTGTTCGTCCTTTTGCGACTCGGCCTGCTCGATTGCATCGTCAAGCGTCTCGCGCAACGACTGCTGCAACTCGGTCAGGCTGCGCAGGTAGCCCGGCTGTGCGGCGTCCAGGAATTCCGGCGATCGCGCAACGACCTCGGCGGAGAGCGTCGCGGACTGCTCGATGTTCAGCTCGGCCGCGACTGCGTCGAGAACAGCCTGCGGTTCCACCGGCTTGACCAGCACGGTGGAGACCCCGCATTGCTCGGCAACCGAGTTCGCCTCGCTGACGCGGTAGGTGGCGGTATAGAAGATGATCGGCGTCTTCGCCACGCTGGCGTCGGCGCGTACCCGGCCGGCAAATTCGACGCCGCTCATCGTCGGCATCATCAGGTCGGTGATGATCAGGTCCGGGTGCTGCGCGCGCACGATCGCCAGCGCCTCGGCGCCGTCGGAAGCCTGCAGCACGGAGTGCCCGACGTAGCCCAGCAGCGTGGCCAGGAAATCGCGATTGACCGAGCGGTCATCAACGACCAGGATTGTCGCCATGGGCGTCTCCATTTGCCGGGCAAGCCGCCGGTTCGTCCGCAGGCGGCGCGGACAAGATCGGGCGCATCAGTATCCGCCGGGCACGCGGCGGCGGCGCGCAGAGTCCCCGATCGGCTGCCTGATCATCCCAACGCATTGTCGGCACCTCGCTTGACTTCGTGGGTTGCCAGGCAGGAAGCAATCTCGTCGATCAGGGCCTGCGGTTCTATCGGGCGCAGCAGGAATCGGCTGACTCCGAGGCGCAGCGCGGTCTCCCGGTATTCTTCACCCCAGACCGAGGAACTGATGAAGACAAACGGCACTTTGGCGAGAACCGGATCCGACTTGATGCGGCGGACAAGATTGAAGCCATCCTCGCCGGGCATGTGAAGATCCGAGAGGATCAGGTCGGGCAAATAGGCTGCGAGCAGTTCCAGGCCCGCGCGTACGCTGTTGGCGAGGCGAATTTCGTATCCGATCGGCGTCAGCGTGTGGTAAATCAATTCCCGGTTGGTCGGCGAGTCGTCCACCACCAGCAGGGTTCCCCGGTGAGCCGCCCGCGACTCGATCGGGGCCGCTGCCCGGGCAACCTGTGCCGGTGGCGTCGAGCCGCGCTGCCCTGCGCCCAGGAAACCATCCACCTGCATGACGAATTCTTCCGGGTCGATCGGTTTGGAAATGTAGCCGTTGAAACCCGCAGACAGCCCTTTCTCGCGGTCGCCTTCCATGGCCAGCGCGGTCACGGCAATGATCGGTATCGAAATCCTTGCCTGCGAGCCGGCCCTGATGTGCCGCACGACAGCATACCCATCCATGCCCGGAAGCAGAAGGTCGCAAAGTATCAGATCGGGCCATTCGCGCAGCGCAATGTCGATTCCGGCTTCGCCATTTTCCGCCGTCATGACCTGGTGCCGAAAAGCGCGCAGCAGATAGGTCATCAGCTCCAGGTTCGCCAGGTTGTCTTCAATGACAAGGATGCGTGCCATGACGCTAGGCGCCCTCGGGAATGCGCAGCGTAAATGTACTCCCCTTGCCGTACTCGCTGACAAGCGTAATCTGACCGCCGAGCAGCGCTGCGAGTTTCTGGGACAGGTGCAGGCCGAGGCCGGTGCCCTCGAAACGACGCGTCGACGACGAGTCGACCTGGCTGAATGCCTGGAAGAGCTTTGCCTGGTCTTCGCTCCGGATCCCCGAGCCGGTGTCGGCGACGCCGATGGTAGTGGCGATCCCTTGGCTGTCCCGAACGCGCGCCACCGTCACGACGACGTTGCCGAAGTCGGTATACTTGATTGCATTGTTGACCAGGTTGATGACGATCTGGCTCAACGTGCGGCGATCGGCGGGAATGATCACGTCCTGCTCCGGCAGGCGGACCTCGAAAGCCAGACCCTTCTTTTCCGCCGATTGCCGCAACGTCGTTGCGACCTCTTCGACGACGCTGTTGCACGAGGTCGGCTCCAGCTTCAACGTGAATCTTCCCGATTCGACCTTGGCGACGTCCAGCACGTCGTTGATCAGCGAAAGCAGGTGCCGCGCGCTCGAACGAACCGTCGTCAACTGCCTTTCCTGATCGGGCGTCAACGGTCCGGCCAGGCGCATGAGCAAGGTGCCGGTGAAGCCGATGATCGCATTCAGCGGCGTGCGCAGCTCGTGCGACATCGTCGCAAGGAAGTCCGATTTCAGACGATCGCTCGATTCGGCCTGCTCCTTGGCCACCTGGAGTTCGGCCGTGCGCTCCATGACCTTGCGCTCCAGATCGTGCTTGGCATCCTGGAGTGCGTCTTCGGCGCGTTTCCGTTCGGTGATGTCGGTGTGATAAGCGCGCAATCGGCGCGTCTCGGGAATGTAGGTGAGCATTTGCGAAAAGAAGATCGCACCCACCGCAATCTCACGCTGCACCGACTGCGTTTTTCCATGCAGCAGGTCGCCGGCCGCCTCGACCAGGCCGTCGAATACCGGATGGCGACGCCGCCGGTCGAGCAGGTCCGGGAACAACCGGTGCGCCGACGGGTTCGCGTAATGGATAACCTCGCCGGTCAGGTCGAGCTCCAGCACGGGATTCGGATTGCGCTCCGGGAACGAGGCGAGCCAGGTGGCTTTCTTCTCGGCCAGTTCGCGTTCGACATTCTCCGTGCGCAGCGCATCGTTTGCCGCGCGCAATGCGCTCTCTCGTTCCTGTATGCGCACGAGCATGTCGTTGAAGCCGGTCGTGAGCAGGCCGATCTCGTCATTGCCGTGCTTGCTGGCGCGCAGCGAGAAATCCTCCGCGTCGGAAATATGCCGGACGGTTTTCGCCAGGGCGAGGATCGGGCCCGAAATCTGCCTCTGCAGCGCATGCGACAGCAGGTAGGCCACCATCAAGGCGATGCCGATGACCACGAGCGCAATGCGGACCGACTCCCACAGCCATTCTTCCAGCACCGAGCTGGTTTCAAAGTTCAGGTACAGCGTACCCAGTTGCCGATCGCGCTCCACGATCGCCTGGTACATGACCAGTTGGGACTTGCCGAAGTGATAGCCGGGCGC